>RECM01000003.1 GCA_007694035.1 Balneolaceae bacterium
AAACCGACACATCGTGGTAACCGGGGGCACCGGCGCGCTGGGAAGCGAGGTCTGCAGCCTGCTTCTGTATTCGGGTGCCAAAGTGAGCATCCCCGTATTCAGGGAGGATGAGCTTGATGCGTTTGAGAACAGGGACCATCACAACCTGTTTACTGCTCCCCGTATAAATCTGGTGGATGATGAGCAGGCCTATGATTTTTATCAGGATGCGGTCGATCAGCAGGGGCCGCTGTGGGCTTCCATCCACATTACAGGGGGATTTGGGATGGGCAAAATCGCCGATACCGGACTGAAGGAATTCCGCAAACAGCTCGACCTGAACCTGGTTACCTGCTTCAACAGTACCAAAGCGGCCGTCAGGCATATGCGTAATAATGGCGGGCATGGCGGGCGGATCGTGAACATCGCGGCCAGGCCGGCGCTGGAACCCCGGCAGGGCGCGGGAATGACGGCCTATGCCACGGCCAAAGCCGGTGTGGCGGCCTTTACGGTGGCCCTGGCCGAAGAACTGGCCGGTGAGAACATCCTGGTGAATGCCATTGCCCCGTCTATCATCGATACGGAGGCCAACCGGAAATCCATGCCCGACGCCGACTACAGTAAATGGCCGAAGCCCGATGAGCTGGCACGGCAGATCGTGATGCTGATTTCGCCGTCGAATACCGTTGCCAGGGGCAGCATCGTGACGGTCTACGGCCGGAGCTGATCGAATTCTGGTCAGTAATTACGGGGGGAAAGCGAAACCGTGCTGTTTTAATTCTGTTCAGTAATTGCGGCGGTGGAATTCGAACCCGTGCTGATCGTATTCTGGTCAGTAATTGCGGCGGGGGAATGCGGACCCGTGCTGATCGTATTCTGATCAGTAATTGCGGCGGGGTAAGTCTGATCCGTATGTTCTGATGTGCGTTACAGTTCCGTTGATATGCACATCAAATTCCCAGAATCGCCTGTTGATGCACCCGGCGGGGCAATCTCCGTAGCCGAGGGAGTAGGTGAGTTTGAGTAAAAGCGGATCGACCCATTCGGCCCGGATATTATTCCCGTCGCCCATCCATCCGTTTGATTCGGCATAGCGCACACCCCCGATGGACGAAAACTTTTTTGAAACGGCCGGTATGTTCAGAAACCGTGAGGCTTCAAGCACCACGGCATGGGCCCATGGCCAGTCGTAGTAGTTGCGCAGGTTCAGATCGAACCGGGTTAACAGGCTGTCGACCGCCGGATTGCCGGTAAACCGGTCGCCGTCGCGCCATGGCTGCGTCCATTCCAATCCATCTTCAAAGCTTACGATCATTTGCTTCAGCTCAATATCGGGGAATGTGTGGATGGGTATAATTTTGGTAACCGTATCGCTCCAGGCCGACATCGAATTGTAAACATGCACCAGCGCGCGGTAGTAGTTTTCGGCTTTATCTGCAGGTATTTCGGGGGATGCATCCCGCAGGGGTGTTGATTGCCGGACTTCCCTGAGCGCAAGACGTGCGGCATCCGCCCGGTAGATCTCTTTCTTTTGAACCGGCACCATGGTATCGTCGGCAATTACAATCAGGGTAGCTGAACCCGATGAAGAGTGACTGAACAGATCACAACCGCTAACAGCCAGTATCAGTACCAGGATGGCGAGGAGCTCTCTTTTGCCTATGTTTGATTTTCTGCTCATGGGTCTGAACACAGTCTGCGTATTACTATTACTTGTTCGCTTTGCAGGTTCAATGGTTTTTCCGGCCTATGTATCAATATAAATCAAACCGGTCACAATGTCATGAAAAACGGACAGGCGGGGTTTTTTGGGTCTGGGCCTGTATCAATCCGGGTTTGGATCGATATCAATCCGCAGTAAAATCCATTCCTGAAGCACTGCAGTCCGGATGGAACAGACCGTAAATCTCTGAATAGTCGCGTTGAAATGATGTATATTTTACAACAGCGGATCACACAGACTGCGGATCAGACAGTTTATTGTGATCACGGAATATATAATTATGGTGATACTGCCATATAGAGATACTGCCATGAAAAGAACAGCCGTTACGTTGCTGGTGTTAACTGTTGCAGCCCTTGCAATGATCGCGCTTAAATACGGACCATTAAATGCCCAGACTATGAACATCGAACCCGGTTCCCCAGCCCCTGAATTTGAAGCACTGAACGCCGAAGGCGAACTTTGGCGAAGCGCCGATCATGTGGGAAAGAAGATCCTTGTAGTGTACTTCTATCCCGGAGCAATGACCGGGGGATGTACCGCTCAGGCCTGCAATTTCCGGGACGACCGCACAAAGCTCACCGAAATGGGAGCCGAGGTTGTGGGAATAAGTGGCGACCCGGTTTCCAACCTGGAGCTGTTTAAAAGGGTGAACAACCTGAATTTCCCGCTGCTTTCGGATGAGGAGGGTACCATTGCACGCGCATTTGGCGTACCGGTACGGGGAGGAGGAACCATAACGCGTGTTGTTGACGGTGAGGAGAAGGTGCTTACGCGCGAGATTTCAACGGCACGGTGGACGTTCATTATCGGGCTCGACGGGAAGATTGTTTATAAGGATACGGAGGTTGATGCTGCTGGTGATAGTAAACGGGTGATTGAGGTGATAGAACAGTTGAACAGTTGAACAATAGAATAGGGAATAGGGAATAGGGAATAGGGAATAGGGAATTGGGAATTGGGAAGTGGGGGGTATTTTGAAGTTGTTTGGGGGTGTGAGCTTTAGGGATGTTTTTGGAGGCTTTGAAAAGCCTCCACGCCCTTCGACTACAGCCTGCTGCGCAGGCTTGCGCTACCGGTGACAGATTTGTCACCTCTGGAATAGTGTTGCCCGTTTGAGGGCAAAATTAGGGGCTACCAGTGACTTCAACCAAACCACTTCCAAACTCAATTGCTCTATTGCTCCCCAGATCCCTAACTCAAAG
>RECM01000156.1 GCA_007694035.1 Balneolaceae bacterium
CGGAACCGATGTACCAAATTATCAGGGATATCCTTCTTGAAACACTGGGCCTCGATATTGCCGGTTTGCCCATGAATGCCCGGTTCGGATACCGTTTCATCCGCAAGGAAAAAGGATTACGCCTGGAATCGGCATCACTGGGCAACAAAATGGTAATACACAATTATGGCCATGGCGGCGCCGGGGTAACCCTGTCGTGGGGATGCGCCGCTAAAGTGCTCGAAATGATCTCCTCTGCACATGCTTCATCCAGTCAACAGTAATCAGCATAATATTGTGATGTGTTCATTTCACTGAAATGACTGTACAGGGCGCAAGCTATACGATTTACCCTGCATGATGTTAGAAAAGTGCCGGCGATTTCAGCGTTGATATACCTGTGATTTAATGCCCGCCGCCACCGGCTGCCGCTCCGCTGCCGAGAACCTCCTCTTTCTTCTCCTTTACGAAAGACCAGCTCAGGGCCGAGAAGCCAACGGTAACCGCACAAATGATGAAGATCAGGCTTTTGTCCTCAACAGCGCTTACCGCTTCGCCAACGCCAAGGCTTGCCACAAGCTGCGGCAATACCACACTGAGGTTAAACAGCCCCATATAGAGCCCCATGCGGTTGCGGGGAATTTTGGAAGACATGATGGCAAATGGCAATGAAATGGTGGCGGCCCACCCTATACCCACTATCGCAAAAAGTGCATAGAGCATTACCGGGGTGAAACCAAAGAAGATGATGCCGGCATAACCTGCCGACATGATTGCGATACAGGTCATGTGCGTTTTAACCCGTCCATACCGGGCGGCTATGGGTTCCAGCAGCAGGGCCGGAATAATAGCGGCTACCAGGTTCAGGGAGAAAAAGCTCCAGTTCACGGTCTGCCCCACGGCGATATCGGTGAGATGGTCCATCCGATACTGGACGAATGCATACAGATATATGAACATCGACTGTATACCCACCCAGGTGAATGAGTGTGCGGCCAGTACTTTTTGAAATCCGATCATACCGGCTATCTCTTTCGTCTTGCCCTCCTCGCTGGTGAAAATGGCTTTACCAATCAAAAAGATGGTGAGTGCAAGGCAGGCGTATTCAAAGTAATTTCCGGGAATGGCGGGCATGCCAAGACGGACGGCCAGCGCATATACCGAATAGATGAAAAAGCCCCAGAGCGGGTAGATCACTTTTACAATTTCGAACAGAGATGCCTCATTCGACTTTCTGGCAACATCCCCGGCATGCTGTTGTGCCGATACGCCGGCGGCTTCAGGCGTAAGGTCAGCCCTCGATTCGTCATCATCATCCTGGCCAAGTACCCTTGGTTCTTTTATAAAAAACGGAGGGAGCAACGAGAATAACAGCACAAGCGCCACGCCGAAGTATATCAGAACAAAATTGTCCCAGATCGCACCGATGGCATAGGCCATAACCCCGAATGTACCAGATACGGTCTGCATCCAGGTGTAACCTTTGGTTCGTGGCCTGCCTTCAGGGGTTACATCCGCAATAACGGACCGTGTCGGGTTGAAGCTCACGTTGATGGCAAGATCGAGAGTAAGGGCAATGACCAGGGCAATTCCAAGTATACCGTCGAGGCCCATTGCCGCTGAAACGATTCCAATGTTGGGCAGGGCCAGCAGCATCAGCGCCGACAACACACCACCGATAAGTATAAACGGGCGTCTCCTGCCATTCCAGAACCAGACATTATCGCTGATCACTCCGATCAGGATCTGCCCGATTATTCCGGCTATAGGCCCGGCAGCCCACACAAGTCCAACATCATGAATATCAAGTCCATACTGGGTACTCAGTATCCAGCTCAGGGCTGCAATCTGAACAGACAATGCGAAGCCCATGGCGGTTGCCGGCAGGGCAAGCAGGGCGTAAAATGAGTTGGATAATCTTTTCTGAATTTCCAGCATGATTGGTCAGTTGGTAAAAATGTGTAATAAACGGCGTTAATTTGAGACTTTTGCAAATCAATTCATAATTTTTCGGCAGTCAAAAAAAGCCTTTATTTCCATCCACAATCCAACCAACCAATATCTGACAGCCATGAAACTATTTTCAGGTCTGCTCCTGGCACTGTTTGTACCCTTTTTAATCACATCCGACACCGACAAACCCTGGCCCGGCGACGGCAAGGACTGGAAAGTAGAGGGTGAACAATGGAATCAATGGCCGACACAGACCATCGAATTCGATACCGATGAAGGTACCTGGATGAACCTGGATGTGAGCCCGGACGGACGGCATATCGTGTTCGATCTGCTCGGTAACATCTACCGGATTCCAGCCGGCGGCGGCCAGACCGTACTGCTCTCCGGCGGTGAAGCCTTCGACATGCAGCCCCGTTACAGCCCTGACGGGCAGACGATCGCATTTACCAGCGACCGCGATGGCGGAGATAATATCTGGCTGATGGACGCCGATGGCGGGAACCGCCGCGACCTGACCAAAGAGACCTTCCGGTTACTCAGTTCCCCATACTGGACACCAGACGGCAGGTACCTGGTTGCCCGGAAGCATTTCACGGGTACGCGATCACTGGGCGCCGGCGAGATCTGGTTGTACCATGTGGATGGTGGTAATGGTGTTCAACTCGTGGCTCGCCAGAACTGGCAGGCCGACCAGAATGAACCGAGTGTATCGCCCGATGGCGAGTGGCTTTACTACAGTTTTTTCACCGGTAATTTCGACTACAACCGGGATGTACATGCCGGCATCTATCAGATCAACAGAATGAACCTGGAGACTGGCCGGATGGAACCCTTCACGCGTTCAGCCGGCGGTGCGGTACGCCCCACCCCCTCTCCCGACGGGAGTAAACTGGCCTTTGTAAGACGGGTCGGAACCAAAAGTGTGCTTTTTATTCGCGACCAACAGACCGGTGTTGAGCGGCCGGTATTCGACGGACTTGACCTTGATCAGCAGGAGACCTGGGCGATACACGGTGTATATCCCGCTTTCGCCTGGATGCCCGACAACCGGGACATCATCATAACCTTCGGTGGCAAGATCTACCGGCTGAATAGCCAAACCGGCCAGGCCAACAACATCCCATTCAATGCACGTGTAAGCCAGCGCATTGCCGAAGCCGTTCACTTTGAGTATAAAATCAGCGACGACTCCTTCACAAGCAACGTGATCCGCTGGCCGGTGATGACACCCGACGGCAACACGCTTGTTTTTCAG
Organism: Balneolaceae bacterium; assembly: GCA_007694035.1. GTDB lineage: Bacteria > Bacteroidota > Rhodothermia > Balneolales > Cyclonatronaceae > RECM01. Next base: position 3,191 of record RECM01000156.1, read on the forward strand.
GCGACCGGTCATCTTTACAGGATGCGCCTGCCATCGGGCACGCCGGAGCGTATTACACGTGATGGTGAGCGGCTCGAATTCGCCCCTGCCATATCTCCCGACGGCAGCCAGGTGGCCTACACCACCTGGAGCGATGCTGAAGGCGGACATCTCTACAAGGCGCGTATCGACGGCCGGCGCGGCAATCCGGTGCGCCTTACAACTACTTCCAATCAGTACAGCAATCCGGCCTGGAGCCCCGACGGACGTACGATCGCGTTCATTGAAGGCAGCGGGCAGGCAAACCGGGGAAGCGGCCTTAGCGGGGAATTTTTCCTGTATATCAATACCATCGCATCCGACGGTGGGTCGGCGACCCGGGTCACAGAGACGGCCAACCGCGGATCGAACCGCCGCATGCCCCGCCTCACCTGGAATACCGACGGATCACGCATCTACTTCCATGAGGCCCATCAGGGCGACACCTGGCTGAGCAGCATCAAAAAAGATGGCAGCGACAAGAAACACCACGTTAAAAACGATATTGCCGAAGAGATCGCCATTTCGCCCGACGGGAAATGGGTGGCCTTCAAAGAACTGCATCAGATATATGTATCGCCGCTGCCGAAAGCAGGCGGAGACGCTTTCAATGCCAAAGCTTCCGGTTCGGGCGTTCCTGTTAAGCAGCTCACCCGCTATGGCGGTGACTGGATCACCTGGTCGGCCGACTCCGAAGAGGTGCGTTTCCAACTTGGAAACACGTTCTACCGTGTTCCTGTGGCCAATGCCTATGCAGGAGATGACTACAAGGTGGAGGCCGATCATACCAACTGGCAGGATTCAAACCTGATGGTAAAGGGAGAGGTGGTACCGGTGGCACTGCAGGTAGATAAAGCAAAACCGAACGGGATGGTGGCCTACACCAACGCCCGCATCATTACCATGAAGGGCGACGAGGTAATCGAAAACGGCGTGATCATTGTCGAAAACAACCGGATTACCGTTGTCGGCCGTACCGGTGATGTTGGCATCCCGCGCCAGGCCCGGGTTTTTGATCTGCGGGGCCTCACCATCATACCCGGCCTGGTGGATGTTCATGCGCACATGGGTTATGTAGCCCTTGATATAACACCAGACAGGCTCTGGGAATACGAGGCAAATCTGGCCTATGGCGTAACAACCACCCATGACCCGTCGGCCAGTACCCAGGCGGTATTCGCCCTGAGCGAGCAGGTTGAGGCCGGGCGTATGATCGGCCCGCGTGTTTACTCTACAGGCTACATCCTCTACGGCGCCGAAAATCCAAACAAAGCCCTTACGGAAAGCCTTGACGATGCACGGGCGCACCTGATCCGCCACAAAGCACATGGAGCTTTTTCCGTAAAAAGTTATAACCAGCCACGCAGAAATCAACGCCAGTGGATACTTCAGGCCGCCCGTGAGCAGCAGATGCTTGTGTTCCCCGAAGGCGGGTCGATGCTGCAGCATAACCTGAACATGATTGTGGATGGTCATACCGGCATTGAACATGCCATACCGGTGGCCCCGCTCTACAAGGATGCCCTGACCCTGCTCGGGGAGTCGAACGTGGGCTATACGCCGACACTGGTTGTGGGTTACGGAGGCATCTGGGGAGAGAACTACTGGTACCAGAAACATGATGTGTTTGCCGACGAACGCCTTCTGAAGTTTGTGCCCCGCAGCGTGCTCGACTCACGGGCACGCCGTCGCATGATGGTGCCCGACGATGAATTCTGGCACTTTGAACTCGCTTCGGCCGCCAGGGATGTAATCGATGCAGGCGGACAGGTTCAGCTTGGGTCGCACGGGCAGCTACAGGGCCTGGCCGCCCACTGGGAGCTCTGGATGTTCGAGCAGGGCGGTATGACGCCTTATGAAGCGCTGCGTGCCGCTACCCTGCACGGGGCACGCTATCTTGGGCTTGAGAGCGACCTGGGTTCCATTGAGGTTGGAAAGCTGGCCGATTTCGTAGTACTTGATGGAAATCCGCTCGAAAATATCCGGAATACGCAGAACATCAGCATGGTGGTGAAGAACGGCCAGGTATGGGATGCCGCACTGAATGAATTATGGCCCGTGCAACGGCAGCGTCAGCCGTACCGGCATCAGGTAGCCTTTACAGGCTCCGCAGCATCAGTATCCGGCATTTGTGCTCACTGAAAAATCTATCCGTGACAAAATTGTCACATCCGGAATAGAGTTATCCCTTCGAAGGTAAATTTGTGGCTCACATCGACACAGTAATTGCAGATCTGAATGGGGCGGCCTCACCGGGCCTGCCCCATTTTTCATATAAGTCGACCAGCGCGGAGGTGGCCTGGCGAAGATTGTTTACTGTTATGGGATTATCGGGGGGGCGGTTTTTATAGATGTTATAGCTTTCGAGCAGCAACACCTCGGCTTCATCAAACCTGTTCATGCTGGTGAGCCAGGTACCATATTGGCTTGTGGCAAGTGCGATACGGTCATGATCGGGCCTCAACATTTCTCTGAATATCATCATCCCTTTGTTGAACAGATTCTCTGCTTCTGCAGATCTGTCCAGTTTTCCGGCAAGAACCGCTTTGTCTATGTATACCGAGCCGGCCAGAACATGTTCATCACCGAAAATCCGGATCAGGTGATTTTCAGCAAGCTCATAATATGCTAAAGCAAGCTCCAGATTGTTGTGATCCCGGTGAAGATTGGCCATTTTTTGAAATTTGACACCGGTAGTACCATGGTCATTGCCGTACAATTTCAGCTCAAGTTCAATAGAGCTGTTCAGCAGCTCAATCGCCTGGCCGATATTACCCGCCCCAACGGCGAGGTCCGACAACCCTTCAAGAATGGAAGCCACTTCAATAAAGTCGGTTTCAACACTCGTGAATACATCCAGTGCTTCCCGGTAGTATTGTTCAGCTGCTTCCGAGTTACCCTGTCTCATTTCCACATCAGCCAGGTACCGCAAAACAGATCCCGTCAGAATATCCATCCTGCCCAAACGTTCCATACTTGTATCAAGAGCATGTCTGTACAGATTGCCGGCTGTTATGTAATCGCGACGCGCATTAAATATATGGGCCAGGTTCATAATCCGCGACGGATCACCTTGCAAGACCGACTGCGGGTCTGACTGCCAGGCCGAAACAATGTCGTTAAACAGGGGAACTGCATCCCGGTGTTGCCCCTGAATCTGAAGTACCGTAGCCAGAAGAAATCGGGTATCATTTAACCGATGGTCTGTATCGTTAAATAAATCCATACGGAGTTCAAGTCCCCTCTCCAAAACCGGTCGTGCCAGTTCAAAATTGCCCATATGAAAATAGGTGTCACCGATTATGTGGTAGAGATGTGCCTGTATCTCAGGTTGATCTGCAAGGGCATCCGCATTGACAACGCCAAGTGCAAGAATATCCAAAGCGGTAATGGTTTCACCCAGAGCTTGTTTAGGATTGCCTGCACGAAACATGTTGACGAGGAACTCACTGACCTGTTCCGCTTTGTCGCGTTCGATGGCGGCCTGAACAGCCTGCTGTTTCGCCTGCTGCGCCTGCCAAATTGTTCCCATCAGTCCGGCAAGCATTGCCAGTAAAGCGAGAGCCGCGAAGGCAACAGTCAGTTTGTTCCTTTGAATAAATTTTCCCGCTCTGTAGCTGATCTCGGGTGGACGTGCTCTAACAGGTTTCCCGTCAAGATATCGTCCGATGTCTTCTGATAAGGCCAGAACGGATGCATACCGGCGTTCCGGCTCTTTTCTTAGCGCCATGAGGATGATGCGGTCGAGATCGCCCGAGAGCATTTTAGTGAGTTTTCCGGGATCAGTACCACGCAGTTTCGCTATGGCACCGGCATCATATGATACAGGATCTTCGTTTTTGCCCACCGGAACCTGCACGCCTGTTACAGCCAGGGAGGGCCTCACAGGTTCAGAATGGCAAATAATTCTCTCCATCTCCAGAAGCGACGACCGGCCAACCCGATACGGACGCTGCCCGGTGAGCAAAACATAGAGTAAAACACCCAGGGAATAGACATCGCTGGAGGTTGTTATCCGGGCACCGGTTACCTGTTCCGGGCTTGCAAAGTCCGGTGTCATTACCCGCACATTGGTACGGGTGATCAATACGGGGCTGCCGGTACCAGAGTCGTCGGATACCGCTTGTGAGGGGCTGTCTTCCAGGAGCTTGGCGATGCCAAAATCAAGCAGACGGATATCTCCTGATTCTGTCACCAAAACATGATCCGGTTTGATGTCGCGGTGAACAACCAGATTCCTGTGCGCGTATTCAACGCTTTCGCAGACAGCTCGGAAGAGTTTCAACCTTTGGCTGATAGTGAGCCTTCGTTCATCGCAATACTTGTCGACAGGAAGGCCGTCGATGTATTCAGTTACCACATAGAGGTCACCATCGTCGGTGATACCGCCGTCGAGCAGGCGGGCAATGCCGGGATGGTTCAGTGTGGCAAGAATCCTGCGTTCCGCTTCGAATCGGTGCCGGGTGTCGGAACTTGCCGCATCCCTGTGTAGCACTTTCAGGGCACCCTCTACCTCACCGTTCCTGGTCTGTGTTTTTGCCAGATAAACGGTAGCGGATCCACCCTCACCTATCCGGCGGATGATCCTGTAGTTACCGATTCGCTCCGGTACGCTTTCAAGGCCGGAAACCGTCGACTCCGATAGGCTGAATATCCGGTTCTTCAGATCCTCAATGAAATACCGGGCCTTCTTCCGTTCGGAAAGAAATTGTCTTACTTCGTTACCAAGGCCAGGCTCACCCATGGTCCATTCCACAAGCAGCTTTTCCTGATTCTCATCGGGATGTTCCAGCAGTCTGGCTCCGATATCTTTCGCCTTTTCCGAGTACTCTTTATTCATGATTCCCTTCCCCTGTTAGTAGATGCATCGCCCAACTGGGTATACAGCCAGTCGCAGGCCGCCTGCCAGTCTCTTTTTACCGTGGCTTCAGAAACATTCAGTGAAAAAGCCGTATCTGCGACCGACATCCCGCCAAAGAAACGGCACTCCACAACACGGCCCTGCCGGTTATTCATTTTTTCGAGTTTTTCAAGCGCCTGGTGCAGATTGATCAGCTCTTCCGCTGCGGCATCGTCGGCTATCAGACTGGCCTCATCAAATGATGCAGCCTGACTGCCGCCACCCCGTTTCAATGCCAGTCTCTTCTCTGCGTAATTGATCAGTACATGGCGCATGGCTTTGGATGCCAGCCCCATAAAATGCCGGCGGCTTTCTATCTGAGCCGGATTATGTTTTTTGAGCTTCAGATAGGTCTCATGGAGCAGTGCGGTGGTGTTGAGGGTATCCATGCCCCGCCACCTGGCCCGTTGATCCTGAGCCAGGGAATACAACTCGTCATAAATCTGATCGAACAGACGATTCAGCAGATCGTCCTGACCCTTTTCTTCCGGATGTAAACCCTTTGATTCCATGTTTGCTGGTGGCCTGTTTAGCATACTGACAAACCGAAGTTCCTGACCGCCAAATCGTGGTTGCACGAGATTCCGGTTTCATCAGCTTTTAAGACTGACTAACTGTTTTCAATTAAATTAAGCCCAGTTCATTCAAATTTACAAGTACTCGTGCAAAGCAAAGAGGAACCATTGCAGACTGTTAAAAAATTATAATGATCCGCTTCCCGGCCATATTCTGTCTATAGGGGTACATCAAACCATAACCCTTACAGTTCAGGTACATGAAAATCTCATCCATATTATTGAGAAATAAAGAAGTTACCCAAGTATCGAGACACAGGCTTAATATTTCGCTGTTGAAAATGTTATGTCTGATACTGCCGGCTACCATTCTGTTGAATCTGCAGGTTTTAGCCCAGACCAACCGGTATGTTGTACCCAACGACCAGGGCGATGACAGTGGCACCTGTGCAAGCGCTTCAAGTCCCTGCTCCACCATACAGTATGCCATCAACCAGGCTGAGGCGGGCGACATAATCCGTGTTGCAAACGGGGCCTATACCGAGCGGCTCACTGTTAATAAATCACTTAGTATAATCGGGGAAAATCCGGAATTCTATTCGCTGATCCAGGGCTTTAAAACCTTTGAGGAAGCATTGGGTACTTCGAGTAATTTGCCTGTAATCACCGTGCAGGGTACGACTACCAAACTAACGCTTGAGAATATCGCTCTTCGCCATGGAGCATCGAGCGGTGGTGCCGGAATCGTATTCCCCGCAGGTGGCGAGCTTGATATGACCAACGGAGCCATCATTTTTAATAAAGGTGCCGGGATACAAACGGCCAACAATACAGTAACCCTGACGAATGTCAGCATTACAAACAATCAGGCAACTAATGGTGCCGGCATTCTGAACACGGGCGGCGGGTCAAATGCACTTATCACGCTATACGATTGCCTCATCGAAAACAATACGGCGACCAATAATGGTGGCGGGGTATATATCACGTCGCTGGGCAAACTGGTTGCCCGGAATACTATCATTAGAAACAATACGGCAGTAAACGGCGGAGGCGGAATTTACGCATTGGGCACTATCAGCTTCCATGATAATACAAGATTTATAGAAAACCGGGCACGTGAGGGTGGGGCTATCAGATCTGTTACCACATCCCAACTTACGGTTACTGACGCTGTTTTTCGTGAAAACAGAGCCGTGAATGATCCGATTGTGACCAGCAACCGGGGTGGGGCCATATATCACAGCGGAAGTTCACTTAACATTTTCAACACCATATTTGAGAGCAATCTAAGTGCCCATGAAGGAGGAGCCATATATACTGACAAGGGCGGCAATATGGCCGATGTGCAGTTCATCGGAAATAAAGCAACAATGTATCAAAGCTCCTCCGGCGGTGCCATACGTATGCTGAATGTGAATGTGAGCATGTCGGATGTGAAGTTCCTCGAAAACGAATCGGTATCCGGTTCAGCCATTGCCATATTGCAATCCACATTGACACTCGACCGTGGTGAACTCAGGGGTAATACATCCGGAAGTGGTACGGTACATGTGGTGTCGGGACAACTCCATTCCAGGAACTCTCTTTTCACGGGCAACTATTCTACGATCAGCTGTGGTGCGGCACTGTGCCTTGGCAACAGTGCAACCGCAAGCCTTCTCAACACCACTATTGCATCGAACTATACCACAGGTTCGATGACGGGATCGACCGGTGCCATTCAGAGCTCCCAAAACGGGAATCTGAATATTACAAACTCGATCATCTGGCAGAACTACAATGCCTCGGGTCTGCCTCAGCAGATATACACCGGCCGCGAAGCGGATGTGACCTTCTATAACACGCTGGTGGAAGGGGGAATAAACGGAGAAGCTGTGGTACCCGGACAAGATGCAGTCGTGGTGGATATGGGCGGTAATCTGGATGGCGACCCGCAATTTTTACTACCTATTACGGCTTCCAACGCACCCTTCACATCGGGCAATTACAACGTCAAACCCGGCAGTCCGGCCCGCGACAGTGGGCTTAACAGTGCCAATAACGGCCATTTCGACCTGGCCCGCAACGCCCGCATCATTGGCGGCACCATCGATATGGGCGCTTATGAATTCACAGGCAGCATCAAATCGGTCATGTTCGATTTTGCCGAAGCCAATGTGGATGTCCCCTTCCCTGACCTCAACCTGAAGCTGCGTTTCGCGGGGGTCACGGAAGCTGCACCGGTGAGACTTTCGATGGAGCGTTTTGACGGCGGGCTGGAGAACGCCCAATTCGCATCGGGAGAAGAACCGGTCGAAATTGCCGATGCACGGTGGGTCATCTCAAAACTGGAAGGCGAATTCAGTGAGGCCACGATCGGCCTAACCGGTGCCGATACACTGATGATCGGCCTGCAGCCCGAGCGGTTGAAAATCTACAAACGCTCAGAACCTGGCATCGGCCTGTTCGAACCCCAGGAAACCACCTGGGACAGCGAGCTGAAGATCCTTTCGACCCGGGTTACCTCCTTCAGCGAATTCATTATCGGCGATGCCGGCGAGGCGGTATCGATCAATGAGGGCAGACGCGATGGTATACCAATGGAATACAGTCTGGGCCAGAATTACCCCAACCCGTTCAACCCGTCAACACAAATACGTTTCGGACTTCCGGAAGTATCGGACGTCCGGATCGAGATATTCGACATCACCGGGCGCAGGGTGGCAATTGCGGCTGAGGGAAGTTATCAGCCTGGTTATCATACAGTATCGTTTAATGCAGAAGCGCTGGCATCGGGGCTATATCTGTACAGGATGCAGACAGGAAAAAAATCGTTCATGCATAAAATGATATTAATCAAATAGATCTGAGAGTAATTCGCTTTTTACCAGGAAGGGAACCGGGCAGTTAACAGGGGTTGGTTAAGGGGTTAATTTATTCTGTCGGTTTCCATTCCTGAGTTATAAATGGTACCTCATCCAGGTATATGCCAGTTGCATTAACCGACCTAATAATAAATTATCATAGGCAGGCTTATAATCCAGATATTCGCCTCCGAATGATATTTCGGCGAGATTACTTATTATAGGAATTGACTGCTTCTTCGACTGTTTTGAAATGCTTGAAGATGGTTGTGAGGTGTGTAACCATCAGCAGGCTTTCCACCTTCTTGTCGGCCCGGGCAATTCGAAGATCCCCACCGGCATTTCTCATGGTAGTAAGTCCGCCAATCAGAATACCAAGCCCTGATGAGTTCATAAACTTAACTTTCCCGACATCAACAATGACGTTTTTTCGTCCTTCCCGGATCAGATTATGAAGGTCTTCCCGGAACTTGTCGGCATGAGGCCCACCCATTACATTTCCGCTTACCTCTATAACTGCACAATTATATTTTTCGGAGATATCATATTTCATAGTTTTTCTGTTTAACCCAGGGTTTGTGTTTAGTCGCAGGGAAATGTATAAAAATTATTTAAATACAACACATATAAAAATAAACCGAAGAAGCATGCAGGCAAGCGGTAATCAGATCAGGCTGATTGGTACCACAATTAGGTTCTCGATAATTAAAGCCGGTAAAATATGTGCATTATGGCTGCCTGTCTACAGGGCTTTCGCGGATTTTGGGCATAAAAAAACCCTGGGTGCCCTTCCGAGCAAGCCAGGGTTCATCATCTGACGGGAAAATAAAACTCTATTATCAGCGCGTCTGAGCTTTGACGCGTTCTACATATTCTTCGCTGGCAAATATGGCAACTTCAACCCGTCGGTTTTCACTACGACCGGTCTCGGTCTCATTTGAGGCAATAGGCTCAAGTTCACCCCGGCCTTCTATCCGGACCCGATTGGTCGGAACACCCTGATTTACCAGGAAATTTCTGGCCGACTGGGCACGCCGTTCCGACAGGCCCATATTGTAATTTTCATTCCCGATACTGTCGGTATGACCTACGATGAGGATCTCCGAATCGGGATATTCTTTAAGGCTGGCTGCAAGTTTTGATAAATTGTTGCGTGCCTCGGTTTGGAGTTCCGCAGAATCAAAACCAAACAGGAGTCCGGAATCGAAGGTAATTGCAATACCTTCACCGACACGTTCAATATGAGCACCATCAATACTGCGCTCAAGCTCTTCTGCCTGCTTGTCCATCTGACGTCCAATTACTGCTCCCGCAGCACCGCCTACAACGGCTCCGATAATGGCTCCCTTTGCGGTATCGCCAAGGGCTTTTCCGACTACTGCACCTGCAGCGGCACCTGCACCCGCACCAATTACTGTACCTTGTGCAGCCTTGCTTAAATTCTGACATCCGGTAATGGCAAGTGCAATCACCAGCGTCGAAATAATTGATATTCTTGAAATATATGGCATCATCATAAAATGTAGCGATTATGGTTTTTAGACCGGTCTTATCCGGCAGCGCAAGAAGTATAACGATTAATAAACGATTACCGCATACATATACAATGGTTACATATTGCATATGTTACAGGTTAATCCGATTTTTTTTAAGATTTGTAAAAATACTCGATTTGTCACTAATAATAAATATTTTATTTTTAAACCTATTATTATCAGCATGTAATTAGCTGGCCGGGTGTTTAAATTATATATTACCAACGTTAATAATACGCATCTTATTTAGTATACATCAGTTTAATGATAATTATTGAACCGGAATGCAGAGCCAGCGACCTTGTCTGAATAATTGCCCGCTCCGGCAACTATCTGATTGCTCCTCTTCTACATATCCGGCTATGTATTGAACTGACTGATCATGAACGGGGCAGTTTTGAGAAAACGGTTTAATCCACATTAATACCAAACAGCCGGCAGGCATTATCAGTAGTCTGCTCTGCAATCTTATGAACTGTAAGACCAAAGATGCCGCTTAATTTTTCAGCAACAAGCTTCACATATGCCGGTTCATTGCGCTTGCCACGAAACGGAACAGGGGCAAGAAAAGGGGCATCCGTTTCAAGCAAAAGTCTGTCAAGCGGCAAGTGTTCCACAATTTTGTCAACTCCGGCATTTTTAAATGTTACAACACCCCCGATTCCCAGATACAACCCAATATCCATCGCCCTCTTTGCTTCGTCGACCGTGCCGTTAAAGCAGTGCCATACCCCTGTTAACGAACCATCCTGTTCGTCGCTGAAAATGTCAAGCAGATCAGTGGTTGAGTCACGATTGTGGAGCACAACGGGCTTTCTAACCATTTTTGCCGCCCGGCAGTGCAGTCTCATACTATGCTGCTGCTCGTTTATGTGGTCGGTACTCCAGTAGTAATCGAGCCCGGTTTCACCTACAGCTATAATATGATCAGATGATACACGGTCCATTAATAATTTTTCAAGATCCGGCCGGTCGCCATTGATCTCACATGGATGAACCCCCGCCATTTTATAAAATCTGATGCCGGGATGCGATACACCTTCCATTTCGGAAAGTGAATCAAAATCAATAGCCGGCATCAGCACAGCCCTCACACCGGCGTCATAAGCACGGTCGAGAACCTGCCCGATATCATTCCGGAACTGGTCGAGATAGATATGGCAATGGGTGTCGATCACTTTACAAGGTACTGAGCAGAGGGTATTGAGATAAAAGAATAAAGATACAAGACTAGAGAATGAGAAGTAACCTTGCCACCAATTAACCCCGGCAGATTAACCGGCAGGTTTGGGTTGAACGGGTCTTTGTATTAATATGCAGACAGATTCGAGAACTTAAGTGATTGTGCAAAACACAAAATCCGCCAAGAAATCAACGCGCGGCACTATACCCTTGTAAGTAATTAATTATCAATATAAAATAATCCCCCAGTGTCACTTACCTATCTGAATTACCTGAAAATTGACGAACTGCTTGAGCTGCAGCAGCCAAAATCGGAACCGGTAGAACATGATGAAATGCTGTTTATCATCATACATCAGACCTACGAACTCTGGTTCAAACAGATTCTGCACGAAATGGAGTTGCTTAAAATTCATCTGCAGACGGGAGAAACATGGACCAGTGTGAAAACCATGAGGCGGATTCTGGTGATCATGAAAACGCTGGTAGGTCAAACCGACATTCTGGAAACCATGACACCCCTCTCCTTCAACCAGTTCCGCAAGTTTCTGGAGAATGCCAGCGGGTTTCAAAGCGTTCAATTCCGGGAGATGGAAATTTTATGCGGTTTCCGCTTCGGTCTGATGCACTCCTACCATTCCGACAATGCTGAAGCCACCTCGATCATTAACCGCAGGATGGCAGAGCCAACTTTGTGGGAATCGTTCTGCGAATATCTGCGGAAACGCGGTTACGACATCGCCATACCGGAAAGGATAAATGAACGCGGCCTGATGTATGAGACCACGCAGGAAATCCAGGATACTCTTGTACACATAATGAAAAACGATCCCGAGGCTGCGCTGCTCAGCGAACTGTTTGTCGATTTTGACGAAGGGCTTCTCGAATGGCGCTACCGGCATGTGAAAATGGTGGAACGCACCATCGGTACAAAAAAAGGCACGGGAGGGTCCGACGGTGTGCAGTATCTGAAAAAGACCCTTGAATACAAAGCTTTCCCGGATCTTTGGGAAATCAGGACACGATTTTAGAAAGCGTTGGGTTTCGTTCGGTGCGAATAATATATTTGAAGCTGTAAGGATGCCCAATCTTTTTACTCTTTATAATGCAGCATGTAATCCGGCAAACAAATTTTGTGGTTACATATTTTATACATATAATGCGATCGAAATTACAAACCCTGAATCCTGAATGAACTATGTCAACACCTGAAAGACAAAAAGCACTTGAGCTGGCAGTAGGCCAGATTGAAAAAACACATGGTAAAGGTACCATCATGCGCCTCGGTGACAATCCGATACATAATGTACCAAGCATCTCCACCGGTTCCCTGTCCATAGATTTTGCCCTGGGAGTTGGAGGAATACCAAGAGGACGTATCATTGAGATATACGGACCGGAATCCAGCGGTAAAACGACACTGGCACTTCATGTAATTGCCCAGGCTCAATTAAAGGGCGGGTATGCCGCATTCATTGATGCAGAGAATGCTTTTGACGCCAAATACGCCAAGGCACTTGGCATCAATACTGAAGAGCTGCTTGTTTCACAGCCCGACAGTGGTGAGCAGGCCCTTGAAATTGCTGAAACACTCATCCGCAGCGGGGCACTTGATGTGGTTGTTATCGACTCCGTTGCCGCACTTGTGCCCCGGGCTGAACTCGAAGGCGAGATGGGCGATTCCCATATGGGACTTCAGGCCAGGCTTATGTCGCAGGCCCTTCGCAAACTCACGGCCGTAGTGAACAAAACACGTACCTCGGTGATCTTCATTAACCAGATACGCGAAAAAATCGGCGTGATGTTCGGTAATCCTGAAACCACAACCGGGGGGCGTGCTCTAAAGTTCTACTCATCAGTACGGCTTGATATACGCCGGATTGGTGCCATTAAGCGGGGCGACGAGATTATAGGCAACCGAACCAAAGTCAAGGTCGTAAAAAACAAGGTAGCACCACCATTTAAAGAAGTGGAGTTCAACATCATGTACGGCAAGGGGATTTCCAAGATTGCTGAAATCCTTGATCTGGCCGTTGAATTCGACATCATTGAGAAGCGTGGCAGCTGGTACCGTTACGACGGTGAGCCCATCGGGCAGGGAAATGATTCCGCACTTCAGTTCCTCGAAGAAGACAAAGAACTTTGCGACAAAATTGAACAGATGGTACGCAGGCAACTTATGCCTGAAGAAGCAGTAGTCAAGACCAACGGGCAGGAGGAAAAATCTGAGGCGGCCGTCAAAGCATAGCATTGACATTGCGGAACTGACGGAAAAGCTGCCGGGAGAAATCACCTCGATTGAACCGCAGAAATACCATGCCGACCGGGTTTCACTCTTCGTAGAAGATGAATTCCTGGCCGGCATTTCTGTTTACACAATGGAAAAAATCCCGGTTCATATTGGGGAGATGCTCACGGCCGGCAAGCTTGTTTCCCTGCTTGAGTGGGACAAATACCCCCGGCTAAGACAAAAAATGATTGACCTGCTGGCTCGTCGGCCACATTCACGCCTTGAACTGAAACAAAAAGCCATGAAAACCGGCTTTACAGCAGAGCTTGCCGAAGATATTATAAACGCGCTTGCAGATTCCGGTTATGTGAATGATGCCGGTTTTGCAGAGGCGCTTGCCAGAGACAAATTCAAACATAACAAATGGGGGCCCAACCGTATAAAGGCCGCTCTCAAAATAAAAGGTATAACAGACAGGCAAATAAATGAGGCACTTGAAACCATTTCAGATCCGGCAGCTCAGGAACATCAGATGAGGAAATTACTTGAAAAGCAGCAGGTTAAATTCAGAAAAGAGCCGGATTTTTTAAAAAGGAGAAAAAAAGCCTACGATTTTCTCCTCCGAAAAGGTTATCGTCATTCTGATGTGATGAAAATCATTGAGCAGGAAAATTATTTACTATGAAACGGTTTACACTGGAGCGATTTTTTAAAGGCCTCATCTACGCCATCCTTCTGGTACTGGTTGTGCTTTTATTTTACCGTTTTTCGACTCTGATTATTTATGGGCTGATAGCGCTGATCTTTTCGTATATACTTGACCCGCTTGTGAACCGTATGCAGGCGTCGGGTATGAACCGCACATTATCTATCGCCATTGTCATTTCATCGGTTCTGCTTGTAATAATCTGGATATCGACCACCATACTCCCAAACATTGGGAACCAGATAGCCGGGCTGGCCCGTCAGTTCAATATTGAAACAGCCATGGCAGTTGCCGCACAGGTAGAATTTAAAATTCTGGAGGCCATTCCCTTTGTTCCCGAAGGCTTCCTGGTAAACAATGTTCCGGTAATATTCGAACAGCTATTTCAAGTAGACGATGTACAGAAAATGGTGGGCAATCTGGTCGGTGTGTTCACAAATATCTTTACTGCGGTCCTTATTATTCCATTTGCCACATTTTTCTTTCTGAAAGACGGTTTCAAGCTCCGGCGGCAGTTTTTGAAGTTTGTGCCCAACAGTTATTTCGAAACCACGATGACCATCATCGACAAAATTGAAACCGGCATTGGCAGGCATTTCAAAGGTGTTGGGCTTCAAAGCCTGATCGTTGCACTCACATCCTGGATTCTGTTGAGTATTGCGGGATTGAACAATGCGCTGTCAGTTGGCCTGGCTGTGGGTATCAGCAATACCATTCCCTATTTCGGTCCCATTATCGGGTATATGCTGTCGATTATAATTGCAATATTTGAAACTGGCGACTTCTCCCTGGTGCTTTACTGCATTCTGGCAATTATGGCCGTGCAGATTCTCGATAATGTAGTGCTTCAACCCGCCATATTTTCCAAGTCTGCAGATCTCCATCCTCTGTACATTCTTCTTTTTATTCTGATGGGTGCCGAGCTTGCCGGCATCATCGGTATGCTGATCGCGATTCCTATAGCCACAATAATGCGTGTTATCATAACCGAAATCAGCTGGAGTGTGAAGAATTACCAGGTTTTCAAAGCAGAATCATAATCACGATTAAATTGATTACCGAGCCGCCATTTTCCTTATATTTTAATGCACTGAAAATCCAGAAGAACCCTAACGTTAGAGGTCATTGAATAATCGCATCGCCGTTTTTGCGTCGGGCGGCGGAACCAACTTCCAGGCACTGATCGACGAAATAAACCGTGGAAATCTGCATGCAACCATAGCCGGCCTTATCAGCAGCCGGCCTGAAGCCGGTGCCATCATCCGGGCCAATGCACACGGCATACCGGTAGAGGTTATAAAAAGTGCCGATTATTCAAGTGAACATGCGTTTGGAGAAGAATTGAACCGGATTCTCAAGAATTGGGATCCAGCCCTGATCGTACTTGCCGGCTATATGCTTAAAGTTCCCGCCAATGTTATCGACGCCTACCCGGGCAGGATCATCAACATACACCCGGCCCTTTTGCCAAAGTTCGGTGGAAAGGGTTTATACGGATTGCGGGTTCACCGTGCTGTACTGGAAGCCGGAGAGACCGAAAGCGGATGCAGCGTACATATTGTAACCAAAAATTATGATGAAGGCCCTGTAATCGGACAAGTAACCGTTCCTGTTGAACCCGGTGATACACCCGAAGAACTGGCCGAACGGATCCTGATTGAAGAACACAAACTGCTGCCCGGTGTTACCGGTATGCTGCTAAAAAAAATAGGACAGGAATGAATACAACCGATCTTAAAACTTTTTCCAGGGCCCTGCTTCGCGTAAAACGCGTGTTACTGTCGGTTACCGACAAAAGTGGTCTTGAAGCATTCGCCGGCTCGCTGAACGCGCATGGTGCCGAACTGGTTTCAACGGGAGGCACGGCGGCCAGACTCCGAAATGCCGGTTTACAGGTAACCGATGTATCCGACATCACCGGATTTCCGGAGTGCCTCGACGGTAGGGTCAAAACGCTGCATCCATCCGTTCACGGTGGCATACTTGCCCGCAAAAACAACCCGGCCGATATGCAGACTTTAGAGGATATGGATATCAGGCCGTTCGATCTCATTGTTGTAAACCTGTATCCTTTCCGTGAAACCATATCAAGATCCGGATGTACAATAGAGGAGGCCATCGAAAATATCGACATTGGCGGGCCGGCCATGATACGTGCTGCGGCTAAAAATTTTGACAGTGTCTGTGTAGTAACATCACCTGATCAGTATCAAATTCTTACCGGCGAAATTGAGGAATTTGGCGGGATACGTTATAAAACCAGGCTGGCATTCGCCCGTGAGGCGTTCAGCAGAACCGCCCAATACGATAGCTGGATCGGTACCTATCTCGGCAGCACAACCGGGGAATTACTGCCACCGCGGCTCACCCTTGCGCTTGACAAGAGCGGTGACCTGCGATATGGTGAAAATCCGCACCAGGAAGCTGGTGTTTATGGGTACCAGCACGAGATGATCGACTGTTTCCATGGCAAGCAGCTCAGTTACAACAATTACCTGGATGTGGATGCGGCCCTGAACATGGCCGCCCTTTTTAAAGATGATGACCCAACCTGCATCATCATCAAACATACCAATCCGTGCGGCGTTGCAACTGCCGGCTCACTTGAACAAGCCTGGCACCGGGCCTTCGAGACCGATAAGAACTCCCCATTTGGCGGTATTGTTGCCGTTAACAAAACCCTGGATATTGATGCGGCCAGGGCGATTGATTCCATTTTTACCGAGATTGTTCTGGCACCGGCTTATTCTGATGAAGCCCTTGAGCTGCTAAGGGTTAAAGCCAACCGCCGTCTGATTATATACCGCAAAACTGAACTGCTCAAAACATCGTGGAATACCCGCGGGATTTTCGGAGGTATCCTGTATCAGCAGTCGGATCTTGACAATTTGGACCTTGATTCCCTTAAGGTTGTAACAGAACGCCAGCCCACGGCCGATGAACTGCATGACTTGATATTTGCCTGGAAAGTTGTGCGCCGGGTATCATCAAACGCTATTGTATTTGCACGAAACCGTCAGACTCTTGGAATCGGTGGCGGCCAGACCAGCCGGGTCGAATCTTCGCGTATAGCCGTAGAAAAGGCGGTACGGGAACAACTTGACCTTGAAAACAGTGTGATTGCTTCAGATGCCTTTTTCCCATTTGCAGATGGCATTGAAGCCGCTGCGCTGGCTGGCGCAATGGCCGTAATCCAGCCTGGCGGCAGCATGCGTGACCAGGAGGTTATCGATGCCGCCAACCGCAATGGGATGGCCATGGTATTTACCGGAAAACGGCATTTCAGGCACTGACTTTATTTTAATCTGTGGTGTGAGTTAGCGCCTTAAAATTGTAAATTTGCACGCAGGTATTATATTCACTCTCTTATTTACTTCGTTAAAAGATTTTACTGAACTTATGCATCCAACTGCTCAATCAAAAGCCGACGCCGCAAGGCGCAATAACAAATCCAAAGGCCTTTTCGACTGGCTTTACACCGACATAGCCATTGACCTTGGCACTGCCAATACACTGATATATGCACGCGGACAGGGTATTGTACTGAATGAACCTTCGATTGTAGCGCTCAATAACGCAAACGAGGTGGTAGCCATAGGTCATGAAGCCAGGTTGATGCACGAAAAAACCCACCGTGGCATACGAACCGTAAGGCCACTCAGAGACGGCGTAATTGCGGATTTTGAAGTAGCCGAGCAGATGATCAGGGGCATGATCAAAAAAGTAAAAGTAAAATGGTACTCCACTACCCGCAAGATGGTGGTATGTGTTCCCAGCGGCATCACTGAAGTTGAGAAAAGGGCTGTGCGCGACAGTGCTGAACATGCCGGTGCCAAAGAGGTTTATCTGGTGGATGAACCGATGGCTGCTGCAATCGGTATCGGGCTTGATGTACACGAACCTGTGGGCAACATGATTGTGGATATAGGTGGCGGAACTACCGAAATCGCTGTAATCGCCTTGTCGGGAATCGTCTACGCTCAGTCGGTGCGCCTTGGCGGGGATGAGCTGAACGAAGACATTATCAACTATTTCCGGAGAAGCCACAACCTGCTTATCGGCGAACGCACGGCCGAACAGGTAAAATGCCTGATCGGTTCGGCTGCACCGCTCGACGAAGAGATTGAACTGACTACAAAAGGCCGTGACCTGATTAACGGTGTTCCAAGAACGCGAACCATAACCTCCAAGGAAGCCCGCGAAGCACTGTCGGAATCGGTGAATACGATTGTTGAATCAGTCACAAAATCGCTGGAACAGACACCTCCGGAACTTTCGGCCGATATTCTGGACCGTGGCATCATGTTGACGGGTGGTGGTGCGTTGCTTAAAAATCTCGACAAGCTGATTATGGAAACAACCGATCTGCCGGTACATATTGCTGAGGACCCACTAACTGCTGTTGTTCGCGGTACGGGCAAAATCCTTGAAAACCTCGACTACTATAAAAGCGTACTTTCCTGAATCAACTGATATCTGAATGAAGGATGTTTTTCCGAACTAAACAGCTCGAAAAAATCAGGGATCATGTGATCACCTTTATGATATTGCTCATGGCAGTTACAGTAATGGTGAACCGGCATGAGGGCGGGCTGAACAATCTCAGAAAAGCATCCATTGCTATAGTCAGTTACCTTGAAGCCCCGCTGGCCAATGTGCGGGTATATCGAAGCGCTTTACAGACGAATACAAAACTACAGCAGGAAAATGTTCTGCTGCTCGATGAGCTCAGCCGTTTGAGGTCTGCGCGCGAGCAGAATGAAGTACTCAAGAAGATGATTGATCTCAGGGACAGCTACGAATTTGATCTGCACCCTGTACTCATCGTCAGCAAAAACCTCACGGGTATCAACAATTCAATTACCATCAACGCCGGCACCGATCATGGCATAAAGGTTGGTATGGCTGTTATCAATGCCGACGGACTTGTCGGTCAGGTTATCATAACCGGAGAGCGTTTTTCACAGGTCCTTCCACTGTACAACCGGCTTTTCAGGGCGAGTGTAAATATTCAGGGAAGCCGCGCCTATGGTGTGGCCTCCTGGCCCGGCTCAACACTTTTTGAGCTCATTATTAATTTTGTGCCAAAGACGATACCGGTTGAACCCGGAATGATTGTCGAAACGTCGGGGCTCAGTAATCAATTCCCGCCAAATATACCTGTAGGGACTGTGCTGCGCAGTGTTCCTGTGCCTGGCCAGGATACACAGCAGGTTTACCTGGAGCCATTTGCTTCTCTGTATGATATTGCCGAGGCTTTTGTTGTTCTTTTCGATCCGGATCCTGAACTGATTGATATTGAACGCGAATTCAGGGAAATTTTCGAATGAACAGCGTGAATTTTCGTCATCTGCTCTGGGGAGCGGGATTTGTTTTTCTTCAGATTGTCATTTTCAGGCACCTTACAATTTTCGGGGCTGAGCCCGATGTGGTCCTGCTATTCCTGCTCTGGCTAACTTCCAAGCGTGACCGGACATCCTGCCTGTTATTTGCTGCAGGATTCGGGTTGTTGCAGGATGCAATGCTCGATTTGTGGGGACTGCACATGTTTTCGAAAACGCTCATGGTTATGCTCATATATAATTTCCTGCCACGACATGCTGAAACACGATTGTCGATCTGGCAGGTTTTTCTGATTGTACTTATAGCATCACTATTACACTATCTCATATTCATGACATTAGGCTTACTCGTTGAGACCTACGCAACAGATGCCTATTTCTATACTTACTGGATTGGTAACAGCGTATACACTGCAGTTGTGGGCAGTTTGATCTATCTGTTGACAACCGATTAATTAAGTTAATCAGCATTTTTTGCAACATAACCTGTTATCTTTCATCGTTGCATTATACTCTTTGATTGCACAATGCGAAATAAAAGTTCCCAAATACGATCCACTGTCTCAATACGTGTACTGCAGGTTGTTGTGGGCATCGCTTTTCTGATTCTGCTTGGCAGGGTTATTCAGTTACAACTTATTGAGTACGACACCTATAATCCCATCAGCCAGCGAAACAGTATTCGTCAGGAGTTCATCAGCCCGGCAAGGGGGCTTGTTTACGACAGGCACGGCCAGCTTATTGTCGACAATCAGCCAACCTTCACCATCACTATTACACCTCTCAATTTCAACAGGGAAAGCATACCCCTGCTCTCGGAAATTACCGGTTACACACAAGAGGAAATTGAAGAACGCCTGCTCACAGCCCGCCGCTATTCATGGCACCGGTCATCAAGGCTCTTTACCGAGGTCAGCTTTGAAGTATTCTCAAAAATACAGGAAAATCTTTGGCGTATGCCCGGTATCGGACATCAGATTGAAGGCATTCGTAATTACCCGACAACGGTAAACGGGTCGCATATATTCGGGTATCTCCGCGAGGTCAATTTAAACGAGATTCAAAGAAACCCCTCATACAGATTGGGTGATAAAGCCGGCAGAAGTGGAATTGAGCAAACCTACGAAGACTACCTTCGCGGTGAGTTAGGCACACAATATGTTACCGTTAATGCATTTGGCCAGGAGATCAACCAATTTGATTCCGGCAGGCACAATGAACCGCCGCTTAAAGGCTCCGACATCCATACCACTCTCGATGTTGAACTGCAAACCCTGGCTGAGTATCTGATGAAGGGCAAGGTCGGTGGATTGGTGGCCATGGATCCGCAAACAGGCGGTATACTTGCCATGGTGAGTGCACCGGACTTTGACATCAACATGCTGGCCGGGCGTATCGATGTAGCTTACTGGAGGCAGGTTAACAGCGACTCACTTACCCCTCTTTTCAACAGGGCTATAACCAGCATTCAACCACCCGGTTCTACCTTCAAGCCGTTAATGGGGCTGATCGGTTTGGAGATGAATATAATAACGCCACAGACCAATGTATTCTGCAGTGGAGGTTACTACCGGGGCAGATTATACCGCTGTACAGCCCAACACGGCAACCAGAATCTTGAGCAGTCGATCAAAAACAGCTGCAATACCTTTTACTTCTGGATGATGAATCACATTGCCCAGCGCGGGGGTATCAACGTCTGGAAAGATATGGTCGATGATTTCGGCCTTGGCGAACGAACAGGCATTGATATTCCCAACGAAACAAGGGGCATCATCCCCGACAGCAGCTATTTTAACCGTGCATTCGGTGTGAACCGATGGGGTATCGGCGACCTTATCAACCTTGGTGTCGGGCAAGGTGCAATGGGTGCCTCTCCACTTCAGATGGCAGTTGCCACATCAGTTATTGCCAATGGCGGGTATCGTGTTCAACCTCATATAGTGCGTTCCATATCGCATGCCGACGGCAGCAGTGAATTCAACAATACAGCAAAAGAGCAGATACCATGGATAAAGCCCGGGCCTCTTAATCTCGTGCAAAGAGGAATGCGCGCGGCTGTAAAAGACGGATCAGGCCGTCATTATGCCAACCTGAGAGATGTTGAAGTAGCAGGAAAAACCGGTACGGCCCAGAACCCGCACGGTGAGAACCATGGCTGGTTTATCACTTATGCTCCTTACGATGATCCGAAGATAGCAATAGCGGTGCTGATTGAACAGGGCGGTTTCGGATCTACTTCTGCCGCTCCTATTGCGGGCCTTCTCATGGAGCAGTTTTTCTATGGCGAGATAAGGCGGCCATGGATCATTGATCAGGTAATCAGGAGGCCTGCTGCTCCTGCTGCACCACGGACCACGACAACCCAAACCACACAGGCAACAATCGACTGATGAGCTGGTACAGACAAATAGATTGGGTTACTTTTTTAACCTGGCTGGCTATTTCAGCAATTGGCCTGGTTGCTGTTTACAGTGCCACGCAGGGACCACTGCATCAGGGCACCCATATACAAGGCAACTTCATAAAACAGTTTATGTATGTCTGCCTTGGCATTGTAGTACTGATCATCCTGCATTTTACCGCACCACGCACGTTCCAGCAGGTATCGTACCTGGCTTACGGATTAGCAATTCTGTTGGGTATTATAACCATATTCTTCGGAGTGGAGGTAAGTGGCGAGAAAAACTGGCTTCCTGTATTCGGCTTCAGGCTGCAGACATCTGAATTTCTGAAAGTGGCCACAATTCTTGCTGTAGCGAACTTTCTGACCAGCAGAAGGGAAAATCAGGCCGGAACCTTCAGAACGGCACTCACAGCTACTCTGATGCTTTTTTTGCCCGTAATCATAATCCTGATCCAGAGCGATACCGGTACCGCACTGGTTTTCCTGGCGCTTATCCCCATTATGCTTCTCTGGTCGGGTGTCCCCTATGGTTTGTGCCTGCTCATGGTTTCACCGGTCATAATCGGATACCTCACAGTTATCGATTATGTATGGGGGCTGCTTGCTGCTGTAATAATTACGATTATTTTTTTCTTCCTGGAAAAGAAGCCACTGTTCACTTTTGGCACATTCCTGGCCAGTATCATAATTGTAATCGGGGTTCAGGTGGGCCTGCACGATGTGCTACAGCCCCACCAGCGATCACGTATTGAAGCATTTGCCAACCCAGCCCTCGACCCAAGAGGAGCCGGCTGGAATGTGATGCAGGCAAAAACCGCCATCGGTTCGGGTGGTATATATGGGAAAGGTTTTATGCAGGGTACCCAGACCCAGCTGAGGTTTCTGCCGGAACAGAGCACCGATTTTATATTCTGTGTGATTGGCGAAGAAGGCGGGCTGATCTCTACGTCGCTGGTACTTATGCTGCTGGCGCTTCTGTTGATGAGACTGCTGGGGCAGGCTGCGGCACATAAACATCCGTTCGCCCAGTTGTTCATTGTGGGGGCCTGTTCCATCTACCTGATTCATGTGGTAATCAACCTGGGCAGCGCCCTTGGCTTGATGCCCGTTATAGGGCTGCCCCTGCCCTTTCTGAGTTACGGCGGATCATCGTTTCTTGCCAAGACGATTATGCTGGGAATATGCATGAACTTCTATTACCATCAGCGTGATTTCAGCATTTATTCCTGATGCTGTTCATACTTTTTTTTGGTACCCAGCCTGAATCCTGTACGATGGTGCTTGCAGTAACCGTATGTAAGTAAACCCTCTTTGTGTTTCCTTGTCGGATAACCCACATTGCTGTTCCAGCCATAATGCGGGTAATGCTCGTGAAACTGCGCCATTAGATTGTCTCTGTACACTTTTGCCAGGATGGATGCCGCGCCAATCGATGCCGACAGATCGTCGCCACCAACTATGCAGCTGCCAGGAAGCATCGAGCCGATATGTTTATTGCCATCCACGAGCAGATAATCGGGTGAGGCTTGCTCAGTTTCAGTACAGCGCCGCATTGCCAGCAGAGAAGCTTTCAGAATATTGATTGCGTTGATCTCGGCAACGGAGCTTTCCTGAACTGTCCAGAATAGTGCTTTTTCCCGAATCTCTGCCGATAGTTCCAGCCTGTGGATTGCAGTAAGCTTTTTGCTGTCGCGTATACCGGTTATCGGGCACCCGGGCTTCAGAATTACGCCTGCCGCTACAACCGGGCCGGCGAGGCAACCCCGGCCTACCTCATCAAGGCCCATTACTCTTGAAAACCCCTCTTCCCAGAGTTTTTCTTCGAAATGATAATTATTATGGGGTCCGGAATTACGTTTCATAAGGCACAAGTATAAATACCTTTTCAGTTGCGATAAAGTTTTTATAGTATATGTTGTGAATGAATCACTATTATTTCACGTTATCACTCTAAATTCACGTTTTCACATGCTCTGAAGTCTGAAGCCGGAGAATTTCAATCCGGCAATTGAGGTTTAATCAGGTAAACCCGGTTTATGAATGGCTTACTGTAGTTAGCCGTTTATGTGTCGTATTTGATTCAGTCATGGAGCGTACAGGCAGCAGTAGATTTTATTTGTACCGGAAAAAGTAATAACTGCAGCAAACATAAATTTCGATAATACCATCAGATAACTCAACTTTCGATAATACCGTCAGAGACCAATTATGCACTTTCGATATCTCAAATGGGACGACCGTTTTTCAAAAGGCGGGAAAACACCTGCATTTTCCCGCCTGTTCGACCTGTTCCAGCAATTGCTTACCATTGCCAGCGGAGATGTGGCCCAGGCGCTGAAGTGGCTTACTGACCTCGACAAGCAGTATGGCCTTACCAGGGATGATGACTACAGTATAGGGGATTTTATACAGGAGCTGCAGGACAAAAACTATATAAAACCGGATGAAAGTGGATCCCTGTTTGTGCCAACTGCCAAAACGGAACGATCGCTGAGGCAGCGATCACTTGAGGAGATATTTAAGGGACTAAAAAAAGGGCCGCAGGGTTCGCATAAAAGTTCGCAGCAGGGAACCGGAACTGACCGTGAACCGGAAACCAGAAGCTGGCAGTTTGGCGATGATACCCATAACATCGATTCCGTCGGTACGATTATGAATACCCTCCGCCACAGCAGTATTGATCGTTTTGATCTTACAGAGGATGATCTGCTGGTTCATGAAACCGATCACAACACAGCCGTTGCAACAGTTCTTATGATAGACCTGAGCCATTCCATGATTCTGTACGGCGAAGACCGGATTACCCCTGCAAAAACTGTGGCTATGGGGCTTGCTGAACTCATCCTGAACCAATATGCCAAAGATACACTCGACATTATTGCATTTGGAAACGATGCCTGGGCAGTATCCATAGATGAGCTGCCCTACCTGAAGGTCGGCCCGTTTCATACCAATACACTGGCCGGACTTGAACTGGCCAGGCATATTCTTCAGAGAAGAAAAAACACCAACAAGCAGATATTCATGATAACCGACGGCAAACCCTCAGCCATGTATGAGAACGGTCGTCTTTACAAGAACAGTTTCGGTCTTGACCGCAAGATTGTGAACCGGGTACTCGACGAGGCAGTGAAATGCCGCCGTGAAAAAATACCCATAACTACGTTTATGATCGCCAGTGATCCGTATCTGCAGAATTTTGTGCGCGATCTTACCGAAGCAAACAGCGGGAGGGCCTACTTTGCCTCACTCGACAATCTCGGCGGTTATATTTTCGAAGATTATATCAGAAACCGCAGAAAAAGGGTACTGTGAAATAAAAAAAGGCCGCTCCGTCATATGCGGCAGCGGCCTTTCGATTACTATGCGTAATTATACTAAATGTCGAGTTTTGCCATTACCCGCTCTGTGATATTGAAGTTTCTGCGAACTTCTTCAGAGACATACAGAATTATGAAATCACCATTATTGGTCATGGTGTTTAGCACATAGGTGAGTCCCATCTCTTCGGCAACAGTATCAATGGCTACCTGAATTTTTTCAATAACAGGGCTTATGAGTTCAATCTGCTGTTGCTGAAGTTCCTGCTGTGCATTGCCCTGTAATTGCTGGAGTTCAACCTGCATACGGGTCAGGCTTTCTTCCTCTCTTTCACGGGCCTCTGCGGATATAACTGAACGGCGGCGTTGGAAATCTTCGAGGCGCTGTGCCAGTTCCATCTCTTTACTGGCTATTTCACGGTTTTTACGTTCCATAAAATTTTGCAGCCTGCGCTCAATAGATGCCATTTCAGGCATTCTTTCAAGAATAACCATAGGCTCTACATATCCGATTTTCATATCGGACTGTGCCTGCAGGTTTTCGGTCTGCACCAGAGCGAAAACCATTAACAGAAGGGGTAATAGTATATATTTTTTCATTTCGGGACTCCGGTTCAGATTATTGAGTTAATTTGTTGATGACTTTTTGTGTTATATCCAGGTTGCTCTTGGCCATTGCCGATGAAAAAACAATAATCGGCTGTGCATTGCCCGTTTCCTGGTTGAGTACATAATCAAGGCCTTGTTCTTTTGCAACCGAAGCTATGGCTTCCTCAATTTCAATCATCAGGGGCTGCATCAGTTCATTCTGACGTTGCTGTATTTCTCTCTGCAGAACATTAAGGCGCTGAGTCAGATTCTGATCTTTTTGCCTTAGCCTGTTCTCTTCCCTGGTGCGATTCTCCTGGCTCATACGCTCACTTGCTTCTCTGAAAGCGACCAGTTCTTCCTGGAACTCACGGATTTCAACCTCATACTCCTGTTCCTTTTCCTGAATGAGCTGCGAGATGCGCCGTTCAATTACCTCGCGTTCCGGGAGGGCTTCAAGAACCGCCTGGGGATTTATATAACCCACTTTATGTTGTTGTGAGTACGCTGATCCGGCTGTTATCAGCAGGACGAGCACCATCAGATGTATCTTTTTTATCATTATCGAATGATCAGGTTATTGTTAACAAAAAATGAAACGTATAAAAACAAATTATCTTGCAGGCTGATCCACCTGGATTCCCATTTCAAGCAGTACTTCATTACTGATGTTCCACTGAGGTCGGGTATACAGGAACAGGAAATCGCCAGCCCTGTCGAACACAAAATCAAATCCGTCGCGTGCGGCAACCTTGTCGGTAGCCTCAACAATCCTGAGTTGAATCGGTTCCAGCAATTGTTGCTGCTGCTTGAAGTAATCGCCGTCGGGACCAAACTTGCTCTGTAAGAAACGTTCACGGTCCCTGATTTTATTGTCTATTTCAGTAAGTTTCTGTTGCCGCTGTTCACTGGTATAGAGGATTTCCCTGGCCTGGAACTCCTGTTTCAGTCGTTCGATCTCCGACTGCATCCGGTCAATCTCCTGCTGCCACTCCTGGCTTACCTGCCTTAGTCTCTGATCGATACCGGTGTATTCAGGCATTTTCGAAAGAATATACTCGGAATCAATAAATCCAATTTTCTGATTCTGTGCCTGAGCCAGTTCAGCAGATACACCCAGTGCAGCACATGCAAGAGCGGTCAGAAGATATGCAAATGAATTTAATTTCATAAGTCTTATCAGAATGGTGATCCGATATTTATGAGGAACTCCCAGTTTCCGGCTTCGACTGTGGTATTGGGTATACCATCGAAACGATAACCGTAACTCAGGTCAATCAGCCCAAGAATAGGCAGGAAAACCCTTACACCGAAGCCGGCAGACCGCTTCAGATTGAACGGGTCCCAGGTATTGAAGTCAAAGTAGGCATTGCCACTTTCGGCAAAAAGATAAGGGATAAGCTGAACCTGTTCGCTTGAAACTGCCGGATATCTCAACTCGGCAAAATACTTGTTGTAAATACGGCCGCCAACAAATTCTCCGTCGATTGCAGGGGAAATCGATCCGCCGAAACCACCGGGAAAGCCCTTCAGATCCACGTTATCGCGGTAGAAGACCTGTTGTTGCTGCAGTGGCGTACCACCGAGGTAGAACCGCTGGAACTGACTCCTGTCTTTGCTGCCAAACCAGCCCATGTATCCGAATTCGGCTCCGCTTGTAGCAACCAACCTGCCAACCACAGGTATATGGTTCTGGAATGTAAGCAGGCCTTTGTAAAACTGTTTGAAGCCCGGTAACGGAGGAGCAACTTCAATAGAACCAGACAGCTTTGAACCACTGTTCGGCGACAACGGATTGTCGAGCGAGTTACGTTCAATCACCGATTTCAACGATATTGTACTTGCGCGACCTGGTTCCAGGAGCCCTTCGCTGCGGAAAACATCGAACATCTGGTATTGCAGGATATTGATCTGCTGGAAGAAATCATCGGGCCATTGCAGGCGCCGGCCCAGAGAAACACTGCTGCTGAACTGCTCAAACCGCTGGTTCGAGAATTTATACAAACTGTATGAAGTGTTGAATCCAAAAGAATTTGGCCTGCCGAACATCCACGGCTCCTGAAAACCAATTGAATAATTCTGGAAACCCCGGCCTGTAACCTGTACACCAAGCGACAGCCGCTGCCCGTCTCCACTCGGCAGCGGACGCCAGGCCTCTCCGTTGAGCAGATTCTGAGCCGAAAAATTATTAAAATTGAGCCTGGCCGATAGAATTACACCAATCTGCCGGCCACCGAATCCACCTGAAAATTCAAAGTTGTCGGTACTTGCCGATTCGTCGAGTGAGTAGATTACATTAACGGTTTTCTCTTCGTAATTATAATCGAGGTCGGGCAGGATATTCTCCGGAACAAAATAACCCAGCGTAGCAAGTTCACGTACCGAACGCTGTATGGCGGCCCGGCTGTAGTTGGTTCCCGGGATGTTTCTCAGGTTGCGCCGAACAACATCGTCATTTGTTTTCGTGTTACCGGTAAAACTGACCTCGACCAGTTTGGCGATTTCATCCTCAATAATATTCAGATGCAGGTCCAGCGAATCGCCTTCAACAAACCGGATATCTTCCTCAATGCGCATAAACAGGTAGCCGATATTCTGATAGAGGCTTGTAACATCACTGCTTTCCCTGTTTATATTCAGGTTCATCTCATATTTTTCCTGATTAAACACATCCCCTTTTTCAAAACCCAGCGACTGGGAGAGCACCTCATCAGGATATACTGTATTCCCCTCCCAGGTGATATTGCGAACACGGTATTGAGGCCCCTCATCAATTACCAGGTTGATGGCAACACCCTGTCGGCGCCTGTTGTGGTCATATACAAAAACGGTATCCTCTTTGATCCTGAAATCGAGGTGACCGTTTTTCTTGTAGAAATTAATCAGGTTCTGTTTCCCCTCCATGTAATCATCACGCTCGAATGTCTGCCTTGTGAGCGATCTTAGGAAGGTGGTCCGTTTAATGGGCTTCATCCGGCTTCTAAGCCTGCGATCGGAGAAATTTTCATTACCTTCAATCTCAACCGACCTGATCTGAATCCGTTCTCCGGGATCAATATCAAAAATCACCTTCATTCTGTTTCTGAGCGTATCGACCTCACCGGAAATTACATCCACACTTGTGTACCAGTACCCCTTGTCGCGGTAGTATCGTTGAATGGTATTCACAGCCTGCATTTTCGATGACTCGGTAACAGCAAATCCCGGCAGAAGGGTAATTTTATCTCTGAGATCCCTGCGATGAGACCGTTTAATACCCCTGAGTTCGTAATCTTCAAGGCGCGGCTGCTCGGTAACGTAAATGTCGAGATTCACCGACCCGGTGGTAACTTCGGTATGAACAATTCTGACATCAGAAAAAAGCCCGGTGTTATAGAGCCTTCTTACAGCGGTGGCAATGGTTTCGCCAGGAATTGTGATACTTTCCCCCTCCTGTAAGCCGGTTGTACCCGATATCATTGAAACAGAATAGCTTTCTGTGCCAATGAGGTTAATACTGCGGATGTTGAACTGGCGCGGCCTGGTATTCAGAGGATTTGACAGGTCAAGCTGCGGGGCACCCGGTGGAATTACCTGGGCCTGTGCCGGTTCTGCGAGCAGAAAAAGAAGCAATAACAGCGTTAAATTGCGAATTGTACCTTGTATTGAAAACACGCTTTGATCTGGTATGAGGTTAATCGATTAGGAAATATTCTGGACAATCAGGTAGCGTAACGTTAAACACCCGCACTAACTTGCCTCATATCCTTTTTTTCTAGTTGTTCTGAGATTTTACCAAAGCGCCGTTCTCTCTTCTGATAAGATTCTATAGATTTGTAAAGCTCATCTCTGCGGAAATCAGGCCAGTATTTTTTGCTGATATACAGTTCGGAATACGCTGCCTGCCACAATAAAAAATTACTGAGCCGGAATTCTCCACCGGTTCTGATCAACAGGTCCGGATCCGGAATTGAATTCGTTGTCAACAAAGACTGAACAAGTTCTTCATTCACGTCTTCGGGACCGACTTCCCCGTTTATTACCATTTCACTGATCTTACGGGCCGCCTGTGCGAGGTCCCAACGGCCTGAGTAGCTCAGGGCGAGGCAAACCTGGAGGCGTTTGTTATCTTTGGTGATCTCTATAGCTTCGAGTAGTTCGCGATGGCATTTGTCGGGCAGCCTTTCAAGCTGACCAACTGCTACAAGTTTAATGTCGTTTTCGACCAGTTTCCTGGTCTCTTTACGCAAGCTTTGAATCAGCAGTTGCATAAGGGCATTCACTTCAGATGCCGGTCTCATCCAGTTTTCTGTAGAAAAGGCAAACAGGGTAAGGTGGGGTATTCCCATCTGGGCGCAGGCTTCAACTGTATCGCGGACAGAGTCGACACCGGCCTGGTGACCGAAAACCCTCATATTGCCGCGTTCCTTGGCCCAGCGGCCGTTCCCATCCATAATTATCGCAATGTGATTGGGTACTCTGCCACTCTCCCGCAGTTCTACCTGGCGCTGGGCGTCCTTTTCTGTCTGTTTTTTCCGGTTTAGTGATACGGTTTTCAAAAATTTGACCTTTTTTGCTGTTTCAAGCTCGGAAAATTATGATTTAATTCGTCCGTATTCAACAATTTATTCGTTTTTTAACTGATTGCTCACCGAAATCATCTCAATAAGAGTCATGGCGGCCTCCTCGCCCTTGTTTCCGGCCTTGGTTCCTGCCCGTTCTATAGCCTGTTCAATGGTATCGGTGGTCAGAACCCCAAATATTACTGGTTTTCCGAAGTCCAGGTTGAGCCTGGCCAAACCACTGTTCACGGCCCCTGCAACATAATCAAAATGGGGCGTTGATCCGCGGATCACAGCACCAAGGCATATGATGCCGTCGTAATTGCCCGATTCAAGCATCAGTTTTGCCGTCAGTGGCAATTCATAAGCTCCAGGGCAATAGACAACCGTTATATCCTTTTCCGGCACACCATGAACCAGAAGGTTTTCAATAGCCCCCTCTTTCAGGCGTTCGGTGATGAATGAATTCCACCGCGATACAATTATGCCGATTCTGGCATTTACGGAAGTGAAATTCCCACGAATGGTTTGTACTGGCATATCAATAATTTCAGGATGTGATGTTTTCTTTTCGTTCACGGCAAAATGATTCTACCCGGTCGGCTATTTTCGCATCGACACAAACCACGCCAAGATACTGGTCATCTGCTTCTTTAAAGCCGTGATAGTCGCTTCCACCGGTAGTCAAAAGGCCGTTTATTTTTGCAAAATTTTCATATTTACGCTGAAGATCAAAATTATGGCTGGGGTGAATGGTCTCAATACCGTCCAGATTCGTCTTCGCAAAATAGTTGAGGTCTTCGTCGACGTAAAAAAGTCCCGGATGAGCAAGTACCGACATGCCGCCGGCACCGCTAATTATACTGATTACATCCTCAACACTGTGGTACTCCGACTTAAAGTAGGCAGGGGCTTCATTACTCAGGAACTTGTTGAAAGCCGCCTGTACATTGTCAACAACTTTTTTTTCGACCAGCAGCCCTGCAATGTGGTTCCGGTTAATCGGAACATTCATTGCGATTTTTTCAACATCTTCAAATTCAATGTCGACACCGAGTTTAACAAGGTTTTCGACCATTATCCTGGCACGGTTGATGCGCCGGATTTTTTGGTCGAGAAAAAGTTTCTTCAGATCCGCGTTACCCACGTCGAAGCCATAGGCCAGAATATGACATTCCCTGCCATTATAGTCGCAGGTAATTTCAGCACCGGCAATTACATGAACCCCGGCATCCACACCTGCGGCCCTGGCTTCAAAATATCCCGAATAGGTATCATGATCCGTCAGGGCAATAACCGAAAGCCCGCGACTTGCCGCCCTTTTCACCACTTCGGCAGGAGCGTGTTTCCCGTCGGAGGCCGTTGTGTGAATATGTAAGTCGGCTTTTTGCATCATTAGGGGCTGAGCACAGAACGGTATCTTTGCTGATCGCTCAAGATACGAAGAGCCA
The DNA here is from genome assembly GCA_007694035.1 of Balneolaceae bacterium. Classification (GTDB taxonomy): domain Bacteria; phylum Bacteroidota; class Rhodothermia; order Balneolales; family Cyclonatronaceae; genus RECM01. Next base: position 34,772 of record RECM01000156.1, read on the forward strand.
GGCTCATTCCATCATCATAGGTTATGAGTGAGATGAGGCGGTTCGAACTATCTTCAAAGCGGTTGGTGAGCTCGGTAATGAGCTCTTTCCTGATCTGGTCTTTAAAGATATCCATTTCACGGCTTTTGGCCGTTTCGATCTGACTCCTGAGCTGTGCCAGCAGATTCGAATCAATTCCGGAGGGATGATCCAGAATCGATTGTTCAAGCTGGGCGAAATAGCGTTCAGCCTGATTGGTATAGGTGAAACCCACTCTGTTCAGGTACAAACGGAACTCATCATATGCCGCTTCAGAATCTGACTGTGCATCAAATGATTCGTGGTCTGCAGCGTATTCATTGGCGAAGAAAAAGTAGTGGTTCTGCTGCTGAAGTGCGATCCCGAGCATGCTCTGCTGCACGGCTTCCAGGTGCAGATCAGGATCGATACCGTTGTGCTGATATACTTTGCGGCCGGCCCGGGTTTCAAATTCCCTGCCAGGCTGGTCGTAGGCGTTAGCACCGCCATAATCAACCGTCTGAATGGATCGTCCACTCGGTATGTAATACTTGGATGTGGTCATTTTAAGCGCCAGATTGTATGATAGCGGCTTAACAATCTGCACCAATCCCTTTCCAAAACTTCGTTCGCCAATTATTACAGCCCGGTCAAGGTCCTGAAGGGCTCCGGCAACAATTTCAGAAGCGCTGGCACTTCCGTTATTGATCAGTACAACAAGCGGTTCATCGCCGAGCATGGGTGACTCTTCAGTCCTGAAAACGGTACGGCTTTCGATAGCGCGTCCCCTCGTGGTTACCACCCCGATGCCGGGGCCCACAAATTTATCTACTGTCTTTACCGCCTCGAAAAGCAGCCCGCCCGGGTTGTTGCGCAAATCCAGAACCAGGCTGTTTAACCCGCCGTTGGACCGCATATCATTTATTGCGTTTCGTACCTCTTCGGCCGTGTTCTGCCCGAATCGTGTTAGCTGTATATAGCCAATCCGCTGCCCATTGTCGATAATTCCGTAGCTGGTTATATTGCGTACTTCAATACGCTCGCGTGTCAATTCAAAAACGAGCGGTGTGTCGATACCAAAGCGTTCAATTTTTAATTCTACAGTAGTGCCCGTATCACCTCTCATCTGCAACTGAAGTTCATCGGCCGACAACGTCTCCACTGTCATCCCGTTAACCTCCAGAATCACATCACCGGCTTTGATCCCCTTCCTGTGGGCTGAGTAGCCCTCTATCGGTGCGATCACTACAAGACGTCCGCCACGTGATCCAACCTCAATGCCCACACCGGCATAACCACCGCGCGACATGATTTCCATTTCAGGAATCTGCGACTCCTCGATGAGTACCGTATAGGGATCAAGTGTTTCGAGCATGGACCGGATACCATGCCGCATCAGTTTTTCGGGGTCAACCTCAACTACATAACCCTCCGACACTTCACTGTAGACCTCACTGAAAATGGTGAAGTTTTTTTTGATGAGGAACAGGGGATCGGGCCGGTAAATCAGACCCAGGCCCGTGATGCCCGCAAGTACGAGCACCAGGGCTATCAAGAGGCGCTTATTGCTGATCATTTTGCAAATATCAGTTAGCTGCCGGTATTTTCAGCTGCTGACCGACATATATGGTATTGTTTCTGAGATTATTGATGCGCATCAGTTCGGCCACCGTTGTATTGTTGGCCCGGGCAATTTCATACAGATTGTCGTTTCTGCGCACAGTGTACGTTGTTACACTTCCGCTGCCTGTTGCTGAGGCTGTGACCGCAGGTGTACGCTGACCGGACCTGCGCTGTGCCATCAGGTTCCGCTTTTCGGCGGTATTCATGTTATCGATCGCAGCATATTCAGCCAGTCTTGCTGCGGGCACGTATATGGTGAGGCGCTGGCCGGCGCGAATAAGATTGCCAATGTTATTCCATGACCGGATTTGCCAGGCCTGCGTATCATACCATTCGGCGATATGGCCTATGGTATCTCCCCTCTTAACCGTATAACTGAGGCGAGCCGTATTGGCCGGTGCCGGGGAACTGGCAGAGGGCTGTGCAGAAGAACCTGCTGAAGCAGTGATTGTTCGAGCCTGGCGTGCCCTCGACGGGCTGTCGGCCTGAATGGCAACATTGGATCCGCCCGGAACTGGTATAATGATTTCCTGGCCCGGATGAATTGTAGTAGAAAGTCTCTCATTGGCTGCGTAAAGCGCCTGCACGGTGGTACTGTAGCGGCTGGCAATGCGGCCAAGGGTCTCACCGCTCGACACGGTGTGAATAACAAGTGTCTGGCGGGCCGACTCCGGCATGTCTCGGTATGCAGCCAGGAATTCAGCACGCTTGCCTTTGGGGATTTTCAGAGGGTAGGGTTTTGCACCCGGAGGTGTAGCCCAGCGAAGCAGTTCAGGGTTGTAACTACGAAGCTCATCGGGCGTAATGCCGGCAAAATCAGCAAGCACTCTGAGGTCGACGGAGCCCCGAATCTCGACCACCTCATATGAGTAGGGTTCGGTATCCGGAATTTCATAAAAACCGAACTCACCCGGATTCATGGCAACAATTGTGGCAGCAATATACCCGGGAACATAGCCGCGCGTTTCCCGCGGCAAATGCGGGTATATCTCCCAGTAATCGGTACTGCCGTTTGAATTGGTAATCGCCCTTCTCATACCGCGTGTGCTCACATTATAGTTGGCCAGCGACATATGCCAGTCGTTCCACCGGTCGTTCAGATCGCGCAGGTGCCTCGCCGCAGCACGTGTGGATTTTTCCGGGTCACGGCGCTCATCAATCCACCAGTTTACTTCAAGCCCATAGGCCGATCCGGTAGCCTGCATAAACTGCCAGAGGCCTACGGCCCGGGCGTGACTGCGGGCTGTGGGAACAAGACCGCTCTCAATCATGGAGAGGTGAATGAGTTCCTCGGGTACCCCCTCCTCCTTGAAAATCCTGCGCATCATCGGAAAATAGTACTTCGATCGCTCCAGCCAGCGCTGCATGATCTCGGGCCGGCGCTGAGTAAGGTATTGAATGTGGTTGTTAACCTGCTGGTTGATGATCAGTGGTACTTCTGTTCTTTTCACAACCAGATCAGCCGGCAGCGAAAAATAGGATCCGTCGAACCATTCATCATTGGCGGAAAACATCTCATGCTGTATGGCAAATATGTCGCCCTCAGCTTCAAGTACAGGCCCCGAAATTCCGTAAAAATCCTGATACTCGGCCATCACGGTGCGGTACACCTCATTGAAACGCCGGTCAGTTAAAGATTCAGGATAATCATCCATCAGGCCCTGCAGTGAAATAATGGCCTCGTTTATCCGCTCTTCAGCTACAAGCATGTTGTCGGCTACCTGGGCTTCCATGGCAGAGATGCCAATCCGGTACACCTCAATAACACGCCTTACAAATGCTTTGTCGACCGGGGGGGCATCTTTTTGGACTTCAGCCGTGTATCTTTTTAAAGGTTCACGTTCCTGAACCGGGCTCATATAGGGCAATTCCAGTTTCGGCATTGGTACACGCTCGATCTGCGGGCGGTCCTGGGCAAAAACCGCCGTCGCGGCCACCATGAATAAAATGAAGAAACTGAATCCTTTTAAAGGCATATCGTGATTAATTTGAGGTTGAACTGGACTTTAATGACTGCATTAAAATAAAAAAATATTTCGAACAGTCTGCGACGTGCACGATTTAATACCGGGTTTAACGCTCTTAAGGTCGTTATCATACCTGACACATCAAAAATAACTTTCAGGTTCCTGAAAATATGGCTTCTTCATATCAGGATCTTGCCGGAATCAGGCCCTTAATAGCCCCGGAAACGACCCTGACCATGTTTATTCTGCATGGGTTAAGCCTTTCGCAACAACACTTCCGCAAAAAAGCATGTGAAAATGAGCAGCTGTTACATGTTTGGTTATATGTGCGTTTTATGTAAATTGTTTGAATGAACCCAAACATCAGAGGAAGAGGATCCGCCGACAATCCGGCCAACCGGTTCGACCGGCTGTATGTAGATAACAGTTTTTTTGAAGACTTTGATTCCGTTTCCGGTAAAGGGATGACTGGTGAATCTCCCCAGGCAGATCGGCCGGAAACCTGTTTCTACAGGGACCACAGCAAAACGGTGATGTCACGCAACCAGAGTCCCGACATACCTTTCGACTACTCCGTTAACCCGTACCGAGGCTGTGAACACGGCTGCATCTACTGCTATGCCCGCCCCACACATGAATACCTTGGTTTTTCGGCCGGTCTCGACTTTGAAACCCGCATCATGGTCAAACCCGACGCACCGGAGCTTCTGGCACGCGAACTGTCACGGCCGGGATGGGTGCCCCAGTCGGTCTGCCTGAGCGGCAATACCGATTGCTACCAGCCCGCCGAACGCCGACTGAAAATTACACGCAGATGTCTGGAGGTACTCCGGGATTTCAGAAACCCGGTCACTATCATCACCAAGAACCACCTTGTAACGCGCGACATCGACATACTCAGCGAAATGGCCGGCCTGAACCTGACAAGGGTGAGCATCAGCATAACAAGCCTCGACCCTGACCTCACAGCCATACTTGAACCGCGTACATCACGGCCTCAGCGGCGGCTCGATGCGATACGGCAACTCAGCGAAGCCGGTATTCCCACGGCAGTGATGACCGCTCCAATTATCCCCGCACTGAACGACCACGAAATGCCGGCCCTGCTCAAGGCTGCCCGTGAAGCAGGAGCCACAAGAGCAGGTTACACCATGCTCAGGCTACCTATGGCCGTAAGACCGCTGTTTACAGACTGGCTCGACAGGCACTACCCCGACCGGAAAGATAAAATCCTGAACCGGGTAAGGGATATGCGTGGCGGCAAGCTGAACCGGTCGGAATTCATGACCAGAATGAAGGGCGAGGGAAATTTTGCGGAGCAGATCAAATCAACGTTCCGTATCCATACTGCGCGGCTGGGGTTCAATACCGAACGAACACAGGTAGATACCGGCCATTTCAGGATCCCTGCGGGCTACCGGAAAGACCGCCAGACAAATCTGTTCGACCCGGACTGACAGCATCCTGGTTTAAACCGGGATTAAGTACTATTGCTGCCTGCTCAGAAGGCGATCGATAAGACTGGCCTTTCGCGGATCGATGTGGGTGCCAAAACTTATGATGATATAGCCCTTCACACCGTCTTTGGTTTCCAGAGCATAGATAGTTGACTCATCGCCGGGGTCGGTGCCCTGATCGAACTGCCAGGTTTCGACGATCTTCATGTTCGGCACTTCTTCACGCAGATCAAGCTTGCTGCAGTAAAAAGCGTCGTCGTCGGGTTCAAAAAGATTATTGTACCCCTTCATTTTCAGTTCTTCAACAGCTTCGGCCAAATCGGTATACATTGGTTCAGAATTCGTTATAAAGGATACTTTCTACACACATAGTATAAAAAACAGGCGACAGATTAGCCAATCAGGTTTAGCCCCGGCTCATCTGTTTCCTTCAGAACGCAATCAGATTATAGCTTAACCACTGCCCCGGCCCATGTGAGCCCGGCCCCGAACGCGATCATGGCAACCGTATCCCCTTTTTTAACCCTGCCCTGTTCAAACGCTTCGGTAAGCGCAATCGGTACAGAAGCGGCTGATGTGTTTCCGTAATTGTGCACGTTCACAAAAATACGGTCTTCCGGGAATGCTGTGAGCTTCGCTGCCGATTCAATTATGCGCGCGTTGGCCTGGTGCGGTATCAGCAGGTCGATGTCGTCGAAGGTCAGACCGGCTTCCGTAACAATTTGCTGTAGTGTATTCCCGATTACCGGTACCGCGAAACGGAAAACCTCGCGGCCGTTCATTTTGATATATACATCACGGTTGTCGATGGTTTCGTGGCTGGGCGGCAGGGCTGATCCACCCGAGGGATGGATGATATGCTGCGCCCCCGCCCCGTCGGAACCCATCACGTGCGACAGCACCCCTGATCGCTCATCTGTTCGCTGCACAACTACCGCTGCAGCCCCGTCGCCGAACAGTACGCACGTATTCCGGTCTTCCCAATCGAGCATACGGCTGATAATCTCCACTCCGATAACCAGTATGTTACGGTACCCGCCGGCCCTGATGAACCGATCGGCCATAATAAGTGAAGTCACGAAGCCGGTACAGCCAACCACCACCGTGAAGGCCCCGATTGTTGAAGCTCCAAGCATGTGCTGGATCTGGCTCGACACCGGTGGGGTAAGAAAGTCGGGGCTGGAAGTGGCCACTATGATCAGATCGAGATCGGATGGACCGATGCCGGCAACATTCATAGCGGCCCGGCTGGCACCTACAGCGAGTGTGGAGCAGTGTTCGTCGTCGCTCACAATATGGCGCTGGCGGATTCCGGTTCGTTCGGTGATCCATTCATCGCTGGTATCCACCTTTTTTTCAAGGTCTGCATTGGTCACAATATTCCGGGGAAGTGCTTTGCCGTAGCCGATTATACGTCCGTAGTAATTATTCATGATCAGATGGTATATTTTTGGAATAAAGGTAGCTTATTTACACTTAACCGAAAAACAACGGCACCACCGTTCTTTGATTTTTAAAAATGATATCTTAAACCATTAATTTTCATGCTATTTAAAGCAAATGAAAACCTGCCTGTTCAGGGTGATGAACAAATAATACCGGAGGTGAACCATGCCTGAGCCTGGTTCCGGCTGGTACATTATTGCCAATCCTGTGTCAGGGGGCGGGCGTGGAAGCAGTACGATAGCCAGCCTTGAGCGCGTGCTTACAAACCTCGGAATCGGATTTGAGATTACATTTACTGAGGCGACCGGGCATGCCATTGAGCTTGCGCGAACCGCAACTTTCAATGGATACAAAAAGATAGCGATAGCCGGAGGCGACGGTACCTGCAACGAGGTGGTGAACGGGGTATTGGCCGCGAATGATTACAAACCTGTCAATACCGAGTTTGCTGTGATATCGAGCGGGCGTGGTAACGACTGGATAAGAACGCACGGTATCCATACCGACATCTCCAGGGCCGCAGCCCTTCTGCGTTTCGGCAAATCAGTGCGGCACGATGCAGGCCTTGTTGAATTTCAGAAAGACGGGAAACCGGAAAAACGTGCCTTCATAAACATGTCGGGTATGGCCATCGCCGCCGATACGCTCGAGCGCTCCGGACGGTTCAGGCGGCAGAACAAACTGGTGTACCTGAATGCCCTTATACGGGTGTTACTGCGGTACAAATCACCTGTAATCCGGTTCCGGATCAACGGAGAAGAGCACGAAAAGCAGGTACTGGTGATTATTACGGCAAACTGCCGCTATGCCGGCAGTGGCATGCTGCTGGCGCCAAAGGCCGATCCCGGCGATGGATTGCTCGATTTCACCGTTATCGACAGCATGTCGTTCATGCAGGTTGCAGGGCAGATTCCCAAACTGTTCAGGGGAGGCCTGGAAAACCACCCCTCGGTTCATCTGCACAGGGGGAACCGTTTTGAGGCGTCATCCGAAAACCCTGTACTTATCGAGGCAGACGGTGAACTGCTTGGTACCACACCCTGTTCCTATTCCATAATCCCCGGAGCTTTTTTGCTTCGGGTACCCTGATTATAACGGCATATTAACAGCCTGATGTGCAGCTCAGTGATCAGCTACAATAGCAATCCGGTTGCCAGAAGGTGATACCGCCAATCGGGTGATGTTGCGAACACCCGATTTCGAAAGGTCGGCTATTTTCGTCCAGCCTTCGCTTCCCATGGGATCCCACTCGTAAATGATGGACCGGCGGGCCATGATCAGCGAGCCGTAGGCTGTCCAAGCGAAATCCTCCGAGCCGGGTACGGCAAGAATCATGCTTTCAATCCCCCGATTGTCGGGATCGTACATCCTGATCATCCAGTTATCAGGATCGCTTTTGTCGATCCAGGCCACCTTGCTGCTGCCAGGCATCACCTGAAGAGACCGGCCAATGTTTTCGGTCACCGTTCGGATGAGGCCCGTTCTTACATCGGCAACCCTGAGTGTAGGAGGATCTCCGAGAACAAATAGGGCTACCCGGGTTGAATCGAGCCAGCTGTAGTAACCGACCGGTTCCACCCTCTCCAGAAGCGGCTGAAACGGTTCCCCATCAAGGGAATATAACCATAGCCTTTGTGTGCCGTCTTCCTCCACCACTACGGCCGAGTAGCCCGAGTTATCAGGTGTCCAGCCGGGCGAATATTCACTCACCTCAGTTGCTGTAACCTGTAGGATTTCGCCGGTCGTGAAGTCATGACGATAGATATCGGTCTGCCCCTGCAGCATCGAATTGTATAGCAGGTACCGCCCGCCGCGTGAGAAAGCGGGCTGATTGTCATATCCATTCCGGCGGGTCAGATTGGTAACATTGGTTATCTGATGATAGTTATCTACCAGGCGTATATCGGCAACGTAAATATCGGTTGATGGCACTTCCTGGCGTAACTCTGCCAGAGCACTTATCAGTAACAGGGCTATCACTGCAGAAATCCGGATATATTTCGTCATTACAGGTCTCTCATGTTTTGTTGCTGATCATTCCGAGCACCTCGACAGTTTTTTCGAGATCCTCGTCGGTAATTTGATGATGAAAAACCGCACGGATACAACGTGGGCCGAATGGCACCATGGCCACGCCTGCGCCCTTCAGTTTTTCCAGCACGGCTGATGCATCCTCATAAATCGTATCGAAGATAACGATGTTGGTCTGAACACTGTCCAGGCGTATGTCGAAGGCTGCCATCCCCGCAATTTCACGGGCCAGGGTCTGCGCCCGGCGGTGGTCATGTTCGAGTCCGGCATAGTGATGATCGAGGGCGTAACCGGCAGCAGCTGCAAGAAGCCCGGCCTGGCGCATTCCGCCCCCGAGTACCTTGCGCATTCGCCTGGCCCTGCGTATCAGATCCTTATCGCCAAGAAGCACCGAGCCAACCGGTGCGCCAAGGCCTTTGCTGAAACAGACCGAAATGGTGTCAGCGATCCCACCGAAGAATCCGGCCTTAATGCCCGTCGCTACCATCGCGTTCCATATCCGTGCGCCGTCGAGGTGTACCCCAAGGCTGTGCCGAAGGGCAAGATCCCGGATAGCTGTAAGATTTTCAGCCGTGTAACAGGCACCACCTCCCCTGTTTGTGGTGTTTTCGAGACCGATTACCCGCGTATGCGGATCCCAGTCGTTCCTCGTACGAATAGCAGGTTCAATCAGTTCCGGTGTGAGAATTCCATTTGGGCCCTGCAAAGGCCGAAGCTGTACTCCCGACAAAAATGCGCAACCACCCGCCTCGTAATTGAATATATGGGCCGACTCGTCGGTGATGATTTCGTCGCAGGGTTGGGTAAGCATAAACAGGCCGAGCTGATTGCCCATAGTTCCGCTTGGGACGAACAGACCTGCCTGCTTGCCGAACATGGTGGCAACACGCTCCTCGAACGCGTTGAGGGTAGGATCTTCCCCGAACACATCATCGCCCAACGGGGCTTCTGTCATCGCCTTCAGCATACCCGGTGTCGGCCGGGTTACCGTATCACTGCGGAGATCTATCATCTGTTTTCTTCGTGTTTTTATGATTCAATTTATTGTGGTTCAGTTTTTTGGGGCCGGAAAAGATTCTCCGAAATCTCCGGAATTCACAGCCATTGATTCTCAAATTATCAGGCCCGTTCAGTGATAGTGTGACGAGTAAATTTATCCGGTTGTATACCCGGAATACAGGGCGTTGTCTTTGCTGATACAGGCCGCGCAATATGATCTAAAACTATTCTTGTTGAGTATTGTTAAGATATTGACCATCAATTAATAATAATTATTAAATGAGAAAAATTCCAAATAGGGATTCTACGGCCTGAAGCGAATTTGACTGCGCGTTTTATTCTGCGGAATATTGCGTGCAATCAGGCTGTTGTATAAAACCCCTGTCCGGTTTTATCGCCCAGCTTGCCGGCATCCACCATCTTCACCAGCAGCGGACAGGGCCTGTATTTCGGGTCCCTGAATCCCTCATAGAGAACATTCAGGATGTCGAGACATACATCCAGGCCAATAAAATCGGCCAGGCGCAGCGGGCCCATAGGGTGGGCCATTCCCAGTTTCATTACATTATCGATATTCTCAGGAGTACCAACACCTTCATGAACGCAGAATATGGCTTCGTTGATCATGGGCATGAGAACCCGGTTGGAGACAAATCCCGGGTAATCGTTTACGGGGACTGGTTCCTTGCCAAGTTTTTTCGACATCTCCACTACGGCGTCGTTAACTTCGTCGAGTGTATCGAGCCCGCGCACAACCTCAACCAGTTTCATTACCGGTACCGGATTGAAAAAGTGCATACCGATCACACGGCCGGCCCTGCCGGTAACCGCGCCCAGCTTGGTAATGCTTATGGATGATGTGTTTGAGGCCAGGATACATCCTGCCGGGGCGTTGAGATCGAGCTGGCGGAATATTTTTTCCTTCAGCTCGAAATTTTCATTTACCGCTTCAACCACCAGGTCTGCGTCTTTCACGGCTTCGTCAAGATCCGTTGCAGTAGTGATGCGGCCAAGTGTTTCATTCTTACTATTTTCGGTGATTTTCTCTTTGCTCACCATCCGGGCCAGGTTTTTATTGATGATGCCCATACCGCGGTCGAGTGCCTCACGGCTCACATCCACCATGGTAACACTAAAACCGGACTGTGCCATCACATGGGTAATCCCGTTTCCCATGGTGCCGGCACCGATAACGACTGTTTTTATAATTTCCATTGGAGCTCCGTTAATTTCCGATGAACCGCAGATGCTCTACCACCTCCGTATCCATCATATCAGAATGTAGTATAAAAATATCAGATGATTGAGGTTGGTTAAAAACCGGTGTCTGCAAGATGGCGGTCAACCGTTTCCTCTGCCGACATCCTGCGCCGGATTACTGATTCGGAGCCTCCGGTGATCAGAATTTCGGCTGGCAGCGCACGGCGGTTGTAATGAGAGGCCATGCTCATACCATAGGCGCCGGCATCGCAAATGGCCAGCAGATCACCCTCGCTGGTTTCCGGAAGCTTCCTGTCTGTAGCCAGTATGTCGCCGCTTTCGCAGATATTGCCCGCGATGGTATACAGTTTATCACCAGTTTCACCATGGCGGCTCAGGTTAACAACTGCATGGTACGCATCGTACAGCACCGGCCTGAGAATGTGATGAAAACCCGTATCGGTTCCCAGATACGTAACATTGCCCTGGTCTTTCACCGTATTCACACGGGTGAGCAGCACACCCGCCTGTGCGGTAAACCAGCGCCCCGGCTCAAAATAATACCGGAAGGAACTGTCCCGATTCCGATAGTCGTTCCGGATTACCTTCTCGGCAAGCTTTGCAAACGTTGAAAGATCAAAAGGTTCGGCACCCTCCCGGTACGGGATCGGCATACCTCCTCCAAAATTGATAAACCTCAGGTCGGGAAGGTACTGCGCATATTCAATAAGCACACCCATGGCCGAGATCAGATTTTCAGGTTTGCGGATTCCACTGCCGATATGCAGGTGAAGGCCAACAATCTTCTTCCCATAGGATGCAGCCATAGAGGCACATCCGGAGATCAAATCTTTACGGATACCAAATTTACTGTCGCGGTTACCTGTATCGACTTTGTCGTGATGGCCATCGCCAATGCCCGGATTCAGGCGTATACTGCATTCATGGCTGCCGGGATGTTCCAGGAAACTCTTCAGTCTCGTCAGCGAGCCGATATTCAGGATCACTCCAGAACGGATTGCTGCCTCCATCTCCTGATCGGTCATATTGTTTTCAGTGTAGAAAATCTGACGCGGATCAGGTTTGATACGCAGGCCGAGCAGTACTTCCTCGTAGCTCACGGTATCATATCCCATCCCCTCCTCATGTATGATTTTCAGGATGTGGGGATTGTCGTTGGCCTTTACGGCATAGAGAAAGCGCACCGGCATTCCCTCAAAGGCACTTTTCAGATTATTGCACTGATTCCGTATCGCCTGTTCATCGTAAACATATGCAGGTGTTCCGAATTTACCGGCAATGCGGGTGAGGCGGGCGGCATCAAAAATTTTGTTAAAAGCGGTCAAAACAACATCTCGGTTCCGTTATATTATCCGGAGAACAACCCGTTTGGTTGTACCGGGCACAAGCGCCCCAAAATACGCAAACTGAGTTAAAAAACAGGCCAAATCAAAGCCAAATGAAGACCTTTCTAAAAGCATTGCTGGTAACATCGGTTTTATTCACATGCATACTGGCCCTTACTGTCTACTGGTCGCTTTACAGGCCCCTGCCCAACTACACCGGAACAGTTTCCCTGCCGGGCCTTACAGAGGCTGTAACCGTTAAGTGGGATGATGCCGGTGTTCCCCATATTTCTGCTTTAAACGAGGCGGACCTGTACTACGCGCTGGGTTATGTGCACGCACGTGACCGCCTGTGGCAGATCACATTGCATCAGCTTACGGTACAGGGGCGTTTCGCCGAATTTCTGGGTGAGGATTTCATTGAAACCGACCGTTTTTTGCGCACCCTGGGGCTGGCCCATACCGCACGTGAAAACCGGGCACTTTACAGTGATGAGGAGATCGCCATTCTGCAGGCATATGCCGATGGTATCAATGATTTTGCCGCTGAACATACCGGCAAGCTGCCCATTGAGTTTTCACTTCTCGATATAAATCCAATTCCGTTCAGTGTTATCGACGCCATTGCCATACCGCGGTTGATGGCATGGAACCTGAACCTGGTCTGGAAGAGCAAGGTGGTTGTAGCGTATATTGCTGAAACCCGTTCACCTGAAACCATCCGCCGTCTTCTTCCCGGCGTAATGGCCGAAGAGATTATCGGTGAGCTTGAAAAAGAACTCCCACTTGAGACGGGCAGCCTGATACCCCTGCTGGAACTCGACAACCGCGTGCGTGCACTCCTCAATATGGATGCGACCATGCAGGGAAGCAATGCATGGGTTGTGGATGGGTCAAAAACGTCCAGTGGCCAGCCAATCCTTGCCGGTGATCCTCACCTGGGCCTGAGTGCACCGTCGATCTGGTATGAGGCCAGGCTGAACCTGAACGGAAAGAATGTGGCCGGCGTGACCGTACCCGGCAACCCGCTCATTTTTATAGGCAGGAACGACCGGTTTGCATGGTCGCTCACCAGCCTGATGGCCGATGCCCTCGATTTTTTTGTTGAGGTTCCCGATCCGCTTGATCGCGGCCGGTATGTGGCCGACTCCACCTCTGCCGACATCACCTATGCACCGTTCCGCATCCGCCGCGAGATCATAAAGGTGATGGAAGGCGACGAAATACTGCTTGAGGTAAAGAGCACCCGCAACGGGCCAGTGGTGAGCGATGTACATGAACTTGAGCTGTTTGGCGACCGGAAAATTTCCATGAGCTGGACGGGAAACCACTCCGGCAACGAGTTCAGGCCCGGTATGGCGTTGAACTGGGGCGACCATTACCAGGATATTATCGATCACTTTCCGCATCATACCGCTCCGGCCCTGAACCTGCTCTATGCCGATCAGTCGGGTAATATCGCCCATTTTGTGATCGGGAAAATCCCGGTTCGAAGCGGTTCGGCGCTTGTGTTCCGGAAGGGTTGGGACCCATCGGAGAGCTGGCAGGGCTACATACCTGAAAACCGGATGCCCCGGATCATCAATCCACCGCAGGGGTGGCTGGCCAATGCCAACAACAGGATACATGAGGACCGGTTTCCCTATTACATAAGCCATTTCTGGGAGCATCCATCCAGAATAGATAGAATCCGCGAAATTCTAGGTAACAGCAGCGGTCTTGATGCGGGAGTAATGAAAGAGTTGCAGAATGACGTTTTCAGCCATCATGCCAGGAATATTACCGGGTATATTCTGCCGGTTCTGCAGCA
>RECM01000199.1 GCA_007694035.1 Balneolaceae bacterium
TTTTGAACAGAAAGTAGTAATGATGTTGAACTGCAGACTCCAGGATCTCGTTAAGTTGATTTCAGATCATTATGAACTTTAAGCAACTATCATACGACAATGTCTCACATCTCACATCTCATGTCTCATGTCTTGTGTCTTGTGTCTTGAGTCTTGAGTCTTGAGTCTTGTGTCTCATGTCTCATGTCTTGCGTCTCACATCTCCATTTCATGCTTGAAAAATCCAATTGGTTTTCACAGATTACAGAAGAAATTTCGAGCAGCCAGCGCGCTCGAGCATTTACAACAGATATCATTTAACCCTGAAATAAATAATTATTATGCCAAAACGTACAGCTGAAGCCAAATGGAACGGACAATTAAAAGATGGTAAGGGATCGATGAAGTTCGGGAGCGGCGCGTTTGAAGGTGCCTACTCCTTTTCATCCCGTTTTGAGGAAGGTACTGGAACAAACCCTGAGGAGCTGATTGGCGCCGCGCATGCCGGATGTTTTTCGATGGCATTTTCGGCAGAACTTGGCAAGGCCGGGTTCAATCCCAAAAGCGTTGAAACCAAAGCAACGGTACACCTTACCAAGAGCGATGCCGGTTTCACCATAAGTAAGATTGACCTCGATTCTTTGGCCCATGTGCCGGAAATCGACAACGCCAAATTCCAGGAGATTGCCGAGGGAGCTAAGAAAGGATGTCCCGTATCGCGGGCCCTTGGCGGCGTGGAAATCGCACTTAACGCGAAACTCGCCTGACCGGTCCCCTTTCGTGTATCCTGTATCTGCAAATCTGCCGGAAACCCCGTAACTTTGGGGATGTCAGAAAATGTGGTAACCAAACAACTTCCCGCAGATCTTAAAACGTTCACCTTTGATGAACTCAGGGCGTTCTGCACCGAAAAACTGAATCTCCCCCGGTTCAGGTCCGACCAGCTGTTTCAGTGGATTTACCAGAAGCAGGCCTCTTCTTTTGAGGAGATGACCAATCTGCCGGCCGATCTGCGGGTGCGCCTCGCGGAGCTTGCCGTGCTGCACAAGGCGGAGTGCGTAAAGGAGCAGCGGTCGGCTGATGGCACCATCAAAGCGCTGTTCGAACTGCACGACGGGCACCGGGTCGAGGCCGTGCTCATTCCCGAATTTTTCGACGATGGTGTGGCCGACCGCCTCACAGTTTGCATCTCTTCACAGGTGGGATGCATGTTCGGGTGCAGCTTCTGCGCCACCGGCATGATGGGTTACTTCCGCAACCTGAGCATAGGCGAGATTGCCGACCAGGCCATCCACATGGATGCCATCGCACGCGAAACCTTCGGCAAGCGCATCAACAACATTGTGTATATGGGGATGGGTGAACCGCTGCACAACTATAAGGCGGTAATGCACTCGGCGGCAGCGATCTGCCATAAACTCGGGCTTGGGCTCAGCCCCAAACGGATCACCATCTCAACAGTCGGCCTCACAAAGCAGATACGGCAGATGGCCGACGAGAACCAGCCCTACCGGCTGGCGATCTCCCTTCACGCCGCCTCCGACGACAAGCGAAACCGGATCATGCCCATCAACGAATCGCTCGACCTGAAGTCGCTGGAAGAGGCGGTACGGTACTACCATCAGAAAACAGAGAAGGACCTCACCTACGAGTACCTGCTGTTCGATGAATTCAACGACACCAAAGAAGATGCCGCCCTGCTGGCCCGCATCGCGGGATGGGCGCCCAGCAAGGTGAACATCATCATGTACAACAACGTGGCCGGCGTTACACTGCAGCGTGCGAGGGAGCACCGGCTGAACAGTTTCCTTGCCGAGCTGACCAAACGCAGGGTACTGGCCACCGTAAGGCGCAGCCGCGGCGACGATATCGACGCGGGATGCGGCCAGCTGGCCATCCGCGAGGGGGCGGAAATAGGGAAAACCATCGCGGGCAAGAAGGGATAGAACATTAGAACAGCAGAACAAGTGAACAATTGAATGAAGAAGTGGCCGGCAGGTTAAGCAGACTAGTTTCTCTACATAACCACATGCTCTACATTAACGCGTCTGCGATGCCGAGGGCGATGAGCAACAGGCCGGCCGTTATTGTGGCGCGGTGTTCCCATATCCGTTTCAGTTTCCTGCCCAGGTCGATGCCGATCCATGTGAATACGGCAGAGAACAGTGCGATAACCGTTGCAACTGTGAGCGGGGATGCATCCCCAAGCCCCAGGCTGAATCCTACGATCAGGTTGTCGAGGCTCAGGCCCATACCCAGTAAGATGAGACCTTTATAACTGGTAACACTTTTTATTAGCTGATGGTCTTTCTCCTCCCTGCTGTAAGCGAAGATGATGGTCCACACACCCAATAAAATCAGCAGAAGTGAACTGATCCACCACCCTGTCGACTCCATGTATGCCGCTGCGGAATGGCCCAGCCACAACCCGAGCAGGGGTACGAAAAACTCAAAAACCGTAAATACTGCCACGATCCTGACCTTACGCTCTTGCTGGCCAAGCGATCCGAGCGCCATGGCGACTGCCAGGTTGTTGAAACCGATAATGGTACCCAGTATGAGGAGTTGCAGAGTGGTCATGTTTGCCTGCTTTTACATCACAGGTTACAAAGCTACCTATTTACAAGGTAACCGTATTCCGGCACCGGTTACAGCATTAAATAGCGCTGAATGAATTTATAAAGGAGCCACAATATGATGATTCCCATAATAATGTTAAAAATTTCAGCCATCTAAATCATCCTCCGTAACGGGTTATCGCACCTTCAACCAGCAATCGTTTGTGGAAATTGATCTGGCCGGGGTGGCAGTTCATGTGAGTTGTGATAGGATCGGGCATAAAATCCGCGGTTGTGATTCCCCTTTCGGCAAACATCAAAACGGCCAAATACGGCTTCTGTGCGTTCATACCGGTCTCCTATTATTTCTGTCTATTCATTCAGCTTTTGTGATAAATGTTAGCTTATATAAATATTCCCGCAAGTGGCTTTACTCTACCCGTAAAATCTTCTCCATTTTACGCCCTTTCGCCAACTCATCCACCAGCTTGTCTAAATACCTTACCTGTTGAGTTAATGGATTTTCAATTTTTTCCACCCGGTAGCCACAGATAACACCGGTAATGAGGTGCGCATTTGGGTTCATTTCAGCATTCTGAAAGAACACTTCAAACGGTACCTTTTCTTCAATGAGTGCCTGCAATTTCATTTCGTCATAACCAGTCAGCCACTCTATTACCTGGTGCAACTCTTCTTTCGTTCTGCCCTTTTTCTCAACTTTAGCGAGATAATGCGGATATACTGAAGCGAATGTCATTTTTGCCATTCGTTCATCGTGATGACCAGTTCTTTTCATACGTCGTGTTTTTTCTTTAATCTCTCAAATTATTTCAACCTTTTCAATTCACCTTTTCTTTACACCAGGTTTTTATAGTCCCACTGAATTTCTCTTGATTTTTTCAGCCAACGCTTAAGATCACTTGTTTTGATCTGTCCGGCTTCGGTGTAGAAAATTGAAGCGTCCTTAAACTTTTTTCCTGTCACATTCAGTTCTGCTTCTTCAAAGCCAGCCCCACTCCAAAACATTAATCGCAAACCGGCTTTCTGTTTGCTGTACCCAACAATTGGATTTCCATCTAAAAACCAGACAGGATGGGCGTGCCAGATTTTACTTTCCGCTTCCGAAAGTTCATTGTTAATTGTGGAGGCAAGCAAATCACAAATTTCTTTGTCAGCCGGAGTTTGCTTGTCGTTATATGCCTGAATTTCCGGATTAATTTAATTTGCGTTAAATGTTATACCGCATCTGGAAATTGAGATAAAAAGTGTTACTGAAATTTTGAATGGTGTAGCGCAGGCCATAATCTTATACTCATTCGCCTATAAAGCTATTGAATTCACCTCTGCCCAGCTGGCTATCAAATAAAGCACCATGTCCGAAACCCGGTAAATCCAGGAATTTAACACTCTGGCAATTGGTACAGCTTTCAACCTGCTGTTTGAACCGGGGCCAGGAATACATTTGTATGGGCCCGTCGTTCAATCCCTGGACAAATAATATGCCGGATTTAAACCCATCTGTAAAATTCAACAAAGATCTTTCATGATAAGCATCCGGATTTGTTGAAGTGGAACCATATTCATTATGAAGCAGCATACATTCTCTTCCACCGGGAATTTGACCATTTTCTTCCAGTTCGCAACGGAATATCAGATTGAGCGGGCCGGGTGCATTGGCAATTACGCCATCGGTCTGGTGCATGGTGTTGAGCCGGGTGACCAAATAGCCACCCTGGGAATGTCCTGCAAGAAATATCTTCTTTACTGTAATCCCCAATTCGCTGTCTGCATTATTTTTCAGCCAAAGCAAAGCAGCTTCACCGTATTGAACATTATCTCCAAAAAGCAGATTCTCCTGGGGATACGCCACACTTACTATCATTATATCTTTTCTGTCAATAATGCCCTTAAACCTGCCAAGCGCATTATGAGCTGCCTGTAAAATTTCACTGTCGCTTCTTACCGTTCCGTGAAAAACCATCAGAACATCAACTTCATTTTCTTCAGGTTTATCAATTACCAGGTCGACAGAAACGCCATTGTAAATGATATTTTTTGTTATCTGATAAGCACTGCTGTCATTTGCATCAACAGGACTGCCATCATTATTGCAGGCACTTAACAGCAATAGAAATATGAATATGCTCATCTTCAGGGATTCCATCTTGACGGATCGAATTGCAGGTTCCAAATTGTTTATTGACAGGTGATTTCTTTATGGGTTACTGTTGCCACATATATATTAACAATAAAAGTACGGATATACTCACCTGCCGTACGAAATGAACAAAATGAATTCGGCTAGATCACCGGATCAGGCGATCCCCCCCAGTAAGTGAAGTGGGTGGCCCTGCTTGACCGGATTTACCAGTTTCAGAATAGTGTGATGCGTGATGAACCTTAACCGGCAGAGGTATAACATGAAAAATTGGTTTTATCGATTAAATAAATTCCATTAATATTAGTTGTCAATTCAAAATTACAACCCAGGATTACAAATGAATCAACAGCAAAATCCCAAAGAAAGCGACTGGAAGCAATTCCGAAAAATGGTTCCGGGTCTCAGGGAACGGTATCTGGAAGAGACAATACCGTACATTCAGGACGTTTTGAACGATAAAAACCGGACACCTACTCAGCGTTTTTGGGATACGTACAAAAAAATGGAAAAAACAGGCAGGATACTTGAGGATTGCCTTGATGGGCACTCCCGCTCCAAAATGGAGATGTATATGAGCCTTATGTTCCGATATGGCCTGTTGAAAGATGAGGACCTGAAACATTTCAGCGAAGAGCTACAGGATAATCTGCAAAGAATCAGGGGATTTTGGGAGAGATAGTCGTATAACCAGTGGTTTAGTATCTCGTTTTGAGCACTATTTCCCCAAGGTCTTTAATTTCGTCTTGTGACGTAAATATGACACTGCCTTTCTTGGAAATTACTTCCCAGGCGATTATGCTGGTGATGTCGTCAATTGTATTTGGTGTAGCTGTATCCTCTGAAAGAACAAATGTCCGTTCGTTTTCCATTACTACAGCTTGTGAAAAATCCTGGTGAACTATAAGTAACTCAGCACGCCCGTCAATGGCTGCCTGATAGATTTCCTGTAAATCCGTCAATACCTTACCTCCTGCAACAGCTTCATGCATATCGCTTATGGCTTGCGTTCTGCGTTGTTGCTGTTGTTCCTTTACAAGCACCCAGGATTGCTTAGCGATCTGATGTGTTTTCACATTGCTGTAATCAATATTGGCATAACCTGCATACATACCGGGTTTGTCAGCTACTTGTTGTAAACGGCTGTAGTTGTCTTCCGTGGCAATAACTACACATTTTAGTTCCACATCATTATGCACTCTAACCAATGCTTTGTCCACCTTGTTCAAAAACTCCCTCACTAAATCATCAACATGTTTTGGGTCGCTGCCTCTTTTAGCATTTGATACGTAGTGTGGATTTTCCGAAAAAGGAAAATCATCATTTTGTATTTCCTTAATAACATCATCATTAATCGCCTCATACAACTGAACTCCACCCTGAGATAGTAACAGCAGCAGGTAATTTTCGCTGCGATTGTAGTTTTTGATGAGTGAACGGATGGCAAAACTGTCGGAAATGTGTACTCCCTTGTTGCTTGTTTCCCAATTGGATCTGATAATTTCCTGTGTGTCGTTCGACAGGAAAATATGCAGACTGTCCAGATTGTAGTTTACATCGATTTCTTTGCCCACTGTTTCAATTTTTGCTAACAGCTCAGTTACCGGTCTTTTGCCAAACTCGCTAACTACCCTGTCTTCTGCTTCCGACAGCAGGTTTTTAAGGGTCAGTTCATCCTGAGCATTATCGGGATGCGTACGGTGAGTGTTCATCGAAATGGTAACACAGGGAGAATTTTTCTCTGTTGCCAGCTTTTGTAATTGTTGTTTTAGCGCCATAATAAATATTCTTATATATAAATGATTTTTATACTCTTGTGAATTACCGGTAAATAAAGAGCCTGTTCACGAATCCCGTCTTTTTAAGATTGCTTATCACAATTTACTCTGTCCTGAAAACCCGGATCACCTCTGTACTATGGTAACATGGAATGCTGTCTTTACCGTTACTAAATTATTGATAATGATTACATTATTCCCACATTACTGCACATAGTTAGCCTGAAGCGCTCTTGCAGTTTTCTCCGGTCGCTGGCCGGGCCTTGTTTTTGCCGGACCCGCTCACGCACCCCGGCTCTCCCCTTTTATCATCATTTCCTTTGACCGTGAATCATCCGGCTGAAAGCTTATACGTATACCTGTTCGTTTGCAGTTATGTAGACGGTTGCGCCCGGGCATTTTATTTTGTTGCAGGTAAAGCCACTGGTTATCACATCCACGGTTGTGCGCCGTTAAAATGGCTATTGCCGCTGATCGGGAACGCATTTTGAACACTATGTTACAAAACAGATTTAACTATTTTCATTATGGCACTACCTGCTGCCATATGCCCTTTTCCGTTTATCTGGTTAGTGGTGCCGCTGAAGTACAGATTTGTATCTGAATTGTAAAAAGCAAAAGAACCTGTTTGCCCCCAAAAGCCAAGTATTTCCTTTATTGGTTTAAACGGGGAGAATATTCTGGGTGTAGGGATTTTTTCCAGGCCAATGCCAAAATAAAACAGTCCCGGTGGCGGAAGAATTAAATTCCACTGTTTCAGTTCCTGAATTCTTTCCCTGGGGAAGAACCGCCCGTTGAAAAATTCTTTTAAAAAGATCATCACCTCACCGGCTGTCGATACAATGCCACCTTCAACCGTCACGGATGCAATATAGTGAGGAAGCCATAGTTTTTGGGATTTATAATAAAATGGCACAGGCGAACTATCATTGATATCTTTATATGCATAGGTGTTCGGCAGATCCAATTTGGAAAAAATATAGTCTTGAAAAACCTGGTCAAAGCTTTTCCCGGTCACATTTTCTATGATTCTGCCCAGAATTTGGTAGTTCGAATCTGAATAAGCTGCTTTTCGTTTGGCCCCGGGCTTAAAATTGGGTTTAAGATTCTTTATTAAGCCAATTGTTCTATCCACCGGCCATGCTTCATCATTCCCCTCCATCAGTTCATCGGAAACGGTTCTGCCACCAGGCAGTTTGTGAAAAAAGTAATCCGGTAAACCCGATGTATTAGAAATTAAATGGGCAATCGTAATCTCATCAGAGTAATCCACACCCTTGAGCACATGAAGCCCGTCACAAATATGATCTGGTAAATATGTTGAGATTTTATCGCCCAGTTTTATTTTTTTTGCTTCAATAAGCTGCATCACTACTGCTGTAACATATAGCTTGGTTACACTGGCAATAAAGTATCTGCTATCCTTTTGCATTGTGCCGGCAGCCCCTGTCCAGGAGAAACTCCTGTCGCTATTTTCGACGCACAGAACAGCACTGAAAATCGATTTATTGTCGATCATTTTGCTAAGAAGATCATTCAATAACTTCTCTTTAACCATAAATTTTCTAAACTCATCGATTAAGTGTTCTTAAAACTATTTCTCTAGTTGATTTTGCTTCCGCTTTAATACTTGACACTATGAAACGCTGCGCATTTCGAAAATGTATCAAAACCTGACACTAAAATGGAGGCCCGGCTCAAACAAAATATAATCTGGGCATTTTCTTTCAACTTCCCGGAAGGATTCAGGCACGTTCGTATTGACTGGCCAGTAGGTGAAATCGATATAGGTTTCTATAAAGAACCGTTTTTAAATTTTAACGTGATATGAAAACCTCTGTATGCGGAACAACTGGAACCCGTACTGAATGGCTTCATTTTCTTCGTTTACATACTACTGACACAAGTCGCTGATCCGTTCAGTATTCTTCGTTCCATTCGGGTAGTTGTTCATTTAGATCAAAATATCTTTGCATAATTGTACCTTCCACAAATGCGGGTATGTCAGCATTTTTTTTGTCGAATGTTTCGTACCAATAAATATCAAGCGCGTCGATATTTTTATGTTTAATATGTTCTTTCAGAGTCAGTTTTCGTGATCCCCCAAATAGTTTGCCGTTAATGAGTTGGTCACAGATTCCTCCAACAAGGGCTTTTTTGGTTCCGTCCTGCTTTATTTTACCAGCTGATCCAATAAAAATAAGCTCTATTTTTCCGCCTTTAAGTGCATAGATAATATAGATTCCAATTCCGTTTTTCGGTGCATTGCAGACTTTAGCTAAATCGTCTCCTTCCGAGAAAAAGAAATGACCATTCGATTTGTATTTTTCTAATTCATCAAACATAAATTCGGGATTTATTTAGTATTGGGTTTAACGTTATGTAATATGGCAGGCAGTGGATAGCAGCACCTGCTCCGGCACCACCCACCTACCCGCACATTTTACAAATAAGTTGACCAAATCCGTACGATTTGATTACATTTTATGATTTAAGCCCGGCTGCTCACGCCCTGCCGCCCCTGCAAATGTAATTTTATCAGCTGTTTAATATATCAGCGATGGTTAAAATGTTGATGATAATAAAATCCCTGCTCATTATGATGTGCATAATATTGTTCGCGCCGGCTGTCGATTGGACTGCGGGTGGGGGAAGTGGAACCGGTGGCGCTGGCGGTTTCAACACTGATGGCAATAACCAATCCGGTATCGACTACGGTGTCAATCCCGTAGCCAGTACCGACACTGCTGCCAGCGATGCATATCATAAAAAACTTGCTTCCGAACCTCTGACTGTATCTCTGATGTCCTACAACCTGCGCGTTGATCTGCCCCAGGATGGCATCAACCGCTGGAAGAACCGGAGGGAACATGTTGCCGCTCTCATCCGCCTGTACCAGCCCGATTTCCTGGGGCAACAGGAAGGGCTCATCCACCAGGTGGAATATCTCGGCAAGCATCTCCCCGGCTACGCCTGGATCGGCGTGGGCCGCGACAACGGCCGGCGCGCAGGTGAGCTATCGTCCATCCACTACAACACCGAACGGTTTGAGTTGGTGGAAGGATCGGACCGTACGATCTGGCTGTCGAAAACCCCCGATTTGCCGGGCAAGTCGTGGGATGCAGCCTACCCGAGGATACTCACTTACGGCCAATTCCGGCACAAAGAAACCGGAGAAACCGTGTTTGTATTCAACACCCATTTCGACCATGTTGGCCAGACCGCACGCAAGAACAGCGCTAAACTGATCCTTCGAACCATTAAGAAGGTTGCCGGAAGCAGCCCCTATGTGCTGCTGGGCGATTTCAACGTAACCGAAGACAACCGCGTTTACCGCATCCTCACCGGCGGCAGCCCACCTATGAAGGATGCGTTTTATAACACCGAAACTCCTCATGTCGGCCCGCTATTCACTTTCGAAGGTTTTGAGGTTAAAAGTTCCCTCGACAAACGGAGGATCGACTTCATCTTCGTACCCGCAGATGCCCGCGTGCTGAACCACGCCATAATCGGCCACTTCCGCAACGGTTACTACCCTTCCGACCATCTTCCCGTCTACGCCAGAGTGCAGTTTCCAACGTCATGGTGAGCGGGTAATTTCGGGGCTACACTATTTGGATGGTGACAACATCTGTGTTGTTAGTATGCTTCGAATCAGGGAACAAGTGAACATGTGAACATTTGAACCGCGAAGTGTTTTGGGAGGATGTGACCGGTAGCATGGCCTGCGCTCAGGCCTGCGCACAGGCTGACGTTTGACGCACCTTTAATAAACCAGTTTCTCCATTACCCAATTTGTGCGGGCGCCTGAAACCCCGGTTGCCGGGCACACACCTTTGCCGAGCAAATCGGCTACTACCGATTCAATGTGCGGATGCTGAATATGTTTTGGAAGTTCATGCTCAAACCGCTGATCGCCGTGTTCGCTGGTGCGAAGCTGTACCCACGATGCTCCGAACGACGGGTAGGTTATCTCCCCTTTGGAGCCGATGATGGTGGTTTCGTCCATTTCCGATACGCCCGCCGATGTAAAGCACCAGCTTCCGGTGCCGATCACTCCGTTTTCGAACACAAAGGTTCCGGTCACAATATCCTCTGCTGCGTATAGGGCTGCCTGATTCGCAGAGTGGCCGTTTGCCTGTACCACCGGGCCAAACAGGAAGTCGAGAAAGTCGAGCTGATGCGATGCCAGGTCGTAAAAATAGCCCCCGCCGGCGATACCGGGATCAACCCGCCAGTTGTTATCGCTGATCGCTGCAATATCGGGCCCGGCCGGTTTGTACATGCGGATGTTCACCATACGCACATCCCCGATCAGGCCATCGTCGATAAGCTGTTTCACCCTGAGGAAGTTCGGAAGTGAGCGCCGGTAGTAGGCGGTGTACAGCGACACGCCTGCCTTTTCGCACACGTCAATCATCTGCAGGCATTCAGCCCAGGTTCGGGCCATTGGTTTCTCAACATATACCGGCTTGCCCGCGGCCGCAGCTTTTCGGGTCATTTCCAGGTGCACATGCGGAGGTGTCGCGATATAGACGGCATTAACGCGTGAATCGCCGATCAGCCTATCTGCGTCGTCAAACCAGGCCTGCACACCATGCCTCCGGGCGTAATCCTCAGCCTTTGCCGCATCACGACGCATCACAGCCACAAGACTAGAATCTTCAATGAGCTTCATTGCCGGCGCACTCTTCACCTCACAAACATTCCCAACACCAATAATCCCCCACCGCACCTCATCATCAAAGATTTTCTTTTCCATAATTCTCACCATTCAAAGTAATGTCATAATCACCCACACAACCCAACAATCAAAATCAAACCAACACCTAATCAATCCCAATTCAATGCCAAACCAACGCCAATTCTGCACCAAATCAAATTCACTAATAAAATCTTAAACCTCGCCATAACCCCAAAAATAAACCAGGAACAAAACCTTCCTATAATACCGATTCATCTACCCCAACCACTCTCAAACACTTCTGCCTTTTGCTTTCTGCCTTCTGCTGCTATTTCCTCTTTTGCCTCCTGCCTTTTCGCTTCGCGGTTCTCCACTTCGTTCCGAATCACTTTTGCCTTTTGCTTTTTGCCTTTTGCTTTCTTCTGCTCCCCCAGATCAGTGTATCAAACTCAACAACCGTCTGAATCTGGGCAAATACCGGTCACTATCCCACGAAAAATAGATCACCCACGCTTTCCCCACCACATGGTTATCGGGAACGAAGCCCCAGAAGCGGCTGTCTTCGCTGTTGTCTCGGTTGTCGCCCATCATGAAATAGTAATCGTGCTGTATGGTGTAGGAATCGCTGCGCTGCCCGTTGATGTATACACGGCCTTCACGTACCTGCAGGTCGTTATTCTCATATTTACGGATCAGTTCGGCATAAAGCGGCAGGTTTTCCTCATTCAGCTCCACTACCTGACCGCTGAAGGGAACCACAATCTGTGGCATATGGTCGGGGTTGCCGGTCAGGGCCCGGGCGAATGCAAAAGGGCTGCGACCGAAAAGGTCTGCTCCGTCGGGATAGGTAAAGGGTTCAACCCTGAGTACCTCGGGCCATTCCTGCATCAGGCTGGCAGTCTCCGCCGTCATATTTACGGCATAGTTCTGCTCACTGGCATTAATAAGTTCACCGCCGGCCGCCCTCACTTTGGTGGGGCTGAGCCTGATCCGCTCCCTCACCTCCACCAGATAATTCTGACGGTACTCGGCCAGGCGATCCTCCGGCTCGTGGTTCACATACAGGATTTTATCCCTAATCTCGAGCGTATCGCCCGGAATACCGACGCTGCGTTTTATGTAGTTCGTTTTCTGCGAAATCGGCACATCCTCAACCGGATAGTTGAACACCACAATATCATTCCGTTTGATGTCGGAGAAACCCGGCAGGCGGGTCCAGGGCACTTCAAATCCGCTGAAATAGATGCTGGTTAAAGGTATGCCCACCGTCATGGGGGTACGGGCTCCGTAGTGAAGTTTTGACACCAGCAGGAAGTCGCCCGTAAGCAGTGTGTCTTCCATCGATGGAGTCGGAATACGGTAGGCACCGACGATGAATGCGCGAATAATAATGGCAGCGATAGCAGCAAAGAGCAGCGCGTCGCCCCACTCCCTGGCCCACGACTTCGCCCTCAGGTTTTTATCCTTCACGTTCGGCCGGATCCTGCGGCCGGCTTTGGAAGAAATATCTTTTTTAGAGCTTTTCTTTTCAGCCAATTTTTGCTTCCTCAAAAATTAAATCGGGGGAACCGGGCCGGCCGGTCGATTTTTTTGTTGTTGAAACGGCCATCCCTGTAACTTACTTCATACCATTCGTTACGCTCGGGTGAGAAAAAATAGTCGGTGTATTCGCCCATTTCCCGTACGCCCATCATTTTGTTTGACAGGGCTCTTTTTATTCCCGGCATCACGTCAATGTATCGGCTGGCAACGCCATACACAAGCCCGTTGGTGAACGGACCGTCTATGTCGAGCACCATAATCGGAATGGAATCGTTCACCACAAACCAGTACTCGAACTGTACACATTCGGCAGCGCGAAAATCGGGACTATTCACCAGGTGTTCAAGTGTCTGCGTGGGGTTGCCATACAATGCCTGAAAGCGAGCCCTGAGTTCGCTGGTTGGCAGATGATCCATTGTGGTGGCTCCCTGCATGCCCATTCCGGTCCAGATGATATCTCTGTACTGCCGCTTAAAGGCAGCCCTGTCGGCGGTTTCCACTTTTTTGATAACCGGTTCCCTGAACGCGTCGGGAATCTGCGCAAGTGATATATCCGCCAGCATCACTATTACGAATGTAGATACTACTGCAAATAATCTGTTCATCTATCGGAGTGTATTAGTCATTATTCATGGATAAAACGGCAAGGAACGCTTCCTGGGGGATCTCAACCGATCCGACCTGTTTCATACGCTTCTTGCCCTCTTTTTGTTTTTCGAGCAATTTCCGTTTACGTGACACATCACCACCGTAACATTTCGCCAGAACATCCTTGCGGAGAGCCCTTACGCTGTCGCGGGCTATTACCTTGTTACCAATGGCTGCCTGTACAACGACTTCATACATCTGTCTTGGTATGAGCTCTTTCAATTTAGCACAAAGTTTTTTCCCCCATTCGTAGGCTTTGTCCCGGTGAACGATACTTGAAAGGGCGTCTACCTCCTCACCGTTCAGCAGAATGTCGAGGCGAACCATGTTGCCCGGCCTCAACCCGATGAACTCATAATCGAGGGATGCGTAACCGCGTGTGATCGACTTGAGGCGGTCGTAAAAGTCAAAAACCACCTCAGCCAGGGGTAGTTCGTAGGTGATATCCACCCTTTTGGTATCGATGTAGATGGTATTTACATAAACGCCCCGGCGGTCCTGGCACAATTTCATGATGGTACCGATGTACTCCGACGGCGCGATAAACTGCGCTTTGATGTAGGGCTCAAGCACCTGGTCGATGTCGCCGGCATCGGGCATATCGCTGGGGTTGTCGACCAGAAATTCCTTGCCTCGCCCCTGTACCTGATATTCCACGTTCGGCACCGTGGTGATGATGCTCATATCGAATTCCCGTTCCAGCCGCTCCTGGATAATCTCCATGTGGAGCATCCCGAGA
>RECM01000201.1 GCA_007694035.1 Balneolaceae bacterium
GAAAGTAACCGCGGCGGCAACCCCGAAAGCAACCATAAGGGCAACCCCGAAAGCAACCCCGAGGGCAACCTCGAAAGCAACCCCGAGGGTAACAACAGCGGTAATAATGGCGGTAATAATAACAGTAATATTGGCGGCCTCACCGCACCGGATACCGGATCGTCCGTCGCTCCGGCAGAATCCCAAATTTTTCTGCACGACATCAAGAAAGTCTGGGACAATTACCTTGAGATTGTAAAGACGAAAGCGACCCCTACGGTTTTTTTCGCCATGCAGAATACCGAACCGGTAGACCTTAAGCAGGGCGAACTCACCCTGATGTGCCCCGACATGTTTGCCATGAACCTGATCCAGGAAAACCGCCAGGTGATGCAGGAGTGTCTGAAAACTGTATCGGGCAGCAAGATCCGGTTCCGTTGCGTACTGCGGCCGGTGAGGGAGCAGGACAAGGTAGCCGCCGATCCCTACGCGAAATTCAAACAGCTTCAGCAGGCCGATCCGCGAATTAAAACCATCGTCGATCTGTTTGGTGCAGAGTTGGAGTATTGAGTACTGTAGATGCCACCGATTGCAACCAAGCGTACTTTTTGATTCAGAGAATCCGGCATTGATCATTAATCATAGTTATCGGAGACAACAGAAAACACGACCTTTATTCACATTCACTGTTTGTAACCTTATTTCAATGATGATAATCATTGATCCAATACAGAGTATTAATCACAAATAAACACAGAGGCATTTATGCAAAACATGGCTGACCTATTCGGCAAGATGAACGAGTTCCAGCAAAAAATGCAGGAAGCCAAAGATTCGCTCGGCAAACTGGAGGTTTCGGCCGAGGCCGGCGGCGGAATGGTAAAAGTTATCGCCAACGGTAACCGGGAGATCATATCCATCAAAATTGACCAGGATATCCTCAAAGACGACGACAAGGAGATGCTCGAAGACCTGATCATTGCGGGCGTGAACAAGGCCCTGGCCGAAGCCGAAAGTGTATCGAAAGAAAAAATGGCCGAAGTGACCCGCGGGTTCCTGCCCGGCGGCGGCATCCCCGGCATGGACATGAGCAAATTCGGTCTCTGACCCCCATGGTCCTGACATCCGAAACCCTTGAACAGGCGATCGAGCACCTGGCAAAACTGCCCGGAATGGGTCGTAAAACCGCCCAGCGCCTGGCCATGCACCTCCTCAAGCAGAGCGATGAGGATGTGTTGCAGCTTGCACAGGCCATCACCAACCTGAAGCAGAAGATCACGTACTGCACCGTCTGCTACAACGTGACCGACACCGACCCCTGCCCCATTTGCGCGTCAGATAAACGCAGCAACGGCACCATCTGCGTGGTCGAAGAGCCGCGTGACGTGTACGTGATTGAAAAAACCAACGAATTCAAGGGCCGCTACCACGTGCTTGGCGGTGTCATCTCCCCGCTCGACAGTATCGGCCCCAACGAAATCCGTGTGAAAGAGCTGATCGCCCGGGTCTCTGGCGAAAATGAAGATATAAGCGAGATCATCCTGGCCCTGAACCCCGACGCTGAGGGTGAAGCCACCTCCTTCTACATCAACAAGCTCGTGAAACCGTTCGGCGTAAAAGTGACCCGTATCGCACACGGCATCCCCATGGGCTCGGAGCTGGAATATATTGATGATGCGACGCTGAGCAAGGCGTTTGCGGGGAGGAATGTATTTTGAAGCTCATGAGCTTAAGAGCTATTTTTTTCGCCATCCTTACAATTTTTTTTACCGACACCGCTCTCGCTTCAGCGACCACTGCCGCTTCCTCCTGGCAGAACCGTGTGAATTACTCAATGAATATTCATATGGATGTTGAGTCACACCGGTTTTCGGGCGGGCAACGGCTCGGTTTTACGAACAATTCGCCGGATACGCTGCATCGGGTCTACTATCATCTGTATTTCAATGCGTTTCAGCCGGGCAGCATGATGGATGTGCGGTCGCGCACGATCGTGGATCCCGACGGGCGCGTTCGCGACCGCATCTACCACCTGGAGGATCATGAAATCGGGTACCACCGGGTGCAGAGGCTTACCCAGAACGGGGTCGTTGTGCAGCACCGTACCGAGGGCACCGTGCTGATTGTGGACCTGGCCGAACCCATACTGCCGGGATCGGATACGGTTTTTGAGATGACCTTTGAGGCGCAGGTGCCGGTGCAGATCCGCCGCACCGGGCGCGACAACCGCGAGGGGATCGCCTACTCTATGGCCCACTGGTACCCGCGCCTGGCCCAGTACGACCACAAGGGCTGGCATACGCATCCGTACATCGGGCGGGAGTTTTACGGCATTTTCGGCGATTTCGATGTAAGAATCACCATTGAC
The DNA here is from genome assembly GCA_007694035.1 of Balneolaceae bacterium. Lineage (GTDB taxonomy): Bacteria > Bacteroidota > Rhodothermia > Balneolales > Cyclonatronaceae > RECM01. The sequence goes on from RECM01000201.1 coordinate 2,348, forward strand.
TCGGCGTATGTACTGGGCGGCACGGGGTATCTGCAGAACGCCCAGGAGATCGGCCACGGTTACGAGGATCCGGCCCTGCCTGTGTCCCGCCCCGACGGACCGGAGCTGACATGGCACTTTTTCGCGCCCGATGTGATCGATTTCATGTGGGCCGCCGACCCGGATTTTTCGCACGACATTTTCTATATGGAGAACGGCCCGCGCATCCACCTGCTCTATGTGGATCGGCCCGAAACCCGCTTCTGGAACGTTCTCGGTGATTTCACGGCGGCCGCCATTGAGTTCATCAACGAGTACATCGGCGAGTATCCGTACGAGCAGTTCAGCATCATCCAGGGGGGCGACGGCGGCATGGAATACCCCATGGCCACCCTCATCACGGGTCATCGCGGGCTAAGCAGCCTGGTCAGTGTTACGGTGCACGAGCTGCTGCACATGTGGTTCCAGAGTGTGGTCGCGACCAACGAAAGCCTCTATTCGTGGATCGACGAGGGTTTCACCGTGTACATGCAGAACCTGACCATGCAGCACCTCTTCCGGACTTCCGGAAATCCCCATCTGAGCCGGTATATGGCCTACCTGAGGCTGGTCGACCGCGGCCTGGAGGAGCCGCTTAGCACCCACGCCGACCATTTCGAAACGAATGCGGCCTTCAGCATGGGTTCCTACTCGAAGGGGGCCATTTTCCTGAACCAGCTGGCCTATGTGATCGGGGAGGATGCCCTGAAGCGCTCACTCAGGCGGTTTTACCGCGAATGGCAGTTCCGGCACCCTGGTCCCGACGACTTCCGGCGCATCGCCGAGCAGGAGAGCGGTCTCATCCTGAACTGGTATTTCGACTATATGATCAACACCACCCATACGATCGACTACGGCATCCGGCGGGTGAGGCAGGGCAGCGACAGCCTGCACATCACCCTGCAGCGCAACGGCGTGTTCCCAATGCCGGTCGATGTGGAGGTCGAGTATGCGGACGGACACCGCGAATGGGTGCATATACCGCTCCACATGATGCTGGGTGCAAAAGACCACGAGCATCCCGGATCGCCGCGCACCGTGATGCCGGCCTGGTTCTGGACCCATCCCGAATATTCATTGACCCTGCCTGGCCGCGAAGCGGATGTGGTGCGCATCGAGATCGACCCGGGCAACCGGATGGCAGATGTTAACCGGCTCGATAACCGATGGCCTTTTCCCGTCGACCGGCGCTTCATGAGGCCGGCCGTGGCCGACTGGAACCACTACGGGGCCAGCTACCGTCCGGCGTTGTGGTATGGCGGGCAGGCGGGCATCATGGCGGGCATGCGATCATACGGAACCTACCTGTTCGGGAATCACGCCATGGAGGCCTCTTTTATGCTCACGTCCGGCCCGCTCGACGGGTACGATGCCGCCGCCACCGATGTGGACTACCGGCTGAGCTGGAGCAACCGGATCCGCGGGCTTGGCCGCGAGGCATTCCTGGAGCTGGCCGCGTTGCGTTACTACGGCATCAGTGAGGAGCGGGCCACGATTTCGCGCCGCCTCGGCCGCTGGGGCGCGCTCGAGCCCGTACGCCGGGTGGTTACCCTGTCGGCCTACCATCAGGCGCGGACATCAAACCGGATCAACCCGGAGCTGGCAGGCGACTGGGAGCGCGGCAGCTACTATGGTTTCAGCCTCGGATATGAGCATGGCGATCCGGCATCCAACGGCTTCGGGGTGGAAGTGGCGGCATCCGGGTTCGGCATGACGCGCTCGGGTGCGTATACAACCGCGGGCGCGAACCGGACGTTTGAGCTGAGTAAGGAGCTCAGCACGCGCTTCGGCATCTCGGCCGGGGCCGGGGCCCTTTCGATGCCATCACAGTACCGCTGGGCGGTGAGCGGACCCACCACGGCCGACCTGTGGCGCAACGAGGCGTACTGGGGCATTGCCAACATCGACGGCGGGTTTACCGGCCACATCCACCTGCTGGCCAACGACGGCAGCGGACTGATCGGTTACGGGCTGCCCGGCATCGGATCGCCCGACCGGCCCGGCAACAACTACATGACGGCCACCATCTGGAACACTTTTTCGCCATTCCGGAGGGGGGCAACCCTGCTCCGGCCCATGGAGTTCGAGCTTTTCTCGGGGATTGGCAAAAGCTGGACGGCCCGCCGGTTCACCGATTTCCCGAAACTGACTTTCGGAGGCGGGAGTGGCGACAATGGTGACGGAGTTAATGGTGGCAGCGACCCGATCCTTGCCAGTGTGGGGGTGGGTGTCACGTACGATGTGAGCGCCCTGCCGTGGCTATCACGATGGGTGCCCCAGAGCCGTCTGCTGCAGAACCTGCAACTGAGCGTGCGCATGCCCTTCTTCCTGAACGGACTGCAAGGCCACGACGACTTCGGGGCACGTTTCGTTATCGGGGTAAGCGAGCGGTTCTGAGGATTATATTATCCTATTTGATCAGCACCATTTTACGCGTCTGTACCCGGTCGCCCGTGGTTAGGCGGTACAGATATACACCGCTCGACAGCCGCGAGGCGTTGAAACTTACCTGGTGGGTGCCCGCAGTACGGCGTTCGTCGGCCAATACCGCCACGCGCTCGCCCAGGATGTTGAACACCTCCAGGCGGACCTCCGCATCGGCAGGGAGAGTGAAGCCGATCACCGTAACCGGGTTGAACGGGTTCGGGTAGTTCTGGTGCAGTTCAACGGCACCCGGAATTTGTGACACTTCCTGCTCTATGCTTACAGGCGGCAGATAATCCGTATCCAGACTCCAAACCGTAAATCCCGCTGCTGGTTTGTTGCCGGCTCTCGTAAAGCGCCCGCTTACCCAAAGATCGGTGTCCCAGGCGAGTAAATCATCCACTCTGCGGTTTACACCAGAGCCAAGCGGCAGCCAGCTAACCCCGTCTTCTGCAAGGCGGGCAATATTATTAAGCATTGTACCCATGGATCTGTCGAACTGACCGCCAATATGAACAGTGCCGTCGAGTACTGCGAGTGCCCGCACCCCGAAATTTTGTCCTGCATCCAGGAGGCCTCCGACAGGCTGCCACCCGCCTTGACCACTCAGGCTCCGTTTGGCCACATAGCGCACTGAAGATTCAACCAGATTTGTGAATGCTCCGCCAATATAGAGGTGATCATCATGAACCATCAGTGAAAATACCTCCTGGTTCGGCCCAATTGCGTCAACTACTTCCCAGCTTTCATTTTCCAGGTTGTATCGTGCAACACGCCCGGTGTTAAGACCGCCGGCCTGGGTGAAATTCCCGGCTGCGTAGAGATAACCGTCATGAATGAGTATATCGTTGATTATGCCATTTGTGCCATCACCTAGAGGGTGGTAGGTACCGGTTGGGATATTAAAACGCATGATTCGGTTGCCCGAAATCCCGGCTATAGTCGTAAAGCCTCCGGCTATATAGAGGTTGTCGCCATCAGCAGTAAAAGCACGCACCGATCCCCCCATAGACTCCCCTTCGGGAATGATGCTTTCCCACAACTTGCTGGCCAGATCATATCTAATCAGGTTGTTTGTGGGTCGCGGGCCAGAGGTGGCAAAACTGCCGCCAACATACAGGTATTCGTCGTGTTCCAGTAAGGCAAAGACCTCCCCATTGAGGAGAGGAAAAAAAGGAAGTGGTGGCACCTGCTGCCATGAGCGGTCACCAGGGCTGAATGAACCCACAAAATGGGCACGGTAGTCAACCGAGTATTGAAAAAAACCCCCAAGAAATATGGAGTCTCCGATCCGGTGCATGGCATTGGTGCGTGTGCGATGGTTCAGGCCGTTTCCCAGAAAACGAACTTTATTTTCTTCAGGTTTATAGCTGACAATTCGCCCGCCTGCCAACCCCCTGATTAATGGGAAGGTTCCATAAACCAAAATTTCATCGTTGAAATGTTTCAAGCCGATAAAGGTACTGGTTTCTGTAGTCGTCTGGTCAGCCAAAGGCTCCCATACCTCAGACGGAAGATGAAGCCTGGCAAAATTTCGAATACTGTCGTCGCCTTCAACGGCATCCCAGTTCCGCCCGCCGGCATACAGATACTCACCTGAACGCAGCAAAGAATGAATCGAAATACCCGGGTCCTGAAGCACGGGTCCAATGCCTGAAAACGTTCCTGTATCCCGGTTATATCGTGCGATTTTTCGGATTGAACTACCATCCGGTGCTACAGAAAATGAACCGCCAATCCAGATATAATCATCATCGAATTCCAATGCATGATACACACCGGTTGCCTGGGTTCCGAGGGAACTCCACTCACCGGATGACATATTATAAATCGCCAGTGAAGGAGAAACCAGTCCGCTTATTTCCGGGAAGCTTCCACCAACATAAAGGAGGTCTCCCTCCGATTCAATTACTTCGATTCGTGTTCTTTCCGGAATACCACCACCCATATTATCCCATTCTCCGGTTATGAAGTTGTAGCGTGCAATACCACCAGCCTGCAGCTCTCCAACCGAGGTAAATTCACCGGCGATGAACAGATAATCTCCGGAGATATGAACAAGCCTTACCCGATCGTTCAGGCCAAAATTGAAGGGTTCCCAGTTCCGGGTTTCCATATTCCAGATCACCATATAGTCTGCAGCTGCACCTGCAACCTGTCTGAACTGGCCCCCCAGATATAGCCGATTTTCGTAGCGGTCAATACCCCATGCAAAGCTATTGGGGCCGTCCGGAGTTGCATCCCACTGACCGGTTTCATCATCATATATTGCAAAGCTGAAGGCATCGAGCCCACCGGCAAGGTTAATTCTGCCTACTGTATAGATGGTGTTGCCATCGATTACAACATCTTCAACGGAACGGGTCGGATTGGGACCTTCTATACCGGGAGATGAATTTGGCCAGTTCCAATTGTCGTCAGATAGTTGGTCATGTTGTGCCAGTATGGAAGATGCCGTGAATAGCAAAAGCATACAGCTTAAAGAACAAGCTACTATATACTTTTTCATAAGAATAAACCTGTTTTACGTTTAATATCAATTTTATGTAAGTAAGGGAAAGAATATGCGGATACAGTGCATATTTTCCAAGATTTTTGGCATGTTTTGCTTTATGCTAATAAATTTTAATAGTTTAATTATTTATGATCAGAGCTTTAGCAGCTTCTTGCGTGCTTTTGCATTCGTAAACATATCTCTTCTTAGCCCACAAGAAACTCTGGAAAATTTTTGCCGCGGCCTTGTGGTACGACTTGGCCCTGTAACTTCCGCTGTGTAAAACGAACTTGCGGATGGTAAAAAGTTGAAGATGTGACAGAGGCCATCTGGCAGTCTTTTGACTTTGTCCCGGTACACCTGCGCGATGCCTGTTTATCAGCCCGGAGATTTGCAAACCTGTTTGGGGCTCAGGCTTTTTTTTATGTTTCATTTACTGCCCCGGGCAATATAGATGCCGAAACAAAGAACCCGGAATTCCAAACCCCGGATGCAGCATCCGGGGTTTGGGATTATCACGTATCACTTGATAAGCACCATTTTGCGGGTCTGAACCCGGTCGCCCGTGGTGAGGCGGTACAGATACACGCCGCTGGACAACCGCGAGGCATTAAAGCTCACCTGGTGGGTGCCCGCCGGGCGGCGTTCGTCGGCCAGTACCGCCACGCGCTCGCCCAGGATGTTGAACACCTCCAGGCGGACCTCCCCATCGGCGGGCAGCGTGAAGCCGATCACCGTAAGCGGGTTGAACGGGTTCGGGTAGTTCTGGTACAGCTCCACCCTGCCAGGTATTTGTGTTTCATCACGGTCGATGTTCACCGCGGCCTTGATGGCCCCGGCACCGAAGCCTGAGAAGCGCGTGGTAAAGCCGGTCACGGTTTTATCAACGGTATTTACCTCCGAGGGCAGCAGCTCCTCCCACTCCGATGTGGCCTCGTCGAAGCGCAGCAGAACGAGATCCTCTTCGTTTTGCACACCGGGTGGCAGGTTGTCGGGATCGTAGCGAACGGTTATCTGCACCGGCTCGGAGAAGGTGGTGCCTGGCGGGCCGAGATATATCATAGCGCCTGAAACCGTTGCCCCCTCGGGTACTACAGTGAAGGTGCCCACCTCGATTTCGACTTCATTCTCGGTAGCGCCGGCGGGAATTACCACTTTGGAACCGGTCTCCTCATCCACGACCGTACCTCCGGTACTGCCAATCGGCTCGGTCTTTGCGATCTTAACCTGAACGCCGCCCGGGCGGCCCAGTTCGTACATGTAGACCGGGGTGTCGCGGTAATTGCCATCACCCGGTTGTACGACAAGTAGATTCAGCTTGCCATCCCCGTTGAAATCGCCGACAGCCGATCTGAACTGGCGATTAGTGAAATTTCCGAAGAAACCGAAGCCAACACTTCTGTTTGGCGCTTCAAACACCACATCCGGTATATCGTTCATGCGGTCGCGGCCGTAGTGCAGCACTGCGTTTATTGAATTGCTACCACCATACATCAACAGTTCATCACGTCCGTTGCTTGTCAGATCGGGTATCCCGGTCATGTTCATTCTCCCGTTGAATGGTAGAAATGGAAAATCAGATGCAGTAATCGACATAATACTGGTGTGCAGGGGCAGAAGCTGGTCTGGCTGATTTCGCGACATTGGCCTGTTAAATATGTGCACACCAGGCACTCCTTCATCAGGATTTGAAATAACTCTGTGTGTGAATGTATTTGCAGCGATTCCACGGTATCCATCGCCATTGAAGTCGCCCGTCGCGATCTCACTCATGCCAAGAAACCGCGTTTCATAACCCGCCGTCATGGAGGCAGTATCAGGGCGCAGGGTCAGGTCGGGTTGTCCGAAATTCGCGTCGCCGTCGCGGCCGAAAAAGACATTTATGCGCCCGCCTCCAAATCCGTAGGCCCGGTCGGTAACTTGCCCCTGGAATATATTTACGATCGCGAAGTCGTCAATTCCGTCGCCGTTAATGTCACCCAGACCTGCCAGCGTGCCACCAATTCCACCTCCAAGATCCTGGGCCGGGAAGCTAATGCTGACATCTGGTGCTCCGTTCAAAAAGCCGGGACCACCCAGATATAGGGTGGCCGGCAGCATACCGAGTACCGGATCTTGATTTGCCCCATTTGCGATGAGAAGATCATCAAGCCCCGAGTTGTTCACATCGCCGGCATTGGCCATGGTAGCCAGCACATTACTTGTTGTAAGAGTTATTCCGGGGTATACATCTTCTTTTCTTACTGACCGGATTGGGACACGGTCCGGAAATCCGCCACCCTGGTATACCGACACTACAGATTCAAACTGATTTGAACCGGGTTCCAGCCTCTCATTAGTCATTACGACAATATCACGCCTGTTCATATCGAGAAAATTCCCGGCTATAACGTCTCTTACAATAATATCTGTAGTGAGATCCCATATACGTGCAGGAGTCTGCCAGTTGCTGCCTCCCTCAAAAAACACCAGGGTATTCGACAACGGGTTGTTAGTGTAATACACGGCAAAATCATCGGCACCATTTCCGGTTACATCGCCCAGGGCGAATACTTCCTGAGCCCCAATTCTGCTGTACTGATTAGCATCAATGGCCTCACTTCTGAATTCGAACAGGTCTTCTGCCGCATTACTAATTACCAGAAATCCTGATTCAAAGTTATCTGAACTACTGTACATAAGTATGTGATCATTTCTGCCATTACCCGTTATATCACCATACCTGCGGTTACTGGCCCCAGTATTGGTATATGCAGAAAAGTCGTACACATTACCTGAATCATAAGGGAGTTCATCGCTTAAAAACAGTTGCCCGGGAATTTCTGACCTATACACGGCGAGCCTGAAACGTGAGTCCTGAAACTCGCGGGTCACAAAAACCATTCCTTCATCTGTCAGATTGCCGGCCGGCCATACTTCCTCAGGGTGAAGCGGCAATGGCTCGTCGGCGAAAAGTTTTCCATGATCTGTATTGAGTGGATAATAAATGGATTTTTCGGCGGCAAAATCTGAATTGACCATTACCAGTGAGGGCGCATTGCCAGCCTCCAATACGGCTGAAAATGCACGCACCGTATTGAAACCCGAGGAATTCGCAAACGGGATATACTGCACAAGAGAGGCATCTCTGTTGCCATCAATGGTTATGATAACGGCATAACGTGTTCTTGGGTTGGGCTGCGTGGCAACAAGTACAACGTAGGCCTGTCCGTTATAGGTGAACATATCAATGAAATTCAAAGGTGCGGGCGCCAGGACGGGGGAACCTTCCGGCATAAAATCGCTGAACGCATAGGACCTGAGCTCAAAACCTGATTCATCCGAAGCACCAAACAGTACGAAAAACGTTTTGCCCTGAATTGACGATGGTGTTAAAAAAAGCATATCATCATAACCATTGCCATCCAGATCGGTGCCAATCAGTGAAGTGTAAATTTGCGACGTTGTACCGTGAAATTCGTGCGACAATGCAAGCGGTGCACTCTCCACACCGGATTCGCCAAAGGAATACATGGAGGGACTTCCAAAAATATCACCTGAGATCAGGTTTGACTTGCCATCGCCGTTCAAATCTCCGGCAGGAAAAGCTGCATCGAACAGAATATGATCGGACTCAAGCAACGACATACCTGATAAAAAAACCAGGGTCCGGCCAGCAAAAGTAGCCGGATCATTGTCTCTGGGATCTGGTCGGAAACCAAATTGCCGTATCACATCACTATTACCATCGCCGTTCAGATCTCCGGCAGGGTAATTTATGCCATAGGAATTAAAATTGATCAACGGATTCGGCCATGAGATGCGGTTATATATCTCCCCGATGGGCCGCCTGATCTCATAACTGCCCGACAGTTGCATAACACCCTGCTTGAGACCGTCTGCTGTTACTTCACTGGCTTGTATTTCTTCCAGTATGAGGTTGTTATTATAATCCCGATCCTGTGCATAGCCGGTGGTTACGACAAACATGGCCAGGACTAACGTTTTGACCGTTATAAGGGCCATTCCGTTACCCACAGAGCGTGAGTTTTCCATAGTTCTTCCCATAGAGATTCACCTTTCATGATTATTATCTGAGTTTACCCGTCAGCGTCTGGACTACAAAATGGGATTTTCGCAGTCACCACACGAAGCCGTTCATTTGCGCCCAATTATAGCAGATTTAGATAATTACGCGCAATACGATAATCATACTTTTTGAAAATATTTCTTCTCTGATTATTGATTACGTTGCTTCAACTGGTCGATCACCCTCCAGCTTTCGGGCCCGAACTGGAACAGCAGGTCGTACAGGCAGCATCCCGGTTCGAAGCCTTCGAAATGCTGCCGGTATTCGGGATGGTGAAACGGCATGGGCGTTACCATCGCCGCCTGTCGCTGATAGTGCCGCCCGTTCTGCTCCTGCCACAGTGTTTTCGCTCCAAGTCTTAGGGACAGTTCGTCGGGATCGGGGGTATACTCCCCGACCTCTGACGCCCACTCCGCCCTGTGCTCCACTTCAAGGTAGGTGAAAAGCCGCTGGTTCAGGTGGCGGATCAGGTCGATAAGGAATTCCGTTTCGAGGGCTTTTTCGATATCGTCGCGGACTTCCGGTTCGTAAAAATCAAAATAGAGGCTGTTCCGGTAGTTGTAGGCCAGGGTCTCCATCAGTTTACCGGTCCATTTGCGGGATGTGGCCAGGCGCACCTCGCGGATGGGTTTGCCGCGGTCTTCACTTCGCACCGGCACGTGTATCCACTGCGTACCGGCCGGGGTGCGGATGAGGCCCCGGTGCACGTGCCCCTTTCGGGAGATGGGCTCCGTATCCTGCAGTATCAGGCGTTCGGACCGGAGCAGAGCGGCCAGGTAGTAGAGGTCGGGGAAGCAGGCGGGCTGGAGGAGGGCTAGCGAAGCCGGGGGCTTCGCAGCTCTTGAGCTCATGAGCTGTTGAGCTGTTGAGTTTTTGGATTTTGGTGAGGCGGTGTCACGGGCCATGTTGGGTTGCACTGCAATGGTTAATGGTTGCATCCAATTTGAGCAGAGCTGTCAGATAATGCAAGTTTGCATGTCGATCTTCTGGTATGCCGGATGTTCACCGGCCCGAACTTCAGGAGTGCGGAGCGCAGGCTGAGCTTAGCGAAGCCTGAGTCGAAGGGCGCAGCGGAGTTAAGCCGAAGGGTGCAATGCAATGTAGTGGAAGGGCGAAGTGGAGCACCCTGAAAGTCAGGCCTTTCGCTATCGAAGCCCGGAAAATCTCACGTTGAAAAAACGATTACAGTCAATGCTCCAGGATCAATTCACGAGCTGCCTCGAGGGCAATTCTTGATCATTACGTATAATATATTTCTAAAAATTGTTATATTTAACAAAAAATAGAAACATATTGTATGAACTACATTGAATTCAGAGAAAAACTGAAAGCATTTCCATTATTTTCTATTCAGGAAATCGAGAAGCATTTTCCGGGTTTTGACGGCCGCAGACTGGTAGAGTGGCAGGAAAAAGATTACATCCAAAAACTGCGAAACAGGTACTATCATTTTTCCGATCAGAAGATCGATGAACCTTTTCTGTATTACACGGCCAATGGATTGTACCGTCCCTCCTATGTCTCTATGGAGACAGCCTTGTCGCGATACGGGTTTATTCCGGAGGGTGTGTTCCAGATTACGTCCTGCACCACCTTGAAAACGAACTCTTTCAGCACTCCTGTGGGAACGTTTTCCTATCGTCACATAAAGCCGGCATTGTTCTTCGGATATCATCTCGAGCAATGGAACAATCGTAGTTACGCAATAGCCGAACCCGAAAAAACCATTATCGATTATCTGTATCTGCATCACGAAGTTAAAGAAACTGATGATTTAGACGCCCTGCGCTTCAATGCCCGTGAAATAAATCACCGAATTTCCTTTGATAAACTGAATCTTTACGAAGATTTCATCAATTCACCGTCATTGAGCCATCGGCTGAGGACCTTAAAAACATACCTTGATGTTGCCACTTAGTGAAATTCGACCCTACTTCCCCGAAGAACTGCATAGCTTCCCCCGATTAATGCTGCGGGAATACATGCAATACAAAATTCTGGAAATACTTTATGAAAGCCCGTTTGCAACAGGCCTGTGTTTTCTGGGTGGTACCTGCCTTCGCATCGTACATGGAAATCGTCGATTTTCAGAAGATCTGGATTTTGATAATATCTCCCTCAAAGCCGATGCCTTCATCAATGTTGCCGCTGAAATTCAAAAGGGCCTTGAACGGGAGGGATACGAGGTTGAACTACAAACAGTTATGAAAGGCGCATGGCACTGTTATATTAAATTTCCGGGTTTGCTGTTTAATGAAGGATTATCCGGCCATAAAGAGGAGAAGATTCTGATACAGCTCGACACAGAACCTCAATATTTTGATTATCAGCCGGAGCCGTTTTTACTAAACCGTTTTGACGTGTTTACCACGATTTTGACTACCCCCCTTTCTCTGCTAATGGCTCAGAAATTGTATGCCGTCATAAACAGGGACCGCAACAAGGGAAGGGATTTTTATGACCTGGTTTTTCTAATGGGCCGGGATATCAAACCTGATTACCCGTATCTGAAAGGCAGACTAGCTATCTCAGATCCGGAGTTGTTAAAGCAGGCGGTGTTAGACAAGTGCAACCAATTGGATATGAAAGCCATGGCAAAAGATGTTGAGCCATTCCTGTTCGATGCTTCCGATGTAAGAAAAGTGATACGTTTTGTGGAAGTAGTACGACAGTACGATTTTTGAAAAATTTCATGGCTTTAAATCCGGA
>RECM01000100.1 GCA_007694035.1 Balneolaceae bacterium
ATGGGCAGGCGCCGGCCGATCCCGAATGCTTTGGCACTTGCCCGAAGGCCCGGCGCAGCCTGCCGGCGCTTGTACTCGTTCAGGTCTACCAGGCGGATTACCCGTTTCACCGTATCGGCATCGAAGCCCTCGCGTACGATCTCCCTGGCCGACTTCTGATCCTCGATATAGGATTTCAGGATGCGGTCGAGCACCTCGTACTCCGGCAGCGAATCGGTATCTTTCTGGTCGGGGCGCAGTTCAGCGCTCGGCGGTTTGGTAATGGTGCTCTGCGGGATCACTTCCTTTTTAAAATAAATATCATTCAGCCAGTTACTGATCGCGAATACCTCGGTTTTGTAGATATCGGATAGCACCGACAGCCCACCTGCCATATCGCCGTACAGGGTACAGTAGCCCACGGCCATCTCCGATTTGTTGCCCGTATTGAGCAGCATGTACCCGAACTTGTTGCTCATGGCCATGAGCAGGATACCACGGGCGCGGCTTTGGATGTTCTCTTCCGCCACACCGAACTCCGTACCTTTGAATACCGGTTCCAGCACGGTGTTGATGGTATCATAGATCGGCGAGATGGGCATCTCACGGACCTCCATCCCCAGGTTTTCGGCCAGTTTTATCGAGTCGGTCACACTACCCTCCGACGAAAACTCCGAGGGCATGGTAACACCGATCACATTCTCCGGTCCGAGGGCTTCGACGGCGATGACCGCGGTGAGGGCCGAATCGATGCCTCCGCTGAGGCCGATCAGCACCTTTTCGCTGATCGTAGTTTTGGTAACATAGTCGCGCACGCCCAGCACTATGGCGCGGAAAAGTTTCTCTTCGAGCGGCATGGCCCGGCCTATTTTACCGGTCACCGCCACGGGTTGACCGTCGATCAGGTCGGCATCCGCAAAATCCTCTTCAAAGCTGGCCGTACGTTCGATCACATCCCCGGCGGCATTCATGATCATGCTGTCGCCGTCGAAAATCACCTCTGTATTGGCCCCGGTCTGGTTGGCGTAAAAAACGGGGATGTCTTCGCGGCGGGCATGGTTGCGGAGCATGGATTCCCGCAGCTCGTACTTGCTTTTCGAAAACGGGGATGCGGAGATATTCACAAGGATTTTGGCGCCCAGCAACTTCAGTTCACGCGCCGGGTTAACATCATACGTGTGGTAGACAATCTCGTTCTGGTGGTTCCAGATGTCCTCGCAGATGGTGATACCAATAGGCAGCCCGTCGAGCCGGGTGAGGGCAAAGGTACGGTTCGGCTCGAAATAGCGGAATTCGTCGAAAATATCGTAGGTGGGCAGCAGGGTTTTGTGGGTAACGGAAACGATCTCTCCCCCGTCGGCCAGGATGGCGGAGTTGAAAATTTTACGTCCGTTGCCTTCTGTATTGGGAGTTACCGTGCCGAAAAGCAGGGCCGTGCGACCCGACACATCCTCCACAATCTGCCGGTTCGAGGTATAGACCGCATCCAGGAATGCCTGGCGTTCAAGCAGATCCATTGGGGCATAGCCGCAGGTGACAAGCTCGGGCAGGATGAGCAGGCGGACACCGTCTTTTTCGGCTTTCCGAAGTGAGGCGATAATCTTCTCCCGGTTACCGTTCAGGTCGCCCACAATGGGATTCAGTTGTTCAACACGGATACGCATTTCGAATCGATGGGAATTTAATTTAAGTGTTTACACAGGTGTGAAAGCCGTTTTCCGTCTGTCGCCCGACCATTGCACCTGCCGATTCCGGCAACTATAGAAATTTTCAAAAAAAACGGTGACCCGCTGCCAAAATACGTTTTTCTGATGTAATTCGGATCAGCCGACTTCATCCGAAAACATTGCGGAACCGACAGACATTCCTGACATTTATATTTATTCATGCAGAAAATGATCTACACCCGCAGCATATCTTTGAAAACGTTTTGATCTGTTGACCAGCCCGTTGTCGCAGCATTTTTTATGCACTTTAAATGCGAAAGCCGTATCTATGTCATACGATTATTACATGTAAACAAACCCTTATAAAAATGCCCGTTACTGTACGTTTAGGTAAGGCTGTAGAAAAACGGCTCGATGCACTGGCCAAGCTTACCGGGCGCACCAAAACCTTCTATATCCGTCAGGCATTGGAAGAAAAGCTTGACGATCTGGAAGATTTGTATACGGCTGAACAACGGCTGGAACAAACCGAAGGCGAGCGTTGGAGTCTGGACCAGTTAGAGCGTGGCGATGATCTGGAAGGTTGAATTTGATAACCGGGCCCGCAAAGAACTCCGAAAACAGGACTCGCAAGCCCAGGGCCGGATTTTGAAGTGGCTGCGCCAATACCGCTATTCACCACTTTCTTTCTTCTCAAACACCGTGTACCAGTCGATATGCCGGGTCAGGATCATGATCACGGCCAGCAGTACGAACAGGGCCAGGCTGCCTACCAGCAGTGCGTAATCTTCGAGCTGCAGGATCACGAACAGGAAGGCGTACAGGAACAGCAGCACCCCGGCCATCATCGAGCCCAGCTTCAGGCTTTTCAGCACCGCCGAGGCGTATACGGAGATCAGCGCCACCAGCGAAACCGACGCAATGATGTAGGCCGAATTGAAGGTCAGATGCTCGGATATGGCCAGCAGCAGCACATAGAACAGTATCAGGTTCAGGCCGATGAGCAGGTAGTTGATGGGATGCAGCTGTACACGGTTCATTACCTCGACCAGGAAAAACCCGATAAAGGTTAACCCGATGAACATCAGGGCGTACTTGACCGTCCGCTCCGATTTTTGGTAGTGGTCGACCGTGGTGATAAGGTCCACGCCGAAGGCCGACTGCTGCAATGAGTGGCGCCCCCCTTCGATCACCTGTGGGAAGTTCCGGTTCAGGTGCAG
>RECM01000204.1 GCA_007694035.1 Balneolaceae bacterium
AAAGCCCGCTTACCATACCGGGTGGCGACGGTTCCCTGCCGGCCGGCCCTTACACACTGGCCAACGACGGGGGCACGGTATCTGTTGCGAATATCCCGCCAGATCTTGGCATCGTGGGCGGATCGGCCCGGGCGTACAGCCCCACTGTGAACCCCGACGCCTTCCCCGGGGAGTTCGCCACGAGGGAGGCTGGGTTCGAATCGGGTCTGATTTCGGGGGGCTTCGCCTCGGTAAACCTGCTGCGAAGCGACGGCAACGGGGGAGTGGAGCCCGTAAGCGAGCTTCGCGACTCCACCGGAGCACCGGTACAGGTACTGCTCCGGTTCCGCATGGATCCGCTTGATTATGATGTGCTGCGCGATCCGGCGTCACTGAGTCATCTGCCCGGGTACGTGAACCGGCCCGATACCATCGGCGTACCGCTGTACTACTACGACGAGCCAAGCGGCGACTGGCTGCTCTCGCCGGAGTTCGGCTGGCTTGAGAACGAGCGGGGGGCGATACCGCCATCGGAGCTGAACCGTATCCGCGACGGGGAGTACGAAGAGCCGGTGTACGTGGCCGGCCGGGTGGACCATTTTACATGGTACAATCTGGACTACCCGGAGAGCCGGGCCTGCCTCACCGGACGTATCGTGGATCAGAACAACAAGCCGGTGAAAAATGCAAAAGTGGTTTTTCGTTCAATGCCGAGACCGGCGTCCAACAGCTTTTTCACTAATGTACTAACGACACATGCCGACGAAAACGGATACCTTCGGGTAACAGGCCCTCGGTCAGAACGAAACAGTGGTGACGACTGGAACAACAACAACCGGATAGATACCTTTGAGGTACAGGGTGGGTATAGTGATAAAGATGCTTGTCAAATAGCGGTATTCAACAACAACGGGCGTGGTTTCAGAATGCCGCAATATCCTGAGGCGGATGGCTGCGGTAACATCGGCACGATCAGGGTGAGTTTGAGGCAGGCTAAAAAAGAAAAATTCAGCATAACGTTTACTGACATCGAACGCGACGGGCAGCCTGGCAGGCCGTTATTTGTGGATCCAAGATCGGTTAGTGGGCTCAATTATGCGTATGCTACACTTACCGACCTGCGTATACCACTTATGGGCGATATCTGGAATTGCACATGCGACAACGGAACAACCACACCCGACTGTAACCGCCTGAGTACCATCAGTGGTTCTGGAAAGGCATCCTTCGAAATACCTGTACTGCAACGCGATTCAAGCGATCCGGTGCAGCTTGATGAACTGCTTACGGGCATTTTTTCTTACAGGAAAATGCGCCCGGATCTGGGTGAAGGTGGGTTTGAGTTTGCAGAATGTGCGTATTTAACCAAAACGAAACCCCCAAAAGATGGAGATGACCCGATTGTAATTGAGTGCGAAGTCGAAGAACGGGGACAACCGGTAATCGAGATCGTCAGAATAGAAGGGGATACCCCCGGGTTGCGCGATTTCCTGTATGATGAGGTCGTTACGCTCGAAGCAACCGGTCGCACCAACCGGGGTATTTCTATTGATGAATTTGACAATTTTTACTGGACAAATGCCCTGGAAACCTTATTCATCGGATCCCGCCGGATATTTACCCGGCCGGCAAACCAGTTGTTTGGAACAGGTAACGGCTTGTCCATTAGGGCACATGGTATCGATCTCTTTGGATTCAAAGGTGATGCATTGGAAACCGGTATCAGTGTGGCCGAGGTGGACGTAGTGGTTACCGCCAGCCAGGCGTTCATCGCCACCGGCGGCACAACTACAGTGAGCGCCGCGGTGACCGGCGCGGTGAATACCGGGGTACGTTGGCAGTCTCTCACTCCGGGTATCGCGAGTGTAAACAACCAGGGTGAGGTATTGGGCCTGCAGCCGGGCACGGCGCGAATCCGTGCTCAGAGCCTTGCCGATCTGTCAAAAACGGATGTGATTGAGCTGACCGTTATCCAGCTGGTGGTCGATTTTTCGGTAAGTCCGGCAGCCGGCGACAGTCTGACCGAATTCACCTTCGACGCCTCCTCCTCGATTGGCAATATCACGGCCTATGAGTGGGATTTCGGGGATGGGAATTCGGCCAATGGTCAGATTGTAAACCATATGTTTGGCGCTAGCGGCGTTTTTGATGTAACCCTTACAGTGACCGGCGATTCTGGACTGCAGATAAGCCGTTCAAAACAGGTGTCAACAACCGGACGGCCACTAGTGGTGCTTACAGCCAATCCTCAATCAGGTGTGGCACCGCTTGAGGTCAGTTTTGAGGGATCGGCTTCGGTATCTCCTACAGGTGTGATTAGTCACTACAATTGGGAGTTTGGAGATGGAAACAGCTCTGATGTAGCAGATGTAACTCATACGTATGTGCAGAATGGAAGCTACTATGCCAAACTCACCATAACCGACGATGCAGAGAATATATCTGCCGACAGTGTGCTGATCCGTGTTGTAGCGGCACCAGTGGCCAGCTTTACGGTAACACCTGAAAGTGGTGAGCCCCCGCTAATGGTCACCGTAGATGCATCGGAATCTGTAGCTGGTGAGGGAACCATAGACCGATTCAGCTGGGACTTCGATGACGGGATAATCATTGAGAATGGTGATATCACAGAAACTCATCTGTACACTGTCCCCGGTTTTTACACCATCCGACTAACCGTTGAAACCAGTCTGGGTTTACTGGCATTTGCCGAACAGGAAGTAAGTGTTGGCTGTGATAACCAATTCACTGGTAATATCACGATAAACTCTGCTGATCAGTTACCTCAGTTTGAGAATATCTGTCAGGTTATAGGTAACATGACCATTACGGGTTTGAACGACATAACCATATTGCCCGAATTCAGTAACCTGTTAAGTATTACTGGTAATCTTACAATCAACTCCAATTCGTCTTTGTCCAGTATCACTGGATTTGAAAACCTCCGGCAAGTCGGGGGTCTCACGATATCTAACCATCCGGAGTTGATTACAATCAATGCCTTTGAAAATCTTACCAACGGTTCGATGGACATCAGATCAAATCCCAAACTTACATCCGTATCTGGCTTTGGGAGGATCGAAACGGCTGCATCCCTGATACTGTTCAACAATCCTGTTCTATCGGAAATACCTCCGTTTTTAAATCTGAAGCAGGTTGGAGAATTCAGTTTTGGAACCACCGCAATCACACAGATTAGCGGCTTTAATAGTCTGACTGACGTTAATAATGGTATTACGATAGGCGGAAATCAAAGTCTGGTTTCCATATCAGGATTTAACAGTCTTACACGTATTGGCCAATTAAATATAGACGGAAATCCGCAACTGAGTGAAGTCAGCGGGTTCGATAACCTGGAGACAGTGGGTGGGTTTCTGCAGTTACATAATAATCCGGTACTAGCCACGATTCCGGAATTCAACGCGTTACGGTCAATCAATACCAGCTATTTCTCCATTCGTTCGTCGGCCATCGTAACGCTAAACGGTTTTAATAATCTGGAGCATGTGGTGGGTTTCGGTATTTTGGATAACCCACTTTTACAGAGCATTAACGGATTTGAGAAATTGAAACGAAGCCTTGGTCAATCGGGTCTGCAGATTTGGTCAAATCCGGAATTGGTCAGTGTGCAGGGCTTCACCGATGTCGAAGAACTCTCAAGGGTAACCATCTTGAGCAACCCGAAGCTCACCTCTTTTACCGGGCTGAACAAGCTCAGTCGGGTGAGTGGCAATTTCAGCGTCACTGATATACCGCAATTGGCTGAGCTCAATGCCTTTGCACAGCTCGAGGATGTACGAGGACAGTTCAGGTTCGAAAATACCGGATACTCGGCTTGCAATATCCTGGATATCTATTTCCGTATTCTTGATGGCGCGGGGTTTGGTACGCCAAATGCGATTGTGATCACCGGAAATCCGGACACCCGGGCAACCCCCATCACTATCGTAACACAACAGCATATTGATGAGTTGGCCGGGATATGCCTGGTTAATGGCAATGTGACGTTCTTTACAGAATTGTCCCAGATTTCCGGTCTGGAGTCACTCAGGCGAATCAATGGTACACTCTCAATAAATAGAAGTCCGAATATCACCGACCTGAGTTTTCTTCCAAACCTCCGTCAGACTGAAACTTTTTCATTGAGTGATAATGCCAGTCTTCAATCGTTAGGTGGACTGGAGTCGCTACGTCAGACCGGTTCTATTGGAGTGAATGGAAATACAAGCCTTCAATCGTTGGGAGGATTGGATTCGCTTCGTCGGGCGAACAGTATCTCAATTCAGAATCAGCCATTGATTACGGATATTGATGTGTTATCGGGCATCAGGTTAACCAACGGATCATGGACGATCAGAGAAACCGGTATCGTTCAATTGCCTGATTTTCAATATACCACACCGGCAACGGGTACGGGCCCAAGCTTCACGATACAGGATAACCCTTCTATCACCAACCTTGACGCGTTCGAGGTGTATACCCGCCTTACTGGCTTTACTTTCCAGAATAACCCATCACTGGTTTCAATTCAAGGTCTCCAAAATGTGACGAACATTGGGAATGGATTGGTAACAATCCGGAATAATCCCGCACTGGCCTCGCTTGAAGGCATGCACAATATCGAGTCGACATCAAATACATCTGGGATTATACTGGATGGAAATGGTATCACCGATTTAAACGGACTAAGAGGCCTGAAAACACTAGGTATACTCAGGATTGAGAATTCCCCGGCGCTTCAAAGCCTGGCCGGTTTGTCTAACCTTACCACCGTTAACAGCGTTTTAACGATATCCGGGAATCCATTACTTGAAAATCTCAATGGTCTCGAGAGCGTGCAAACGGTTGCGGGTACAGGTACCATTGGTGATCTGAACATCACCAATAATGCCGCTCTTGAGAATATCAATGCCTTGTCAAGCCTGATTTTTACCAGGCGGATACAGATACAAAACAATCCTGGTCTGGTGAATCTGGATGGCCTCGAAAATATGGCTCGGCCACTTATTCTGCTGCGGGTTGATAATAACAGCGCATTACAAAACATCGACGGATTACGTGGTGTAACTGCTATCAGCCAGCAACTGTTCATTACAAACAATGCACAACTGCAGCATGTTGATGGTTTGAGTGGTATAACTCTGGTGAATAATGAACTGAACATTTCCAACAATCCTCAACTGCAGCATTTAGACGGGTTGTCCGGGCTGAGTGGTAATATAACCACAGTTGAAATAACGCAGAACCCATTACTGACCAGTATCAGCGGCTTGACGGGTATGACGGGTGCGAGTTTTATCAATATTAGAAATAACGGTATTGTCACTCTTAACGGTCTCAACAACCTGACATCAGTGAGCACCATGAATGTTATGAATAATCCTGCCCTTGAGCATATGGATGATGTCTCTGCGTTGGAGAGAGTCCTCAATTCTATTCGAGTGTCGGATAATGAAATGCTCAAAAGGGTGAGTGGTATGACTTCTCTGGCCAGAGTTAGCAGTATTTTCCGAATTTCAGACAATCCGGTACTCCCATTATGTGATGTTCAGGCACTTGTTGATCAAATTCAGAGTCGTGAAGGCATTGGGTTTTCGATCAACATTTCTAACAATGACGCAGATGGTTCTTGTGATCCATAATACTGCAAGATAGAAATCTGCAGAGAGGCCTCGCAAATGATCCTGGTACAGCTCACGACGGGGCAATCTCCAGGTGAATCTGCCTGCAGACGCGATCTGACCATAAGATTGTTACAAAAAAGCAAGGAATAGTTACAAAATGGTAAAATTCCCCGGTACACATCATATAGGTTGTTACATGTAATGGTGTACCGGTCCCGGGATATTCCGGTGCCGGTATACACTTGTGACTTCATATCCGGATTCAGCCACTGGCACCGGGGCAACAATCGCACAAACAGGTAAAAATATATAAGGGTTGAACTATGGCACAGCGAATACAACACGTACTGTTGATCATCATGCTATCAGCGGTTTTGCCCGCTCTCCTGGCGGAAACCCTGCATGCACAGGTTCCCGATCAGGTCAACCTGAACATAACAACACAGGATCATTACACGGGTATTGAACTCGATTCAGTGGCCATCGCCCTGTATTTCGACGGGGTACTTCTCGATTCAACGGTCACCACCGCCGATGGCAGGGCCCTGCTGCGCATCAGGGTAACCAGCCTGGAATCGCCCAAAGAGGTGCCGGCCGAATTCCAGCTGAGCGCCAACTACCCCAATCCCTTCAACACCGATACCCGGGTTGACCTCGCCGTGCCAGAATCGCAACCCGTACGCCTGGATATCTACAACGTAATCGGCCAGCGGGTGGCTTCCCAATCGGTACTGCTCGATGCCGGGCGCTATTCACTGAACCTGTCGATGGGTCACCTGCCGGTGGGGGTCTACTTTCTGAGGGTGGCCGGCCGGGATGCAAAAGTAGAGAAAATGGTAAAACTTGGAAGGGGGTTTGGTTCACCGGGAGTGATGTTCCGTATGGAATCTCAAGGGGGTCAGGTAACCTCCCGGCCGGTCATTGACCGCAAATCGGGTTTGGGAACCACGCTCAGCAGCGATGAGGGCTATCTGCTCCGGGCAACCAGAAACCGGTACCGCAACTTCGAAACACAGCCTGAAATACAGGGCGATACCGATCTTCTGGTTGCGCTGCGGCGTGAAAACCGGGTATCGATCACCACGGTAAACCAGGATGAGCAGCCCGTTTCGCGTACGGTGCAGATCAGTGGCGAGCAGTTCGCGGCCATGGTCACTACGCCCGATACGCTGGTGCTTGATTCCGGCATCTTTACCGTAAAAGCCGCCGACACCCCGGAACCGGGATCCACGGCCGACTTCCTGATCGACGGCCTCATCGAAATCATCTCGCGCGACAGCGCCTATACGGTAACGCCGTTTATACCCCAGGAGGCTGAGGTATCAGGCCGTGTGGCCAACGACCAGGAGGAGTTGGTTTCGGGTGCGATGGTTCAGGTGTACCGGCAGGGCGCCCTGTACGCGTCCGCGACCACAAATATGGCCGGGGAATTTTCAACCATGCTGCTGGCCGATGGAAGTTTGTACTCGCTGGTAATCTATCCGGCGAATACCCTGAACGGGGTGTTTGTTCCTGGTGAATTCTACAGCTTTTCGCCGGACGCCCAGGTGCTAACCCCGCTGCCCGGGGGCAGTTACAACCTGGAGTTCCTGCTGTACACCGAAAGCCCGCTTACCATACCGGGTGGCGACGGTTCCCTGCCGGCCGGCCCTTACACGCTGGCCAACGACGGGGCCACGGTATCGGTCGCGAATATCCCGCCCGACCTTGGAATTGTGGGAGGATCGGCCCGGGTGTACAGCCCCAATATAACCCCGGACGCTTTCCCGGGCGAGTTTGCAACCCGTCAGTCGGGGTTCGAATCCGGGCTGATATCGGGGGGATTTGCCTCGGTAAACCTGCTGCGAAGCGATGGCAACGGGGGCGTGGAGCCCATCAGCGAGCTTCGCGACTCCACCGGAGCACCGGTGCAGGTACTGCTCCGGTTCCTTATGGATCCGCTGGACTACGATGTGCTGCGCGAACCGGCATCGCTGAGTCATCTGCCGGGTTACGTGAACCGGCCCGATACCATCGGTGTACCGTTGTACTACTACGATGAGTCCAGCGGCGACTGGCTGCTCTCGCCGGAGTTCGGCTGGCTGGAGAACGAGCGGGGGGTGATACCGCCGTCGGAGCTGAACCGGATCCGCGAAGGGGAGTACGAAGAGCCGGTTTATGTGGCCGGCCGGGTCGACCATTTTACATGGTACAATCTGGATTACCCCGAGGAACGTGCCTGCCTCACCGGACGTATAGTGGATCAAAACAACAATGCCGTGAAGAAAGGCAAACTGACGTTTCGATCGATGCCTGAACAGGCCGGAAGGTCCTTCTATTCCAATACCGCGAACATCCACACCAATGAACAGGGATATTTTCGATATGCAGGTCCCCGCAGTGAACGAAACAGTGGCGACGACTGGAACGAAAACAACCGGATCGACACCTTTCATGCTCAGGCTGAGTATGCCGACAAAAATGCTTGCAGTATTGCCATCTTTGATAATAATGGCAGCGGGTTTAGGATGCCGCAGTTTCCCGAGAGAGACGGCTGCGGCAACATCGGCACGATCAGGGTGAGCCTGAAGCAGGCAAAAAAAGAAAAATTCAGCATAACGTTTACTGACATCGAGCGCGATGGCCAGCCAGGCAGGCCGCTGTTTGTAGATCCAAGATCGGTGAGGGGGCAAAATTACGCTTATGCTACCCTTACCGACCTGCGTATTCCCCTGATGGGCGATATCTGGAACTGCGCATGCGACAACGGAACAACCACTCCCGATTGCAACCGGCTGAGCACCATCAGTGGCTCGGGAAAGGCATCCTTCGAAATACCCGTACTTCAACGCGATTCCAGCGACCCGGTTCAGCTTGATGAACGGCTTACAGGCATATTCTCTTACCGAAAAATGCGGCCCGATCTGGGGGAAGGTGCATACGAGTTTGCAGAATGTGCGTATCTGACCAAAACGAAACCTCCAAAAGATGGAGATGACCCCATTGTAATAGAGTGCGAGGTTGAAGAACGCGGACAACCGGTAATCGAAATTGTTCGAATAGAAGGGAACACTCCCGATTTACGCGATTTTCTGTACGATGAGACCGTTACGATCGAAGCAACCGGACGCACAAACCGGGGTGTTTCTATTGATGAATTCGACAATTTTTACTGGACAAATGACCTGGAAACCTTATTCATCGGATCCCGCCGGATATTTACCCGGCCGGCAAACCAGTTGTTTGGAACAGGTAATGAATTATCCATCCGGGCACATGGTATAGATATTTTCGGTCAGAAGGGCAGTGCCTTGGAAACAGGTATCAGTGTTGCTGATGTCAGTATTGAAGTTTTTGCAAACCGAACAGTGATGGTTCCCGGCGACACAGTACTTGCCGTTGCGCAAATAACCGGTGCGAACAATATCGGCGTACGTTGGCAATCACTTACCCCAGCCATTGCACAGGTAAACAGCCAGGGTGAAGTCACAGGCCTCCAACCAGGCACAGCTGTAATCCGTGGGCAGAGTCTGGCCGATCAGTCGAAAACAGCCACAGTAGAGATCCAGATAATAAATCTTGTAGCAGATTTCACGATTGAGCCGGCATCAGGCGACAGCCTCACTCAATTTACATTTGATGCAACCACATCAACCGGTGAAATATCTGGATATTCATGGGTTTTTGGTGATGGAAATACATCGACGGGTGAAATAGTTAACCACATATATGGTGCAAGCGGTCTTTTTTCTGTTACGCTTACGGTTACTGGTGAATTCGGCTTACAGTCCACTAAAACCCGGGTAGTATCAACAACCGGCCAGCCCCTCGCGGTAATTAATGCAGATCCCCTGACAGGCATTGTTCCGCTCACCGTTGTCTTTGATGGAAGTTCATCAGTTTCACCAGTCGGAACAATTCAATCGTGGAACTGGGATTTTGGAGACGGGAATTCATCCAGTGACGAAACAACATCACATACATATACACAGGCTGGTACATATACTGCGAAACTTGAGGTAACCGATACGACCGGATTAACGGCTGAAGATAGTGTCGCTATACGGGTTGTTACTCCACTGGTAGCATCATTTACAGTTAGCCCATTATCAGGGGAGCCACCACTTGAAGTGACAGTTGATGCATCAGCGTCTGCGGCTCCTGAAGGATCGATCATTCGGTATAGCTGGGATTTTGGTGACGGGACTGTAATTGCTGATGGGAATGTTACTGAAGTGCACCAGTACAATGTTGAAGGTTTGTTCGAAATCGTACTGCTGATTGAATCTGATGCAGGTGTTACAGCTGAAACAACACAATTGGTTGAAGTTGGTTGTGAGACTTTTGAAGGCAATATTTCAATTACCAGCGCAGATCAAATGCAGCAATTGCTGTCAATTTGCCGGGTGAATGGAAATGTGACTATATCTCAATCAGGCACAATTGCCTCATTGACAGGATTTAATAATTTGATAGAAATATCCGGAAATCTGACAATCAATAATAATGGGTCACTGCAACTGATCAACGGGTTTGATAATTTGAGGTCTGTGAGGAATCTTACAGTCAACAATAATGTATTGTTGCAAAGTATAAACGGGTTTAGAAATCTGTTGTCTGCCAGAAATATTTTGATCAGAAACAACGAAGTTCTGAGCAGTTCTTCCGGGTTTTCCAGATTGACCGAAGCCAGGGAAATTGAATTTAATGCCAATATAAATCTGACAGAATTGCCCGAATTTGAGGCACTTGCAGAAATAACAAATTCCCTGGTACTGTTTAATCTGGGAATTGTGTCTTTCAACGGTTTCAATAACCTGAAACATGTTCGGGATCAGTTTGGTTTTGGAACGAACAGTAATCTTGTTTCAATCGCAGGGTTTAATGAACTGGAATCGGTGGGCGAATTCTATATCATTAATAATCCATCGCTGCAGGATATCTCATCTTTTAATAATCTTGAACAGGTTAGTTCGATATTTGAGATTGCAAATAACCCTGGCATCAGTGTCTTAAATGCATTCCAGAAACTTGAACGTGTAAACAGCCGGTTTACATTCACCGACACCAACGTATCTGCATGTGAAATACTTGGTATCTCTCAGCGTATTTTAGCATCAGGTGCTGCTCCATCGACAATTCAAATACAGAATCATCCGGATATAATTGCAAATATAACAGTCGGCACACAGCAGCAGATGGATGATTTTGCCGGTACATGTATGGTTACAGGAACCCTGAATATTACAACATCCCTGAGTTCAATTTCAGGTTTTGAAAGTTTGAAATTCGTTTCAGTCATAAATGCAACTAATAGCCCCAATATTACAAGTTTGGGCAGTTTTGACAACCTGGTTCAGGTATCTACACTCAATATACATGGTAACAATAACCTGAGCAGCCTTGCGGCCTTTAGCAAACTGAGCCTCATTTCCAATGTATCGATTAAAGAAAATCATTCACTGGTGAGTCTTGAAGGTCTGGAAAGTATAAATAAAATTACCAGCCTCAACATTGATGACAACCAAAACCTGGCTGATTTCTCGGCCCTGTCTCTTATTGAAGCAGGTAATATTGAACTCAGAAAATTACCTTCTGCATCCAACTTGACCGGGTTGGAATCACTACGACGGCTCGGTAGCATAACTTTGGAGGAAATGCCGTCACTTTCTTCAATAGATGCGCTTTCCGGATTAAATCATTTCGAGACCGCGTTGAGTATTCTCGGTACCGGCATCGAACAGTTACCGCAGTTCCAGATTGAACAACCTCATAGTGCATCACTTCGGATAAGATTAGAGAGAAACCCGAATCTTGTCGATTTGACCGGCCTGGAATTCACAACACATTTAAGTTTGCTCAGTCTCACAGATAATGCATCCCTGTCATCAATCACAGGATTGAACAACGTAACAATTGTCGCTGCTGATGGTATTACAATTCGTGATAATCCACTTTTAACCTCAATGAGTGGCCTGGACAATCTGGAAAGTTTAGGTTTAAGCAGCTTTACCATTTCCAATAATGGCCTCACAAGTTTGGATGGTCTTGAAAATTTGACCACTCTAAACATATTGCAGGTTGAAGACTCGCCCCTCCTGCTGAACATAAATGCTCTCGGCAACCTTACCCGGGCCAGCAGAATCAGTATAACGAATTCAGGTCTGACTGATCTGAATGGGTTGATAAATCTGGAAGGTGATTTACAAAACTTAACCCTTTTGAATTTATCAAATTTAACAAACATATCGGGGCTTTCCGGAGTAACACGTGTGAGAACCGGGATTACCATAAATGGGAATCCACAACTATTGAATCTCAATGGCCTGCAAAACATTTCACAAATCGGGTTTTTTGGTGATGGTGTATTGAATATCCTGAATAATGCAGGATTGCAAAATCTGGATGGTTTGACCGGTTTAACGGAGCTTGGAGATCTCACGATCCAGAACAATCCCAATCTCCTGAACCTGAATGCATTATCCAATCTTGAAACTTTGCAGCGATTCACAGTTAACTCAAATGAAGCGTTAGTGCGGGTTAGCGGAATGTCTTCGCTAAACAGGGTAAATAACCTGTTCACAGTTACAAATAACGCCCAATTACCGTCATGCGATGTAGATATTCTGATCGCACAGCTTCAGGCAGCCAATGGAATCGGTGGTGTGATTACTACTTCTGGTAATGATCCGGATGGGGTTTGTGGGCCATGAGATAGTTGATCTTCATCAGGAATTCAGATATTAACAAATAATTTGATTTCAACAGAAATTTTCTGGTTTAAAGACCGTGCCGCAGTAATTGGGGGAACGGCGGCCGGTCTGATTCCGGTTTGTGGATGTATGAAACAATCAAATTTCGGATGGATCTGCACCATGGCAATCATTCTTGTGATAGGCGCAGCAAGTGAACCTATACTGGCCCAAACTTTAGGAAATGACCCCAATCCGGTCTACCACCACCGCCTCTCCCAGCAGCACATGGCCATGACCGTACTGCTGGGGTGGGGCCTGACTAACCTGGCCGCCGGTTCAGTACTTGCGGCAGCCAGCCCCGGTTACCGCGATTTCGGTTACATGACCGCCGGCTGGGGCCTTGTAAACGCAGGCATCGCGGCGTTCTCACTCTATTCCGGCCCGCCCTTCGACCCGCAAACGGTCACCCTGGCCGAATATCTTCGTGATGAGCAGCTTTTTAACCGGATACTGGCCATAAACAGCGGGCTGAATGTGGCCTATATCGGGGTGGGAGCAGGTATGGCCCGGTGGGGGAGCAGCAGCCGCATCCGGCAGTTCGGCTCGGCCATCATCCTGCAGGGCGCTTTCCTGATGGCCTTCGACGCGTTTCTGCTGTACCATTCTTCGGCCCGCCTCGGCGATGCGCTGCTGTTTGTTGACAGCATCGGATATCTGGATATCGGGAACCGGCTGCACTGGTCGCCGGCACTTACCATGAGGCTGATGTTGTAAAGACTGCGATTGTGCCGGAAAACCGGTACTCACCATTGGGCTGATGTTGCAGAAGCTCCGGTTATTCTGGTAATCCGGCACTTACCATTAGGCTGATGTTGCAGAAGCTCCGTTTATACCGGAAAACTGTTACTAACGGTTTAAAACCGTAATCCGCAGCTAATTCTGCTTATCGGTTTTCTCTCCGTTTTCATCATTTTTCTCTGGAGATTCGCTTTCGGGGTTGTCTTTTTTGCTGTCTGCACCATCAGCTTTGGCCCTGTCTGGCGACAGTACATCCTCCGTCATTTTCTTAACGCGTTTCAGCGGCCGCCGTACGGCCCATGAAGGAATCTCTTCGGTTACAAACTGCACAAACCGGCGGGTTTCGACCGTCGACCCGTACCGTGTGGTATAGATATACGTGAATTCGGCCCCGATGAACACCACCATTGCGTTGTAATAAACCCAGATCAGGAAAATGACGAACGATCCCGCCGCACCATATGCTGTAGTGGCCGCGCCCGCTCCGAGATACATACCGATAAGATAGCGGCCGAGCCAGAACAGCAGGGCGGTCACGAACGCGCCTACCCACACATCCGACCACCTCACCTTGATGTCGGGCAGCATTTTGTAAATGATGGCAAAGAGCACCGTTGTAATGGCAAGAGAAAGCACCGTATTTAGGTTGGACCAGATACTCAGCCCACCCGGTATTACATCATCTATTAGTGGCCCAAGAATGCTCAGGGCGGCATCCATTATTACCAGCAGTACCAGAATACTGGCAAGAATCAGGATGAAAATGAGGGCGAGAAAACGGTCGACCAGAAATATCTTGATGCCCTGGCCCTCTTTGGCAGTCACATTCCAGATCGTGTTCAGCGATTC
>RECM01000021.1 GCA_007694035.1 Balneolaceae bacterium
ACGATGTTTAAATCGAGATCTTCCATTTCCATAATTGTGGCGCGTGTATCTTTTTGAACATTACTATCCGAACTATCCGAACTATCCGAACTATCCGACAGCTCAAAATAGGGCTTAGAACACTCTTATGCACAGACACAGTTGAATACCTGTTACATGGAACAGCTATGGCAGTTCTGCGCATCAATCGGGCTTCAATAGCCTCGGGGCGGGATTAATCCGGGCCTGTATAACCACAGGATGAGATACACCCGGGCCACGGCAGTCACAGGAAGAGATTCACCCGGACCCCGGCAGCCACAGGGCGTGGAACAACCTGTACAGGGCCGGCACAATATATTCTCCAAATTCCGCGACTTTCGGTATTTTGCCTCCGATGAAAACCCATGTAAATGTAACGGATAAATTTGTGGTCGTTGGCGACCGGGTACTGCTCAGGCCCGGCAGGGACTCCGACAAGACCGAATCAGGCCTTTATCTGCCGCCCGGGGTGCATGAAAAGGAAAAAATCCGCAGCGCATTCGTACTGAAAACCGGTCCGGGTTATGCCGTTGCACCGCCGGCCGACCCCGACGAACCCTGGAAGGAGCCCGATGCGGCCCCCAAATACATCCCACTGCAGGCCCGTGAGGGCGATCTGGCCATCTACCTGCAGAGCCATGCCCAGGAGATCGAATTTGAAAAAGAAAAGTATGTGATCGTACCCCACTCGGCCATCCTGGTACTCATCCGCGAGGATGACCTTGGCTAACCCTGTTTCAAATGATTGCGCAGCGATCCGGATCTGGCAGATCCGCTGTTGATCCCGGTTTCCGTATCCTCATCCGGGTCATCGTCAGAATTTATTTCAATTTTTTGTGAGAATGATGGCTTTCTGCCCGCCGGTTTCCGGAGATTGTTCCGGTTTTCCTCAATCATCTGATATGTGAAATCTGCCAGGTCATCGGCAAGCACGGCAACTTCGGTTTTATGTTTGTTCAGCCTGTGAGCGGTGTACATTCTTACAAAAGGATATGCCACCATCGACAGCCCCATACCGCCTGCGATTCCCGGCCATACGGTGTCAATCAGAAAATGGGATAGCAATCCGCCAAGAGCTGTAAACACCGGTACAAATACCAGGTACATCCACCACTGCGATTCCCAGTCAACCCCCCACAACTGGCGTTTGCTTACCCGAATACGGAAGCGGTCGCCCCTTTTTTGCAGTAACACCCTGGTGGTATAGTATTCCATTTCGTCGGTATAGTGCCACTCGAGTGAGCCTTGGGTTCTCCTGATTTTTGCCTTCCCTTCGTAGTTGTCCCACAACTTGTCCCACCAGGTGATCTCATCGGATGCGTCGAACCGGTGATTAAGCTCTGTTACAAGGCTGTTGAGAGTGTCGGTATCGGGCTGGGCATCAATCCATCGTTCACAATAAATCTCATTGCTGCGGATTACCGTGTTTCCGTTGCCGCTCTGGTCACTGCTTCTGCCGGATGAAGGGCCCTCAGCACCGGTTGAACTGTTGTCTGTATCCAGTTCTATGGCGGCTTTCTGTATGAGTTCGGGGTCGATTCCTGCTTCAGCGGCAATTTGTTCAATTTCAGATATGGTGAGGCCCGCTCCGGTTCCCTCTTTTCCGGTTACCGACCGGCTGGCTTCGAGCTCAACGGCACGGCGAATCAATCGTGCAATTTCAGTTTCCGAGTAAATTCGACTGGAGGACATATAATCTGACAATCGGGTTAATTATTACACAAAAAATACGTAAATGGCTGCAAAATTGGGATTGGAAAATCGTACGCGGGCAAGGGTTAAATGTTTCGCCCACTTCCGTTTGTGAATTGCCGGCCAGATGCAAAAAATACGTCACTTACAGGGGCCTGGTCATTAATTATGTGAGCTGACTTATTTTCTGGTAACATTCCACTGAACGGGGAAGAAATTACCTGAAGCATCATAGCTGTAGCCAACGATCTGACCCTTGTTGTTGATCGCCTTTGCTTGGCTATTACCGCCTAAAGACGGAAGCTCGATCATTCCTTTAATCTCATCCCAGTAGAAAGCTCGATATCCTTCAGCTGTGCTGCTATATCCAACAACTTGCCCGTGATCATTAATGTCCCAAGCAGTGCTCCAGGTTCCCCCTAATGTTCCAATAGATTTAATGCCGGTAACCTCATCCCATATGAAAGCACTTGATTGATGGCTAAAGCTTATTTGTTCGGTGATGATCTGATTCAATACCTGCTGGTACCATGGGTGATTTTGTAAATAATTATTTAATTCGACTTTTTTTAAGTTTGAGAAACCGGGCAAGGTTGAGGTTTGCAGCATTTCTATAACATGACCATAGTCATATTTACCGACATTATTGGTCAGTCTTAACAGCTTGTACATGCTGGACATAAACTGAGATGTTGCATCCTTGTATCCTAGTGCTTGCAACCCTGTACTTATTCCCAGGTCAGTAGATGTACTTCCAACTATCTGACCATTGTTATTGATGGAAGTCGGATTACCTGCAATGTAGGTTGATGACATTAATGGTTTAATGTCTAAGTCGCTAAATGGTCTCTCGTATATAAAGATACCATAAGCAATGTGCCAGCCTGAAACCTGGAGGTCGTTGTTTAAGCTATTCGCATAAAGGAGTTCCCTTGGTGAGCCTCCGTAATTGCCATATTCGCTGAGTATTATATTGTAACCATTAACATCATCCCATAAATGCACAGTGAAGTCATCTTCATCCAAATAAAAATCGTATTCATCATCGTAGAGGACACACCCAAGCCAAGTGTCGC
>RECM01000206.1 GCA_007694035.1 Balneolaceae bacterium
GACTGCCCTTTGGTGAGCCCGTAAATTTCGTTGTTGAACAGCAGTATGTTCAGGTCCACATTCCGGCGGAGGGCATGCAGCAGGTGGTTGGCCCCGATCGACAGGCTGTCGCCGTCGCCGGTAATCACCCACACGCTCAGGTCGGGGCGCGATACCTTGAGCCCGGTCGCCACGGCCGGCGCCCGCCCGTGGATGGTGTGCATGCCATAGGTGTTCATATAGTAGGGGAAGCGCGATGAGCAGCCGATACCGGCCACAAAAACGATATTTTCCCTTGCTATGCCCAGTTCGGGCATCACATTCTGTACCTGCTTCAGGATGGTGTAGTCGCCGCAGCCCGGGCACCAGCGCACATCCTGGTCGGAGGAGAAATCTTTACCGGTCAGTTCGGGTGTTTTTACTGTTGTGTCCATGTGTGTGCCTCTCAGGATTTGCTGGATTCAATATGGTCGATGAACGCGTTTTTGAGTTCCTCCACAGAAAACGGAACTCCCCGCACCCGGTTGTAGCCCTCGGCCGGCAGCAGGAATTTGTCGCGGATCAGCTTCAGGAGCTGGCCGCTGTTGATTTCGGGAATCAGCACCTTTTTGTAGCGCTTCATCACCTCTTCCAGGTTCGAAGGGAACGGGCTGATGTGGCGCAGGTGCACCTGCGATACGCTGTATCCCTCTTCGCGGGCTTCAAGAACGGCCTGTTTGATGGATCCGAAGGTCGATCCCCAGCCGATCACAAGCAGGTCGCCGGATTCATCACCGACCTCAACTTCGACAGGGGGCAGGAACCTGGCAACCATATCCCGTTTCTTTTCGCGGATTTCGGTCATCAGCTGGTGGTTGTCGGGATCGTAGGAGATATTCCCGGTTTCGTGTTCCTTTTCAAGGCCGCCGATGCGGTGTTCCAGGCCTTTGGTGCCGGGAATGGCCCACGGGCGAACCAGGTTTTCATCGCGCACATACGGTTTGTAGGCTTCACCATTGGTGTTGCGCGGCTTGTCGAATGCAACGGTGATGGGCGCCAGGTCGTCGCCCGTCGGGTATTTCCAGGGTTCGGCGCCGTTGGCGATGTAGCCGTCCGACAGGAACATGACCGGGACCATGTGCTCGAGGGCGATCTTGCAGGCTTCGTAAATCGTGTCGAAGCAGTCGGCCGGCGAGCGGGCTGCTACGACTACCAGCGGGCATTCACCCGCCCGGCCGTAAACCGCCTGCAGCAGATCGGCCTGTTCGGTCTTGGTGGGCATACCGGTCGATGGCCCCGCGCGCTGTACGTTAATGATTACCAGCGGCAGTTCGAGGATGGTAGCCAGTGAGATCGCCTCCGTTTTCAGGGCAATGCCGGGCCCGGAACTGCACGTAACCGCAAGATTACCGCCGAATGCGGCACCGATCGAGGATGTAACGGCTGAAATTTCGTCCTCGGCCTGAAATGTGATGACGTCGAAATGCTTCATCCTGGCCAGGCCATGCAGTATATCAGATGCCGGTGTGATCGGGTAGGATCCGAAGAACATCTTCAGCCCGGATTTTTTTGTGGCCGCGGTAAGGCCGATCACCGTAGCCTCGTTTCCTGTGATATTCCGGTATTTTCCCGGATCGATCTTTGCCGGATCAACACTGTAGCGCTCCGAAAAAAGCTGCGTGGCATTGCCGAAGGTATAGCCGTCCTGAAGGGCTTTGATATTGGCAGCGGCGATTTCAGGCTTATTTCCGAATTTCTTTTCGATGAAACTGATGGTGGCATCCAGCGACCGGCTGTACAGCCAGTAGATGATGCCGAGGATGAACATATTTTTGCACCGGTCGACATCTTTGGGCGGGAGTCCCGAATCGGCCAGGCTGGCTCGGGTGAGTTTGGTTACATCAAGCGCCACCACCATATAACCGGATGTTTTAACCTGCTCGAGCGGGGTTTCATCGGGCGCATATTTGGCCAGCGACAGATCGCGTTTTCCGAAACCATCCTCGTTGGCGATGATCACGCCGCCCGGTTTCAGGAATTTGATGTTGGCCTTGAGTGCAGCCGCGTTCATCACCACGAGTACATCACACAGATCGCCGGGCGAATGTACGGGCCGGCTGCCGAAGTGGATCTGGAACCCGG
Source organism: Balneolaceae bacterium (assembly GCA_007694035.1). Lineage (GTDB taxonomy): Bacteria > Bacteroidota > Rhodothermia > Balneolales > Cyclonatronaceae > RECM01. The sequence continues at coordinate 2,101 of RECM01000206.1, forward strand.
AGACCCCGGCAACTGTACCCGCCGGGGCGCGTATTTCGGCCGGAAAATCGGGCAGCGTGCTCAGGTCATTACCTGCCAGGGCTGTGGTGTTGGTGAATTGTGATCCCGTGAGCTGTATGCCGTCGCCTGAATCACCTGCAAATCGGATGGTCGCGGTATCCCGCTTAAGATCCTTTATTTCCATGATTTAATGGTCCGGTACCGGAGTGTTAGAGGTAGGTGTTGCCGATTCTTAAGTAGCCGAATTTAATGAATCAGAAGTATGGATGCATCAATGGATTCATCAAATACGAATAAAAATTATTACTGACTGAAATCCGGAAAATAACAAACGTAAATAAATGCAGTGTATAAATGGTTTGAACATTAAGCGGATCGATTTTAAGTAATTGTAAATTAATAAGTAATAGAAAATACAATTATTTGATCAGCATCACCCTGGTCACATCCTGCCGGCTGGCCGATTGCAGGCGTATGAGGTAGACACCGCTGGCAAGGTGCCGCGCATTGAAAATGGTATGATGCCGTCCGGCGGTCTGATCGGCACTGACGAGTACAGCCACTCTCCGGCCAGTTATATCGAAAACATCGACAGTTACGGGCCCGGCTTCAGCCAGTTCATAGCGGATCACCGTTTCCGGGTTGAACGGATTGGGATAGCCGGGCAGCAGGTGTGTTTGCAGCGGGGTTTCATCTTGATCAGCATCACCATCGATAGAAACAGCCACTGCATTCAGGCTGATATTACTCAGAGAGAGCTTGTCGCGCGCGCCGCTTTCGTGGGTATCGCGGCCGCCGGTATGGTAATATTTCCATTTCAGCTGGGCCAGGGGCAGGCCCATCATTTCCTCAGGCAGGGTTATGCCATAAAAAAGCTGGCTCAGTTCGCCGGTATCGCCGGTGTAGCTGCGATGGTACTCAACCGGCTCCCCGTTATGCAGCACGTCGCGGAACTCCTGCTCAATGGATGTTCTGTAGCGGAGCCGTATGGCATAGTGACGGGAGTTACGGATCCTGGTGGATGCGGTAAATGAAAGTTCAGCCTGTTCCTCGCCGGTTGTATCGAGGGATAATATCAGGGCGCCCACATCCCTGCCCCGGCCGGTATTGATGAACCCGACCCCCTCATCATGCAGGCCATTGATCCTGCTGCGCCGGGTAGTGGCATAGGGGAATCCGGTCAGGTGGCTGTCGTCGGAGTGGTAGTCATCATGGGGGATGTGATAGGCGTGCGACATCGGTGTATCCGGTCCGGGATCCGATAAATTGCTCTGAACAAATAGCATGTGGGCGGGCCATGTATACTCTTCATTGTCCGGGTCCCAGTAGTTGAATGTAAACGGGCCACCGGAAAGCGGGTATGGCTCCGGGTAACTCAACACCCTGAAATGCAGTGCGGTAACCTGTTCCTGGCCGCTGTTACCGCTATTATCGTTGTTACCGCCATCAGGATCTGCGGTTGCGGTAATCCGGACGAGCGACTCACCTGTATGGTCTGCCTCAATGGAGAGCAGGTTGCCCGAAATTCCGGTGTGAAGGGGCTGGCCGATCACAACTACGGCATCGAGTGTTACCGGAGCAGCGGATCCGAGGTCCAGAAGATCGGCCAGATCAATTTCTGCAGTTTCTGAACCTGCCTGTATTCGCAGCAGGGAGGTATATTCGCGGACAGCGGGCAGATGGATTCCCGAACCGGTGGGCGTAGCCTCAAGTGTGATATTGTCGAAGTCGTTATAGCCTGAACTGCCCCCGTCGCCCGGCTCAAAACCGATCCGGATCCGGAAATCAGGATTGGCGGATGCTGCCGGTATATCAGAAAGATCAATGGCATATACCCTGGACCTGCCTTCGGGTATGGTGATCATGTGAAATGGTGTGAAGCTGATGCCGTTTGAGCTGTAGCTGAACTGAAGAGTTCCGGCACCCGCGCCCGAGCGGGCAGCCTCAAAAGAAAGAACCGGATCGGTGTAACCCGTGGTTGGCAGGCTAAGCATCAGGGCCGAACCGGCGGCATTGGTTACCCGGAGGTGCCTGCCCGGTGTTTTGTTGCCCCGCGCATTTAAACCGGAAAAATCTGTCCCTGATTCAACAGTGAGTTCGGTTCCGGGATTGTATGTGCTGCTTATAAATGCATTGCCAGTGCTCACGGCCGGTTCAGCAAGATTAGCCGGATCATTGAAATGCCAGTAGTGGAGCAGTACACGGTTACCGGTGGTGAACAGCGGCCGGATTGTTTTGCCGTCGCGGGGGACAATAGTGAGGGTATCGGCATCTGTAAAATCCCCGTCGGCAAGCCATCCGCTGTGGACGAAACCGTGTTGCGGAATGGCTGTAAGCTGAACCGGAACATTCGAATGAAAGGCTGCAGTGAAGATCCCGTTGCCGGCCTGCAAGGTTTCAAAGGGAAGGTCAGTACCCAGATATACGCCTTCAATGGCAACCCATCCCTCTTCCGGATCGGGAATACCGATGTGTATGGTTTCATCCCCCCCTGTGTTGAAGATCAGCTTCAATTCATCCAGTATGAAATCGGGGCGCTTTTCTGCGAATGTTCGCATCACATTAATATCGTTACGCCACACCTCCATACTTTCATGATTCGGCCAGCGCTCAATATGGCGGCTCATCTCCGGCTCATAGACCTGGCTGAATCCCTCTATGAACCCGAGCGCCCGGTCCGGGTGGAAGGTTGTTTGCATGTGCAGGATGAACCGGTTGAGAAAGGACCGCCGGAATCCGTCGTTCTGAAGCAGGTTACGGAACAGCCCGGTTGACCAGTGTTCCCGCGTTGCATGTTCAACGGAGCGGTTTGTGTAGCCGGTCAACCCGGCCCCGAATCCCAGCCCGAACGACATATCCACATCGTACAGAAGCCATCGGAAACGCCCGTCGGCGGGGTGCGCCGGCCCGCCGGACGGATCGGTTCTATACCTCCAGAAGTCGATATTATTATGCGGCCAGTCGTGGTTTCCGAAATAAATCTGGGCAATGAAGTAGTCTGTGTAGTTGCCGGTATCCATCCTGTCAGCAACATGTGCATAGTGCTGATCAATACTCAGATCATTGGCAATGGCGTACTCTTTCATTGCCAGGTACGCACTGTCGTCCCCCTCTTTTATCTCTGTTTCACCGATCTGATGGATATAGCTCAGCAGGTCGATCCGGTCGCTGTCGATCGCATGCGTACGCCCGAGATAGTGACGATCGTACCGCTCCCTCAGATTGTGGATGCCCCAGTATTCGCCGTTCAGAAAGACCAGTGCCGGTTCATAGTCCTGCACGTCCATGTTCATATGCCGGACCAGCATCTGCGACATGGCATCCCTGAACATGGTAAACCCGAAATCGTTGCCGGAATTTCTGAGTAAAAGCCTGTTAAAATCATTGTGGCCGTTACCGCTGAAGAACGGATGGTAAAAACGGTTCACCCCGTAGTCGCTGCGGGCATAGAGCCGCAGGGTTTTTTGTGCGGCATTTCTTGACCATCCCCCATGAATCCTGACCCCGGCGTTCTGGCCCAGAATCCGGTTACCCGCCCGGTTGAAATACTCCACATGAATGGGCCGCTCCCAATCCGGCCCGCGGCCGCTGTAATTCATTCTGCTGCCATGTACATAGATTCCGGTTTCATCACTAAAGAAGTGGTCTTGATCGGATACAAGCGACACAACCGGCATGGAGTACCTGGTGTTGTGACCAATCCAGTATGTATGGGTCGCAACCTCCGAAACCAATCCATCGGCCGATACGGCCACAGCCCTCACTGTGGTGGCCTTGTCGACTGTTCCGTCAGGCTCATGCCAGCGGTAGCGGTCATAGGTTGTATTGAGCGTAGTCCGGATGTTGACCAGCCTGTTCGGCTCAGGCGTTCGGTCGGTTATCAGAAGGGGCAGATCGCTGTGTGAAGTGAGGGGATCGGGCTCAGACCCGTCGAGCGTGTAATAGATTACATCCGATTCCACTTCAGTCGTTATAGCCAGTTGAAAAGGTTCGCTGTAAAAACCACCTTCATGCGAGAATACAGGAGGGCTGATATGCTGCGCACCGGCATCAGCAAAGAACAGAAGCAGTAATAAGAGCAGCCAGCAGGGATGAAACGGGGATGCTTTTTTTTCCTGGAAATTCATAACAATATTCATACTCGCATGATGACGATAGGTCAATATAAGAAATGGCGGGCAATGCCCACCGTTGTTATCCCGCGAACGACGCCCGGGCAACAGCCGTGAACATTAATAGTAACGCGGGCATTCTACGAAACCGGGCGTTTCGTCTGAATGTGTGCCTGTTGGACCGATATTGCTTACCTTATACGGGAAAGTGTTTCCAGGTACTGTGCTAATGCACTTTTTAGCTGCAGTGCGTATATTTCGCAGATATAGTTATTATCCATACAATAATTCAATAAGTTAAACCGGCACATGGCAAGAATTGAAATGGTAATGCCCAAGATGGGCGAGTCAATCATGGAAGGAACGGTAATCGAATGGTCGAAGAAAGTCGGCGACCATATCGAGCAGGACGAGACCATCCTCGAAATAGCCACCGATAAAGTCGATTCGGAGGTACCCGCTCCTGAATCGGGGGTTCTTGTCGAAATTCTTGCGGAGGCCGGCGATACGGTTGAGGTGGGCAAGCCCATCGCGATTATTGAAACCGATCCGGAAAAAGCCGGTGACGTAGCTTCAAGCGCATCCAAAAACGGTGATAAAGCCGCAGACGAAGACGAGGACGAAGAAACGGCCGCAACCGGGGATGAAGCCTCAAAAGACGGCGAACAGGAAAAAGCAGCTGCTGAGCCGGATGAAGAGGATGAACCCGAAGAGGAAGATGAACCCAAAGAAGAAGAATCATCATCGGGCAGTGCCAAAGGTGCCAAACCCGCCGGCGATACCCCGCCGCAGCGCAAGGGCGGCGACGGACGTTTCTACTCGCCGCTGGTAAGGTCCATTTCCGAAAAGGAAGGCATCTCCATGGAAGAACTCGAGGAGATCGAGGGCAGCGGCGCTCAGGGGCGTGTCTCCAAGCAGGATGTGCTCGACTATCTCGAATCGAGGGGAGAAGCCAAACCCGCTCCTGCCGCTAAAAAGACCGAAGAAAAAGAGGAAAAAGAGGAAAAAGAGGAAAAAACCGCAGCGCCGGGCCTCAGCAAACCGATGGACACCAAGGAGAAGCCCGACACCTCGCGTATCAGTGCCGGTGAGATTCATGTAAAATGGCCGACGGAGAACGTGGAAATCGTGAAAATGGACCGTATGCGCAAGGTCATTTCCGAGCATATGATCCGCTCAAAACAGACATCTGCGCACGTTACGACTTTTGGCGAGGCGGATGTGACCAACCTGGTTAAGTTCCGGAATAGGCACAAAGACCGTTTCTTCAAGGAGAACGGCTTCAAGCTCACTTTCACTCCTTTCTTTATTGAGGCCACCATTCAGGCCATCCGTGAGTACCCGCTCATCAACAGCTCGGTCGACGGCGAGAATATCCTGCTCAAGCGCGACATCAACTATGGTATCGCCGTTGCACTCGGCGAATCGGGTACCGGCGGACTGATCGTGCCGGTTATCAAAAACGCGGGCGAGATGAACATCCACGGTCTGGCACGGGCCACCCACGATCTGGCCGAAAAAGCGCGCAGCAAAAAACTGTCGCCCGACGACCTTGTAGGCGGCACGTTTACCCTTACCAATTACGGCAGCGTTGGCAACCTGATGGGCACGCCGATTATCAATCAGCCACAGGTGGCCATATTCGGTACCGGTGTGATCCAGAAAAGGCCCATGGTGATGGAAACCGAGGTTGGTGATGTGATCGCCGTTCGCCATATGATTTATCTGAGCATGAGCTACGACCACCGCATTATCGATGGCGCCCTTGGCGGCACGTTTGTACAGAAAGTGATCAAAAACCTGGAGAACTTTGATGTAAACCGAAGTGTCTGAAACCGGGCCATCCAAAATTGTTAGTTACAACGGCATGGGTAACACCATGCCGTTTTTATATATATGAAAGAAGTACTATCCATTACCGGTGTTCGAAACGAGCTGAGCGCGGTAAGGGCACGCGGCGAACTGATCGGCCTGGTTCCAACCATGGGCGCCCTGCACGACGGGCATGTGCATCTGATCCGGAAAATGAAGGAACAGGCCTCTTTTGTGGTGGTCACAGTTTTTGTGAACCCTACCCAGTTTGGCCCGAATGAGGATTATTCAAAATACCCGCGGACCCGTGATTACGACCGGCAGATCTGTGAACAGGAAGGAGCAGACCTGGTATTCTATCCGGATGTTGAGGAGATGTACCCGGCCGAACAGGCCATCGGCTTAACGATTGCCGGGCTTACGGATCACCTGTGCGGGAAGTCCCGCCCGGGCCACTTCGCAGGAGTGCTGCAGGTTGTAAACAAGCTGTTCAATATCACCCAGCCCGATCTCGCCATATTCGGCCAGAAAGATATACAGCAGTTCGTGCTGATCGACCGCATGGTACAAGAATTCAACCATCCCATACGTTTACTCATCGGTGAAACGGTTCGGGAGGCCGACGGGCTTGCCATGAGCAGCCGGAACACCTATCTGAACAGGCAGGAGAGAAAGAGAGCCCCGTTGTTATACGATGCCCTTACAATGATTTGCGGGAAACTGACCGGACACCCGGAACTGGCGGTATCCGAAGTAGTGGATGAGCAGGAAAGACGGTTAAAAGCAAATGATTTAAAAATAGATTATCTTTCGGTGGTGAATTTTTCAGACCTGCAACCTGTTGTTCATATTGTACCGGGCAACAGATACATCGTGGCCGGCGCCGTCTATAACGGCCCGACGCGCCTTATCGATAACCTGATTACCGACTTCAAACAGATTTCTTAATACTTCCTGAGACCATGACGATCGAAATGTTCAAATCCAAGCTTCACATGCTTACTGTAACGCAGGCCGACCTGTATTACGAAGGGAGCATTACCATCGATGAAGACCTGCTGGATATTGCCGGATTGTTGCCCTATGAGAAGGTTCAGGTTGTGAACGTGAATAACGGCAGCCGCCTGGAGACCTACACCATACCCGGTGAGCGCGGCAAGCGTGATGTGTGCCTGAACGGTCCGGCCGCCCGTCTTACCAGTGTTGGCGACCGCATCATCGTTATCTCCTATGCCCAGATGACCCCCGAAGAGGCCCGTAACCACAAGCCGCGTACTGTACTGATGGGCCTTGGCAACGAGCCGGCAAAAGTGATCGCCGATTCCATTCCCGGTCAAAAGTACGCTGAAGAAGTCGGGCTGTAGCTGCTGCGCAGATAGTTTCCGCTATCCGGTGCTTATTGTAAGTTGTTCGTTTACGGTTACCTGATATCCGTTGCCGCCCCCTCATTTATCCATGTATCCGCCATTCATATACGCCGGGGGTTTGGCGAAATTTTTTCAGAGCAGTGAGTCCGGGCTTCTGAATTCAGTGCAGTCCGCAAATATTGCCGTTGGTTTTATGTGCGGTTCCGGTTATTATCACCATCGTACCCTAAACTACATCTGCATGTTATGCCCGCCTACGTAATCGTTGACGTCGAAGTAACTGATCCCGATCAGTACGAATCCTACAAAAAACTGACCCCCGCCTCGCTTGTTGCCTATGGAGGGAAATTTATTGTCAGGGGAGGCCAGGTCGAAACGCTCGAAGGCGACTGGAAAACCGGCCGGATTGTGATACTTGAATTTCCATCGTACGACAGCGCCAGGCGGTGGTACGACTCTGATGATTACATTCAGGCACGGGCGGTGCGAAAGGATGCGGCCAGGGCGAGGATAATTGTAGCTGACGGATTTCCCGGCTGATTTTATACACGTTATTGTATTCATGATTGTATTCATGATCCTGAAGTGAGACAAGCATGGCAACCATTGAGTCCCTCTTTTTAATATGAGCGCATGAAATGTAATCACCTATCCGGCCTGGGCCTTTCCGGTATCATTTTCCTTATTACAGCTGCCGCCTGCGTACCGTCGAGGCCGGTAACCATGGTTACAAGCGAGCGCACATTGGGCACTGGCTACATCAGCCTTGATAACATTCCGGCTGTGGAGTACACGTTTAACGACCGGATTCACCACGTCTATACCGACAGTATGTCGGGGTTGATGACCATTCAGTTCAGGGGCACCCGAAAGAGTGGTAAATCAATGAAGAACAACGGGCGCATAGCGGTTTTTAATCCCGAACCCGGAGAGATCGTATGGGAGAAGCCGGTATCGTACGAGCGGGATGAATACCTTCAGCTCGGCGGTTACCTGATGCGGTATTCCGGCAGGAACAGCATTCTGATCGATCTGCATACCGGAAAAAGGCTGCGCGATGTAAGTACTGTTTTTTACCACTACGACAGAAGCCACAATGTGGGCATGGGATATCGTCTGCGGCCGGGCATAAACCGGCAGAATATGCTCGAAGGCATTGATTTTAACGACGGGTCGCTGCTGTGGCGCCGGCCGGTAAACCGTGAATACAGCTGGAATGATGTGATCAGCATCAACGATACCACCCTGATCGTGGTGGCCGGCGGCCTGCACACCATTGACCCCAGGAACGGCAGTGGCTGGAGCTACGATACCAGGACGGGCAAGAAAGACTTCAGCATGAACATTGCCGCCAACGTTATCGGCATTGCGGCAGGCCTTATGACCGGCCATTATACGATTGCCACCGGCTATGACGTGATCACCGATGTGGTTTCGAACGTACTCACAGACGATGAAGGCATTCTGATGGCCTCTGCGAACGACCTGGTGAAGCTCGATTTGCAGGGGAACACGCTTTGGCAACAGCCGCTGAAAGGCCGGGAGGCAGGAATGTCGTTCATCTGGTATCACAATGACCTCGTCTGTATGGTCAACAGCGGCTCGGCCTATATGGGGCCATACAGAATTGCGACCGGATCACCTTTTCTGGCTGCTTATGATGCAGAAACCGGTGATGAGGTCTTTAAAACGTACATTGAGAGTGAAAGGCGTAATTTTATCCGGGGTTTTGATGTCGACGGGGATACCATACTGATGGTTTTCAGGGACCGGATCGCAAGGTATTCCGTTACGGACGGAGAGCTGCTGCACGAACGTGAAACGGGTGAGCTCGGTAACGGTGATCTGATGAATTTCATTGGCAGCCAGGTTTTCAGACAGGAGATTGAAGGCGTTTACTACAGCATGGCCGCTTTCGACCGCGACAATCATTATGTTATAACCAACACCGGTACTATACTGACGTTCAATTACGATTTTGAACTGGTCGATGATATATCCCGCGACGACCTGTTTGTTCTCTATATGGCCGGACCGGGGTATTACCTGATCCGAAATACAACAGAGAGCCGGAGCGTACTGCTCGATTCCAATCTGCAGGTACTTGCCGATCTGAACACGGCCGCCGATGTGTTTCAGAACGGGTCACGTCTCTATTTCATAGAGGGGCACAACCTGGTTGAGCTGAATCTTTCGGATGTACGGTGAATCGGCAGGCTGTTACCCCCCATCCGGCAACCCGCTTCCGGCATCCTGTTACCCTCATCCGGCAACCCGCTTCCGGCAGGCTGTTACCCTCATCAGGCGACCCGCTTCCGGCAGTCTGTTACCCTCATCAGGCGACCTGCTTCCGGCATTCTGTAACCTGTACCCAGCACACTTCAGAAGGGCCGGCGCTGTACCTATTTGATATACACTGTTTTGATGTTCATAAATTCGCGGATACCGAACCAGGATAGTTCCCGTCCGTAGCCGCTCTCTTTTATACCGCCGAAAGGCAGCCGCGGATCCGATTTTACAAACTGGTTCACAAAGCAGCATCCCGCTTCCAGTTCGTATTCGGCGATCTTTTTCCCCCGGATAACATCACGGGTAAACACGGATGCCCCGAGCCCGAAAATGCTGTCGTTGGCCAGCCTGATGGCCTCTTTCTCATCTTTCGCTGCGATGATGGCGGCAACCGGCCCGAACACCTCCTCATCGAAAGCGGGCATGCCTTTGGTAACATGCGTGAGCACGGTAGGCGGGTACCAGGACCCGGGGCTGTCGGGGATGTTGCCGCCGAGCACGCATTTCGCACCCGCGGCAATGCTGCGCTGAACCTGGTCGTGCAGCTCATCGCGCAGGCTGGCCGAGGCCTGCGGACCTATATCAAAGCTTTCGTCCAGCGGATTGCCCATCTTTTTCTCCCTCATCAGCTGCACAAAACGCTGTGTAAACTCTTCCAAAACAGATTCAACGACGATGAAACGTTTGGCGGCAATACAGCTCTGACCGTTGTTGATGAGCCGGCTGTTTACACAGGCGGGCACGGCCTTATCCAGGTCGGCATCCCCGAGGATGATATAGGGGTCGCTGCCGCCCAGTTCCAGAACGGTCTTTTTGAGCAGTGAGCCGGCTTTTGCAGCCACCGCTTTACCGGCCGGCACACTTCCGGTGAGCGTAACCGCTGTTATCAGGGGATGTTCGATCACACGGTCCATCCGTTTGCTTCCGGCAATGATCGACCGGAACAGGTTTTCGGGGAAACCAGCCTTCCGGAACACATCCTCGATGGCCAGCGAGCATCCGGTTACGTTGGATGCGTGTTTCAGAATACCGGCATTACCGGCCATCAGGGCCGGCGCGGCAAACCTGAAAACCTGCCAGAAGGGGAAATTCCAGGGCATAACCGCCAGAACGATGCCAAGCGGCCGGTAGGCTACATAACTGTCGGACGCGTCGGTACGGATGGTATCGGATTTTAGGAAGCTTTCCGCATGTTCGGCGTAGTATTTGCACACCCATGCGCATTTGTCGACCTCAGCCCTCGCGGCAGCAATCGGTTTTCCCATCTCGAGTGTCATCAGGCGGGCATACTCGTCGCGGTGGGTGCGCAGTACCGTTGCCGCGTTGTTCATCAGAACGGCCCGTTCGGGGAAAGCCGTTGTTATCCATCGCCGTTGCTGTGCGGCTGTCTGTGTGAGAATGCTGTTAATATCAGAGTCTGAGTGTTCGTCATAGCCGGCTATCAGATCGCCGTTCGCTGGGTTGATGGATTCTGGCATATCAGGATGGATTTACTGAACAGTGCATCTCCAATCAGTATATGAAACTGCCGGCTATTAGTAAATGACAGTCCGCCCGATTGCCTGCCACCCCCCCCTCACCCCCAGCCTCCACGTCATTCTGAGCGCAGTCCCGGCTTGCCGGGACGAAGTCGAAGAACACGGATTCATCATGGCTTGATATGTGCCTGTAATTGATTTTCAGACGCAAGACGCAAGACGCAAGACGCAAGACACAAGACGCAAAAGGCGGCGAAAAGGCGGCGAAAAGGCAGAAAGCAAAAGGCAAAAGTTGGGGCGCGTTCCTATCTCAAGACTCCACCCTGACCCACTTACTTCCGAACTCAATTGCTCTATTGCTCCCCAGATCCCTAATTCAAAAGCCGACCTGTCCAAAAATCCCGGTAAATCCCCGGGATTATGCCCAAAACCCCCATTCCCCACTTCCACATTCCCTATTCCCTATTCTATTGTTCTATTGTTCAAAAGCATACCAACAGCACCG
>RECM01000016.1 GCA_007694035.1 Balneolaceae bacterium
TCTCCTGCCCCACATTATGTACCACCCTTGCAACCGTGAAATCCTCTTCGTTCAGCTCGCTCATGCCGGTCCTGATCTGGTAAAAGCCGATGCCTGTATGACCGAGGCGACCAATGGCCCTGGCCCCGATCAGGATGGGAACCGGAGAGCCTCTCACGAGGCCAATACGGCGTGAGAAGAACGGGTAAATTCCGCTGGCTGATGCAAAACTGAAGAGGCTGCTGCCCTCCAGGAAAAAATCTCTCTGTTCGGGGAAAAAGAGCGGGAAACGGGTCAGGTTAACACGTCGCTGATCCACCTCCACCTCGGCAAAGTCTGTGTTCACGGTCAATGATGTTCTCAGGCCCGGGGTAACACTATAGGTGATGTCGAAACCAGCGTCGCTGACGAACTGCTCAACCCGGCCTCCTGCCGGAGTCCATTGCCGGGCCGGTTTCGCACTCATATAGGGCCTCACTTCCAGGCCGAGACCTTGTGTAAGACCCTCCAGCCCCACAAGCTGGCCGGCATTTTGCGGCCTGAAAAGACCCTGATTCTGCCGCCATCCCATCCAGACCAATTCCTCATTCTTCCGCCGGATGGTACGCTGGAAGTTGATTCCCCAATCGGTCTGATCCGGATTGAAATCGAGGGTTCTGAACGGGATGCGGATTTCGGCCATCCATCCCTCATCCGTAATGCGTACTCCGGCATCCCAAATGCCGTTCCATGCCTTGTTCAGATTCCTACCCTGCCCGAGGGTAAGCAGGCCGTCGCCCATAAGCCCTGCCGGGTTGATCTCAAAAAAATAGGCATTCCGGCCGTCGTTAAAAGTATCCAGAATCCACATAAACCGGTCGTCGGCACCCAGGCCCTGGTTCCGGCGTTTCTGGTAGGCCCTGATACCCGAGGGATCGTCGTACAGCCAGACACCGATATACAGGTACTGGCTGTCGTAGGCGATGCGTATCTCGGTTGGCTGCGTTGGCTCTGCCCCCTCTACGGGAAATTGTTGCCTGAAACCGGTTACGGCCGGGATCCGATCCCATACGGGTTCATCCAACCTGCCGTCGGGAACGATCCGCTCGGCCGCCGTTAACCTGTACGCTCTGATCGTGCCGGTAACAGCATATTCATCACGTTCAATCTGGCCTTCTGCCTGCCGGGCCATTGCACCGTTCATATCTGGCGGCATCAGCAACAGAAAGATCATGATCAGCACCACACGCACGCAATGTGACCTCCACGAAGGCCCGGTTAAGGCATTTCCCGGATATGCCATTTGCGCAGCGTTATCCCTGGCGTTTATATGAATTCTTGCGTTCAACCGATATTCCTGTCCCGTTCTGTGATGTTCTGAGCAGTGGGCGGCCCCGTTCAATATCGAGCCGTCAACGCATGCCATTTCATAGTTCGGCAAATGGTGATCTTAGCCTGAAAAGCGACCATCGGGAATCAAAGTACGTGAAAAACGGCTTTTTTATACAGAACTGTGATGTGAAATTTGGTAAATTTTGCCCGACACCCGAAGCCGGTATATACCCATCAGGATGTACCCGGAGAGACCCGTTACGCAACCGTCATCAACCCTTCCATGTTTGAACAACTCAAAGTGCTCGAGATAGCCAGTGTGCTGGCCGGACCGCTGGTTGGTACGTTTTTCGCCGAGCTGGGCGCCCGGGTCACTAAAATCGAAAATAAACGCACCGGCGGGGATGTTACCCGCACCTGGAAACTGCCATCTGAACCACCCGATGCACCCTGCTCAGCCTACTACGCCTCTGCCAATTACGGCAAGAAAACGATGCTGCTCGATTTCCGGGACGAAGGCGACTACCGGCAGGTTCTTGATCTTGCTGCCGCTGCCGATGTGGTTATTGCAAATTTTAAGCCCGGCGATGCCCGCAAGCTGCGGCTCGATTATCCGATGCTCAGGGCTGTGAACAGCCGGTTAATCTATGCGGAACTGACTGGCTTTGGCGAGGATGATCCGAGGCCGGCCTTCGATGTGGTTTTGCAGGCAGAAAGCGGATTTATGTACATGAACGGCGAGAAGGGCGGCAAACCCCTCAAAATGCCCGTGGCGATGATCGATATCCTTGCGGCCCACCAGCTCAAACAGGGCATTCTGTGCGCCCTCATGCGGCGTATGCAGCATGGCCGCGGTTGCAGGGTGCATGTTTCGCTTTTTGACGCTGCCGTTAGCTCACTGGCCAACCAGGCAACCAACTGGCTCATGGCAGGCCACATCCCCCAGCCCATCGGTTCCTGCCACCCGAATATCGCTCCATATGGCGACATGTACCTAACCCTCGATAGAAAATGGCTGGTGCTGTCGGTAGGTAACAACAGGCAGTTCACTCAGCTCTGCGAGGCCCTTAACATTGCCGAACTCTCCAGCAATCCCGACTTCAGCACAAACCGGAACCGTGTAGCACGCCGCGAGCAACTGAATGAAGTGATCGGCCGGGCGATCAGCCGTCAGAATGGAACCCACTGGGAACAGCTTTTCCTGTCGGAGCAGATCCCATTCGGTTTGATACGTGATATACAGGATGTTTTTACAAAGCCGCAATCACAGAAATTGATTCTTGAGGAAGTGACTGAAGGCACCCGTACCCGTAGGGTAAAGAACGCTGTATTTACCATATCGGATTCCTGAGGAGTCAGCCATTCAAATAATACGGTGAGATGAATCCGGGGAATTTACCTGCAAAAAATTTGCCGAAAACACCATACATTTAATTACTTCCTTCAAATAGTCTCACTTGTAAACCGTAAACCGCAG
>RECM01000209.1 GCA_007694035.1 Balneolaceae bacterium
ATAAATCCTTTACCACCGGCTAACATATGCATTGAGATCATCAATCTTACTTCTAAACAAGAAAAAATTGATGCCCCCCTGGTTTCTAACCCAGTACTTGTAGTCATTATCCATATAAACCATATTGTATTCGGGATTTACGCATAAAATCTGTTTTTCTTCACTTTTGATGTCATACAGCAAATACCCATTAAAGTCTGCCATGAACAATTTGAATGCGAAATAATCAGTACTCGTGATAAGATCCTCATATGCGGCCTCGAGTGGCAAATCAATATTTTCAAGGGCCTTTTCAAAATGATACAAAGGTAACCTGGTTTCCTGATTGATCATTGAGTCTTTCAATCTTGTGATAAATGCATCGTAATCGGGCACATAAGTAAAATCCAGTTCATTATATTCTCGCTGTTCACCAAACAATCGGTAACCAAAATACCTGGTGTCAAATTCTAATAAGTCCGACCCTACTGCCTTTATAATTAAGTTCCTGAATAAGGGGAAATCAAATCCGACATCGTTGCCGTTTTCAAAATGTGATATCGTTCGGTTGTTTATGAATGAATACAGAGAATCAATAACATTCATTTCCCAGTCCAGCGCAAGAAAGGTGGAACGGATTCGCCCGGTAACGCTAAAGCTTGGGTCAGCACGATTTGCTGTAAGTATATATATCGTGTCAGAATCGGCATGTATTATTTTCTTTCCGGATACCCGGAATTGAGACTGATCTGTGGCAGCTTCATGTATAAATTCCTGTTTAATTATATCGTAGACGGATATTTTGGAATAATATGAATCATGTATAAATAACATATTATCATTCAAAAATATTCTTGGTGAAATAAATTCATAGGGTCCCTTCCCTTCAACTCCTATAGTTTTGAATGTTTTGTTTTTAATGTTGAAGACCGGAACTGCACCCAAAATGGCCTGATTAAAGTAAATGTCACCATTGAAGATTTTTAGATCTAGTAACTTGCTTAGATCTATTTCAATCGGATCCTCCAAAAGGATTTCGAAATTCGAAAGTACTATGCTGCATTCCAAATTGCCATCACTGCCGTTAGATGCATTGCAGGAAATGCATAACGGCAGGATCAGGCAATAAAGAATTCGGTAAATGTTTCGTTTCACAATTGTAATGAATTAGGCAAGGTATTATGGATCAATTTCTTCATCCTCTTCATCACCAGGTCCGCTTCCATATTCTTCACAATAACAACCCCCACCCAATCTACAACAGGCATAAAATCCCTCAATGCATGTAACGGAACATTGTGAAACAGTACAACTACTAGCACCTGGCCCACCAGCATAGCAATCAGAAAACAAAAGAGTTCCTGTCAAGCTGAACCCAATTTCCATGCAGGTAATATTTTCCACTTCTGTTAATTCCGGTGTTTCTCCAGAAGCGATTATAAATGGCAGAATCGATTATAGTAAAGCAAAAGTTAACAGTTTAGTTTTCATATTTACTGCAGCTTAAGTTACTTATTAGTGGAGTATTATTATATATATATATATATATAGTCAACACATTATTTAACAGCTTCAGATCGATACCTGTTTCCTGCTTTTAAGCCTTTTCAAAATCACTTGATAGTAAGTAAAACATGACTCAATTACATTTTAAGATTGATAACCGAGAAAAATTCGGAATATCAAAGGAGCTCTTTCCCGGTCTGCAAACCCCATCCTGTAATCCTGTCTGCTTTCAACCGTCCATTAGGCATAATCCAGCCATTGATTTTGGCTATTTAAATAAATAATATCCTTATTAGATTATTAATCCCGATTAATTGACGTATTCATCATATTATTATGAAAATCGTAAAAGCAGAAGAAGCCGTTTCCGTCATCAAGTCGGGCGACCGCGTATTCATTCACAGTGTTGCCGCTGCACCCTCCATCCTGATCGAAGCCATGACGGCCCGGGCACCCGAGCTGCGGAATGTCGAGATTATTCATCTTCATACAGAAGGATCCGCGCCGTATACGGATGAGCAGTACAAGGACAATTTTTTCCACAACGCCCTTTTTGTTGGCGGCAACGTCAGAAAAGCGGTGAACGAAGGGCGTGGCGACTACATTCCGATATTCCTTAGCGAAACCCCCATTCTGTTCAGAAAGGGCATCCTGCCGCTGGATGTTGCCCTTATAACCGTCTCCCCGCCCGACAAACACGGTTTCTGCACGCTCGGTACATCGGTAGATGTAAGCCGGGCCGCGGTACAGACCGCGAAGATTGTTATTGCGATGATCAATCCGCACATGCCGAGAACACACGGCGACGGGCTCATCCATACCAACAATATCCATTATGCCGTACACGGGTCAGTTCCGCTGCTGGAATACTCGCCGGGCATACCGACCGAGCTGGAGATGACCATAGGCCGGTACGCCGCATCCCTGATCGAAGACGGGGCGACCCTGCAGATGGGCATCGGCTCGATTCCCAATGCGGTACTTGCCGCCCTTACAAGCCATAAAAACCTGGGCATTCACACCGAGATGTTCTCCGATGGCGTAATGGAACTGGTGAACAGCGGGGTTATCAACGGTGAGGCGAAACGGATTCACCCCGGCAAGATCGTGGCCAGTTTTGTGATGGGTACCAAAGCGCTGTATGACTTCATCGACGACAATCCGCAGGTAGCAATGCTGGATGTAGCTTATGTGAACGATACGGCGGTAATCAGGCGCAATCCCAGGGTGGTTGCCATAAATTCAGCCATCGAGATCGACATTACCGGACAGGTGTGCGCCGATTCGATCGGAACCTACCACTACAGCGGTGTGGGCGGGCAGATGGACTTCATCCGCGGCGCATCTCTTTCCGAAGGGGGCAAGCCGATCATCGCGCTGCCATCCGCTACCAACAAAGGCGTATCGCGGATTACACCCTTCCTGAAAGAAGGGGCCGGTGTGGTCACCACGCGGGCGCACATGCACTACGTGATTACCGAATACGGAATTGCCGATCTGTATGGAAAAAATCTGCGTCAGCGCGCACGGCTGCTCATCGATATCGCACACCCCGATCACCGGGAGAAACTTGAAAGGGAGGCTTTCAAACGGTTCAAAGCATTCTGAATCCCGCTCCCACCCCGCCCCCCCGTCATGCTGAGCGCAATCCCGGCTTGCCGGGATGAAGTCGAAGCACGTGGAGGGACGGAAGTCCCTCGGTGGCGTGCTGCATGGTATTAAAATTCGGGCAACCGTATCATCGCCCGGGTTGGGTATAAAAACAGTACTGCAGAATCGAAAGGTCATAAATGCGGATTAAATCCGGCTCAGCGCAGCTGAGCCCATGTCCTTCGACTTCACTCCACTTCGTTCCGTTGCGCTCAGGATGACGTTGGGGGCCCGGTTTCGTTGGGCGCAGGCGGACGTCAGGAGATTCAGTAATCCAGTTTCCAGAGCACATCAACACCGGTGCGGAAATCGTTGCTGCCGGTGAATATGAGCTCGAGGTTGGTGCGGAGCAGGTATTCGATGATGAACTGGCTGTTGGCACCACCGCCGAGTTCCTGCAATATGGCCAGGAACAGCCGGTCGGTCATGTATTTGCCGGCTTTTATGGTCATACCGCTGCTGCCGCCCTGACGCGTATTGTCGATTTCGATCACATCGATGCCCAGGCGGTCGGCGGCAAGTGTTTCTACACGGTCCAGCAGTATATCCATGGCGATATCCGCTGCGCTGGTGCCTTCGCCGGTACCGCCGGCAACCGTTCGCTCCCAGCCCTGCAACGCGTGGAACGGCCTGCCGAACAGCGTATAACTGATAATATCCTGCAGCTCCATCAACGGCTCGGACGAGTAAGTGAACTCCGGATTCTCAACGGTGCCACCGATTTCGTACCATATTTTGATCTCTTCGGGTTTCCGGAGCTGATAGATGGTGCGGATGTCGAGTTCCGGGTTATCGGCCTGCCCGGAAAAGCGGATATCGCCCCGCTCCAGGTCAAACCGCTTGCCAAGCTGCTGGGCATATCCCTGCGAGGTGCCCATGGTGCCGAACAGCTGTATGTCTTCGCCGGGGTATTTCACAACATCCAGGTTGCCCTGCAGTTCCATTGCTATTTCCGGCCGGCTTCTGTTACGTACCCAGAACCGCCTGTCCATTTCCAGCGTGTATTCGATGGTCATGGCATCAAAAATTTCGGCAAACAGATCACTCTCTTCTTCCTCATCCTCGAGTACAACATCTTCAATGGTCCGTTCGCCAAAATTGTCGAGGTATAGGTGCCCTCTTTCAATTTTAAGATCGCCGGACAGTTTCGGGCTATAAACATCGCCGGTCAGACGTGTACTGGTAGTAATCAGCGCATTCAGATCACGGGTATTGTAGACGCGGAAATTCCTGGCATTGGCCCGGAGGTCCATTTCACCGGGCTCAAAACCATTGAATGCGATGGTACCCGTCAGGTCAAAACTGCCGGCACTTTCAGCCGACAGCCGGTTAATGGTGAGCATTCCGGTTCTGAATGACATGTCTGTGCGGATGTCGGTAAGGGCAACATTATTATCAACAAGCATTACAGCCCCGTTGTTCAGGCTTACATCTGCCGATACCACAGGATCGACAATGGTACCCCTGATGTCGATTTCGGAGTTCAGTCGTCCCCGGAGGTTTCTGAGTGAGGCCGGATCCAGAAACTCATTGAAGGCTGCGATGTTGAACGCATCGGTTTCCATCCGGACATTTATTTCATCGTCCTCATCGGGTTCCAGAACAGTGAATTGTTTCAGGTCAAGTTTAAACGGAATGGTACCCGCAATTTCGGCGGCCCTCTGGCCCAGGGATTTAACGAATCCGCTGAATCCGAGATTCCCCTCTTCGTGATTGTATTGCCAGGTTATAAGTGAACTGTCTATTTCCACATTCGAAATCCTGGATTCATACAGATAAGCGCTGCCTACAAATACGGGCAATCCGGCCTGCCCGGTGAGTTCTGCAAAGACGCCGATGGTGCCCGAGAGTTCCTCAAGGTTGTTATAGGCTAAAAAATCCGGAAAACGGGAAAGCGGCGTATCAATTAACCGGAATGATCCAGATACAGGCTCCTCAAAAAAGGCATCATCGAAGGTTATCGGATCACCCGGCAGGAACGGCGTACTCAGATGCCCGGTTATCAGCTCCCCGGAAGCATCTGTTATTCTGAGCAGTGCATCGAGGCGCTCATCATCAATATCAACATTCACTGAGATGGTATCGAGGCTGAGCCCGTTAAATTCAAACCCGCTGATCAGCGCGTCAACGTGAACATACAGCTCATCATTATTGATATTCAGCTCGAGGTTCCCGTCGTAGATGCCTGCAAAAATCTGCTCACCCAGAATACTGCTCTGCAGATACCCGAGATTTACATCCCTGCCCCTGAACTGGCTTCTGAACTCCTTTTCGCCATACTGCTCAAAAAAGAAAAGCAGAGATGCTCCATCATCCGACTCCAGCTGGAGACTGTCCATTCGTACAAGTTCGTTCACATAGGAGACCCGGAAAGGTTTTTGCAGATCAAGCCGGCGGTCGGGGTCGCTAAGTGAGAGTGTGCCGATATCAAGCAAAACCGAATCGGCCGACGCATAATAGTCCCCGGCAGTGGTCAGGCCGCTCCGGTTGTCGGTCAACAGCTCAAGGCGGATACTGCCCGTAACCGTTTCAGCCACCAGAATACCATCGGTTGCAAATGTTATATTCTGCAGGCTCGTTTCACCATAAGCGGGTTGTTTGATCAGCAAATCAAGTGAGTAGGGGATGGAATCTCCGATAACCGCGTTGATGCTGCCCGATATTGCATCTGCGCTCAGTGTATCGAAGCGCACATCGCTCAGGCTCAGCTCGGCATTGATCTGTGGCAGATTATCCACATGGCGGTAGGTACCGGTTACACCCCCTTTGGCGAGTATAAATTCGGCATCAATAAAGTTTGTGAGCAGCCCGGTATCTTTGAGTTCGAGATCAAATTCAATGAGATTCTGCGGATGTACAAAATCGCTGACATGCTGCCGGGCGAACAGGCTTCCGTCGGCAAGGCTGGTTTTCAGTTCTGCCCTGTCGATATGAATGAATCCGCCGGAAACGGTAACCGGTGCTTCAAGGGTTTGAATGCGGATGCCGCTTATTATTGATGGTTGAAATTCAAGGGAGGCCTCCAGTGTAAGGGTTTCCGGATCGATACCCCTCCCGGATCCGCTTAAGCCGAGATTGATGTCGGAAGTGTGCTCCTCCAGCCCGGGCAGCAACGACAGATCGATACTTGCTACGGTCAGGTCAAGGTTGTATCCCGGATTATCGTCAGCCCACCCGTACTCGCTGTTCAGCGAAATGGTGCCGTCGGCTATGTCCATCCCCATCCGCGATATGACGGTGTTCCGGTCAATGGTCCCGTCGAGCATGAATGACCGGATTTCATAACCGGTGATGGTTACTTCCGGCAACCTGACCTCAAAATTCCAGGGTACATCAGAAGGCTCAAATCCGGTACCGTTCATGGATATGGTGCCGGAGAGATCACCTGCCAGCCCCTCATCCGCTGCCCAGTAACCCGGATCGATGGACTCGAAAACAATATTCACATCCCAGCCAGGGGCTTCGCCGAAGATTTCTGCCAGGCTTATTTCTGATGTTACCGTCTGCCCGTCTGTGCGTATAGCTGCGGTTGCATGAACAAGCCCGCCGGCCAGCCTGCCCCGCACTTCGGTTTTGTCAATGGTCCAGGTGTTAATTCTGATGCCGGTTATCTCCGTACCAAACTCCAGTGAAGACTGTTCATAGGCAGCGAACGGCAGATCTCCGATCACAGTCAGATGGAGCCGCTCCAGGGAGGGGGAATCCGGCTCACCTGTAAGCAGAGGGCCATCGAATGATTCAATGAGCAATTCGGCTCCGGTAAGTGCCTGCCGTTCTTTCAGTACCAGATCGGCATGAAGCGCGAATTGGGCGAGGCCAGTGGCCGATGCGGTCAACCCAACCCGAAGCATGTCGAGATTGCCGCTCACGTGCAGGCCGAACCTGATATCCTCGGCGATGGGCGCTTCTTTTGCGAAGGCCCTGATATCCCGCCATGACACCGGCAGCGATTCCATATCCACGGTAATATCGTCGCCATCGGTGGTCGACGACCCGCTGCCCTCAATAAGGGTACGGCCGGTAGCGATCACCAGTTTATCGAGGGTAAGGGTATTTTCATCGGCAGAGAAACCGGTTTCGAAGCGGATCGGGTCTTCGAGGCGCCCTTCATGGATCTGCATCGACAGATGGCTCAGCTGTGCCTCGTAGCTGTCGCCATGGAACATGCCGCTCAGCTGAAGATCGATCTCGTCGAGCCGGAGGGTGGTATCGGGGAGCAGACGGGCGCTTTCAACGGTGATCAGTCCGTTTTTCAGATCGATGAGATCAAATTCCAGCCTCACAGGCAACTCACCGGGCTCTTCATCTGTTTTTTCTGCGGGGGGAATCAGCCGTTCAACATTCCAGGTGCTGTCGGCATGCTCTTTCAGGCTGATCACCGGGTTTACCAACCGTATTTCATCAATTTTTAGCGTTTTTCTGAACAGGGCTCCCAGTGAATAGCGGATCTGCAGGGTATCGGTTCTCAGAATGTCGGGGCCGGGGGTGCCGGCTTCATCAGGGCCGGGATCACCCTGTAACCGGATTCCGGTGATGAGCAGGTGATTCCAGAGGTCTCCCCTTATGGATTCGATGGTAAGCGTGCCGTTCAGCTGGTTATTGGCAGCGGTTTCGATCTGGCTTTTCACAAAACCGAGTACAGGGGCTGAACGGAGCGACAGCCGTAGTAACAGCACCATCAGCAGCAGCACACAAAGGGTAACCCATGGCCAGATACGGCGCTTTTTCTGCTCAGTGCTATGTTTTGCAGTGGATTCCATCAGAAAGCCTGTCCGATACTGAAGTGAATTCCCCAGCGCGCCAACCGCCCGCCGTATTCTACACCGTCATAAATCTGCAGATCCTCATCGTCGGGATTCAGTTTGTAACCGAAGTCGAGCCGGATCGGTCCGATTGGGGAGCGGTACCTCAGGCCGGCACCGGCACCGAATTTAAGGTCATGTAACCGGGTGTCGTCATAGTCGCTCCACACCTGGCCCCCGTCAAGAAATACTACCATACCGAACCCGCGCATCAGAAAACCGAGTTCCTGGCGCAGTTCGGTGTTAAACGTAATTCTTGAGCTCCCGCCAACGGGCAGATAGGTTTCGAAATCACCCGCACTGTTAAATACGGCCCGTTTTGGTCCGACCTGATTTCTGCCATAGCCCCGAACGGAGTTTGAGCCACCAGTGTACAACAGGATATTGGCCGGAAGCTGATCAATTTCCCTTGCGAACAGGATGCCAGAATCGATGCGAAGGGCGAGCTGGGTACGCCGTGAAAAGTTGATGAAGCGGCGCACATCGAGCGATAGTTTTTCGAACTGCAGTGTGCCCGTACCGAAAAAACCGGAAATTTCGGCGTTGGGACGGATCGCCCAGCCCTGCCCCTGATCAATGAACGACTGGCTGTAGAATCCGCTCAGCTGCAATGAAGATACATTGAAAAACTGGGTGCTGTCGGGCAGGGCGGCATCGGTGTTCCGGGTAATCAATTTGTTTTGCGAATATTCATAACCGATGGTACCCACCAAATTTTGCCGGTACTGGTAGATATAACTGTTGTTTACCCCGCCTTTCTGCAGCAGGAAGCTGGTTTCATTGAGCCTCTGTGCGAATGGTGATACCGAAAAACTGCCGTAGGTATTGATTACATAAGGAAACAGGTACTCCATATTGGCGCGCTGCTCAATGAAGGATCCCCTGAGGGTAACGCTGAAACGGTGGGCCGTGGCGAACGGGTTGCGATGGGTCCACGATACAAGCCCCCGAACAATTTCTTCGGAGCCAAGTCCACCCCTCAACTCAATACTGCGCAACGGAAACTCCCTTACCCTTATCAGCACATGTACCGTTGAGTCGCGGGGTTGTTCGGGCAGGCCTACAGTTGCAAAACGGAACAGGTGGTGCCCGAATACCTCCCGGCGTGCATTTATCAGCTTTCTCTGCGTAAACATATCGCCGGGCCTCAGATCAGATTCCCGGAGAATGTAATCTTCGGATACGGTTTCGGCACCCTCCACTTCAAATGTGTCGAAATAGGATTTGGGCCCGGGATCGAGTTCGATGTTCAGAACGGCACTTCTCGCAAGGGAGTCGACTTCCCCCTGCATGGAAATCTTCGGGAATGCATACCCCAGGTTACGGAATGTATCAAGAAAAAGGTTCTCAACATCCGGGAAACGGATCAACTCGTACCTGTTCCCCTCTCTGAGCGGGTTTTGCCGCAGGGCCCGGTTATAGCTCCTGTCGCTGGTGATACTTTCGACGGTTTCGTCATCTGCTCTAAACCGGATGTGTATGCTGTCGATACGTATGGGTTCGTTTTCAGTGATAAGAAAAATTACATTCCGGAAGTGGGGCTTCCTGCCGGTGTATACATCATACTGTACCCTTGCATCGAGAAAACCGCGGCGGTTATAAAAATTCCGGATCCTGATCACATCCCTGCGCAACTCGTTTTCGGCATATTCAAATCCTTCTTTTTTCCAGAAGAGCAGCTTTCTGAAGAATCCGGGCGCTTCAGTTGCAATAATTTCCTGCAGAACCATGGCCGGATAGGTGTCATTGCCTTCAAAACGGACTTTTCTTACCGATGGCCTGGGTGGCACTTTATCCTGGTACAGCTCATATTCACTGCCATTCGATTCCGCTGTACCGGTTGCTTCAAAGGCATAGACCTGCTCATATTGCCCGGCATGAAGCAAGATGACCGCGACTGCAGCGAATAGTGAACGTCTGAAGATGAATTTTGTAATCAATGTGAAATACGTGATATACTGTTTCAAACAGAACCGAACGAATCAGAGCCATTCGGGATTTATAGATCTCCTAAAATAATAAATAGTTTTGGCGTTTTCGTGCTTCGGTTACCAGTGGTACATTTGTCTGAACTTTGTTTACAAAACGCATACGGTAACGGATTGTTGGAAAGGCAACAGCAATTTTTATGGGAATCTATTCCAGATACATATTTCCGAGGTTAATGGACCTGGGCATGTCGGATGGCCCTTTTACCGGTTACAGGCAGAAACTTCTGGAGCATGCCAGTGGCCATGTGCTTGAAATCGGGATCGGAACCGGGCTGAACCTGCCGTTTTACGGGCCGGATGTACAAAAGCTGAGCGGAATAGATCCGAACCCGGGTATGTCGTCTATCCTGAAAAAAAGGACCGATCACGGTTACCCTTTCGAAATTGACATGAAACAGGGTGATGCGACCAATTTGCCCTATGCTGATGCATCGTTTGATGTGGTTGTGAGTACATGGACCCTCTGCTCCGTTACTCCGGCCGGCAGGGCACTTGAGGAGATCGCGCGGGTGCTGGTGCCGCACGGAAAGTTTCTGTTTATAGAGCATGGCCTGAGCCCCGACAGAGGGGTCGGGTGGATCCAGAACGTATTGACCCCGGTGCAGAAATGCATCGCAGACGGATGCCATTTAAACAAACCGATATCCGAAATGATCGCATCCAGCCCGTTGGAAACCACCAGTCTCGAAACCTTTTATATGGAAAAGGTGCCGCGGTTTGGTGGATATACCTTTATGGGTATCGCCCAAAAACAGACAGACCGGTAATCGTATACAGGTGCCGGTATCTGTGTGTTTCGGAAAAGGGGGATATAAAACGGGTGGCAAGCTGCGTTTGTCGCTGCCGTGGTTCACCAACCGGTTTCACAGGCAATTTCCCGTCAGGAAATTACCCGATATCCCACGTATTGCCGCTGTGGAACAGGTCGCTCACTGTTTTATATTCGCTTTTCGATCGTGCCCGGTCTATGGCACGGTGCAGGTCCTGTTCGTATCTCGGGGCTTCTGCGTTCCGGATCACTCCCATGGCAACCGGGAACTCCGGCAGCTGAAGTTTTGCCAGGGCGGCGTGCATTATAGAATCAGGTTCGTTCGCGTCGTGGATCAGTATACCAGCCTCCTCCGGCGATTTCCCGTTCAGTGGCACCGACTGGAGCCGCATACCGTTCACTTTTAGACCGAACTTCTGGTCCTTGCCATAGATCATTGGCTTGCCATGTTCAAGTACAAGCTGGTTATCATCTTTGGTATCGTTGCCGGTAATCTGTTCGTGAATGCCGTCGGTAAAGATCACACAGTTTTGCAGTACCTCGATAATTGAGGTTCCCTTGTGATGATACGCCTGCATCATCACCTCTTCCATCAGCTGATGGTTGTTGTCGGGCACACGGGCAAAAAACGTGGCACCCGACCCGATGGCGATGTCGCCGATGTTGAACGGGTTTTCAATGCTGCCATCATGAGCCGTCTTGGTTTTCAACCCCGTGGGGGTGGTAGGAGACGACTGCCCTTTGGTCATACCGTAAATTCTGTTGTTGAAAATCACAACATTCATATCCAGGTTTCTGCGGCAGGCGTGGATGAAATGGTTGCCACCGATAGCCATACAGTCGCCGTCGCCGGTAAATACCCATACATTCAGCTCCGGATTTGCCAGTTTTACGCCGGTTGCCACCGCCAGGGCGCGTCCGTGAATGGAGTGAACGCCGTATGTGTCGAGATAGTAGGTTATTCTTGATGAACAGCCGATACCCGATACGTTTACGAAGTTCTGTTTCTCGTGGTCCATGCGGGCAAAGGCTTTCTGCATGTTGGCCAGAATCATAAAATCACCACAACCGGGGCACCAGCGTACCGCCTGATCGCTGACGAAATCCTTCCTCGTCAATTCAGTTTTGTTCTCTTTTACATCTGTCTGCATGGCTATTCTGTTAGGGTATTAATGATAGCGGCTTTAACCTCTGATGTGAAGAATGGCTGGCCCTGAATTTTGTTATATTGTCTGAAGTTCAGGCCCGGAAATTTTGTTCTCAGAAAATTGACCAACTGGCCATTGTTCAATTCACAGACCAGGATCTGATCATAACTGGCCAGTATTTTCCCCGTATTTTCGGGCAGCGGATTGATGTAATTGAAATGGGTGTACCCGATATCTTTTCCGCCCTCCTCGAGCAGTTCAATAACCGCGGTATTGATGGCCCCGTGTGTACTGCCCCAGCCAACTACGAGCAATTTGCCGGATTCAGCTCCAAATACTTTTTGCAGCGGCAGCTTTTTTGCGATGTCTTGAATTTTGGCTTCCCTGATCTTTGTCATTTTTTCGTGATTCTGCGGCTCATACGTCAGGTTGCCGGTAATTTCCTGCTTTTCCAGGCCACCGATGCGGTGTTCGAAGCCCTTGTCGCCGGGGCTCATCCAGTAGCGATTCAGGGTTTCGGGCTGCCGGAGGTAGGGTTTCCACTCTTCGGCCGGTTTGTTGAATTTCGGGATGTTGATTTCAGGCAGCTCTCCGTTTTTGGGAATTCTCCACGGGCTGGTGCCACTCGACAGGTATGAATCTGTCAACAGAATGACCGGTGTGGTGTTCTCCATGGCGATTTTAGCGGCCATATAGCTGTAATAGAAGCAGTCGTCGGGTGAGCTGGCGGCCATCACCACAAGAGGCGCCTCACCATGCCGGCCGTACAGGCTCTGGTACAAATCACTTTGTTCCGTTTTGGTAGGCAGGCCTGTTGACGGGCCCGCACGCTGCACATTCACCATCACCAGCGGTAATTCTGCAATTACGGCCAGGCCCATAGCCTCGGTTTTCAATGATGCACCGGGGCCGGAGGTTGTTGTGGCGGAAAGGTTGCCACTGAACGCCGCTCCCACAGCCGCGCAAACCGCCGCGATTTCGTCTTCAGCCTGGAAAACGATGGCGCCCATGTCTTTGCGGGCCGACAGTTCGTGAAGGATTTCGGATGCAGGTGTAATAGGGTAGGAGCACAGCGAAAGCTTTTTGCCGCTTCTTTCTGCCGCTGCCAGCAGTCCCCAGGCCACCGCGGTGTTCCCGTCGATGTTTCTGTAGGTTCCTTTTGGCAGATTGGCCGGCGGGATGATGATGGAGGGGCCCATCAGCTCTGTGCTCACGGCAAAATTGTAGCCGGCTTCAAGGGCCAGCTTGTTGGCCTGAGCCATGACCGGTTTTTTGCCGAACTTTTTCTCGATAAATGCAATGATGTTATCGAGCGGCCGGCTGAAAAGATAGTTGACCACACCCAGTGCAAACATGTTTTTGCTGCGGGTCATCACCTGATTTTCAAGGCCCAGGTCTTTCAGGGCTTCTTTGGTAAGTGATGTAGCCGGGGTGCGGAATACGTGGTAATCGTTCAGCGAATCATCATCGAGGGGATTCGTATCGTAATCGGCCTTCTTGAGGTTCCTGGCATTAAAGCTGTCCTTGTCGGCAATAATGGTACCACCGGGTTTGAGAAAACCGAGATTGGCCTTCAGGGCGGCCGGGTTCATCACAACCAGTACATCCACCTTGTCGCCGGGCGTGTAGATCTCGGTACCTCCG
>RECM01000210.1 GCA_007694035.1 Balneolaceae bacterium
GCATCTCGCCCGAAGGCATCGGTACCGTAGGGATGCTGCTGAACACGGCCGTGGCCCTTACAGTATCGCGGTTTACCCCGCCTCCGCCCGAAGAAATCCGGGCCCTGGTGCAGCGGATTAGAATACCGAAAGAGATAAAGGAACAGTAGAACAATAGAACAATAGAATAGGGAATTGGGAATAGGGAATGGTGAAGTGGGGGTTTTGGGTATGATCCCGGTTTTCATCGGGCTTCGTGAACAGGCAGGTTTTTGAGTCAAGGATCTGGGGAGCAATAGAGCAATTGAGTTTGGAAGTAATGGATCAGGGTTTGCGCCCCCCTTTTGCCTCACGCCTTTTCGCTGCCTTTTACCCCCACTTTTGCCTTTTGCTTTCTGCCTTTTCGCTGCCTTTTCGCTGTCTTGTGTCTTGTGTCTAAAAAAGGCCGGGATACGGTATCCGGCCTTTTTTTGATTTCAGTAGCAGATTCGGGTGATCAGAGGGCGAAGCGCAGGCCAACGGCTATGCTGAGCTGATCGAAATCACTAACGTTATATTTTACCTCACCGTACAGCCAGGCGAAATCGAGATCAATCATGCCACCGACACCCAGGTTCAGGCCGATCTCACTTTCCGAAAAGGACCCGCCGCCTATCGGTCCAACTCCAGGGATATTTATAGTCGGACTATCGAGCGATAATCGGGTATAATTTATACCGGCAAGTCCGTAAGCATTCATCGATTCGTCTTCAAAAAAGATATAATGCAAGTTTGCATTGAACTCGAACCATTTGGTTTCAAATTTAAAATCACTATCACCTTCCGTTCTGGGGAAGAAATAGATAATATCGGCGGCTACCCGGAAATTTTCATTGATCAGATAGGTTCCACCGAGCTGAATTCCAATTGTTTCAATTTCCGTTCCATACGCGAGACCTGCACCGAGTCCTATTTGGGCATGGGAGTTTTGAACACTGATCAGAACAAAAGCAGCAACTGCTGCCAGTATGATTTTTTTCATGAATACGTACCTTTTATTTTATTTGGTTGGTTTTTCGTTTACCATTATCCGCCGCCTGATGGAGGATGCTGATACATCATATTTCAGTATCCTGAAGCACCCTGCGACTATAATTGTACAATATATGGAAATTGAAATGACTTATACATATTCAAATGTGCTTATTCATTTTTACCGTAACCGGAAACATCACCCTTTCCTAATTATTTAATTTTTACTCAGTCATCCACTCCCCCCCAAAGTCCGGCGCATTGCCGTAACGGAGCCAACCCGTTCACCTGGTCTGCCGCGGCCCTTTCTCAAGAAAATCGGTTGCCTCCGGCACTTCTCACACCGTTTCAGCGTTATGCACAACTGATACCGTTTTTACATACCTGCCTTTTTTGTTTTATTGACAACCCTGCTTTGATTTATAGACAATCCTGTTTTACCATTACACACAGACTATGACCCTTTATGAATACACTTATCATATCACTGCTGATACTATTAACATCCGGTCTGAGCACCGGGAAAGAGGATAACGACATGAGAAAAGCGACTTTTGGAGGCGGATGCTTCTGGTGCGTAGAGGCCATTTTTGAACGGGTTGAAGGCGTCAGCCACGTTGTATCCGGGTTTTCGGGCGGCAATGTGCCGAACCCAAGCTACCGAGAGGTAACCGGCGGACGTACAGGCCATGCCGAGGTGGTTCAGATCACCTACGATCCGGCCGTGATCACCTACGACGAACTGCTCGAAATTTTCTGGATGACCCACGACCCTACCACCCTGAACCGCCAGGGCAACGATGTGGGCACGATGTACCGGTCCATCGTACTCTACCACGACAAGGAACAGAAGGAAAAAGCGGAATACTACAAGAATAAAATCGAAGAAGAAGGCATCTACGAACGGCCCATCGTAACCGAAATCGTGCCGATGAACGGCTTCTGGGAGGCCGATGAATACCATCAGGACTATTTCGCCAACAACGCCGAACAGGCCTACTGCCAGTTCGTGATCCTGCCGAAGGTGAAGAAATTCAAGGAGATTTTCCGGGACAAGCTGAAGGAGGGTTTTTAGACGCAAGACACAAGACACAAGACACAAGACACAAGACGTGAGACGTGAGACACAAGACATGTTAATTGTGATGTCTTTTTCGTAACTATGGTCCTGGTGGTGGGCACCGCCGCACGATGAGTTACGTGCCCTTGTACAAGGGCATCAGGATACCGAGGGAAATAGCTGATAAGCCGGCAATCACGCATTCAACTGGTGGTGCCAGGTAACATCATAACCGGTTCGAATAGGCCTCGACAGCTTCATTGAATATGCGCCAGGCTTCAGACTCGTTTCCGACCGATTCAATGATCACCATTCCGGGGCCTTTATAGGAGCCGAACCAGGTGACAAGAATTTCGGTAATGCCGGGAAATCCTGATTCAAGATCTTCGAGCGTGTGTATGTGTCGGAACCAGCTTTCTGGGTCTACCGCGATGAGTTTATCGTCCTGTTCACCCCTGTCGGTCATTTTTATGACTCCCACCAGGCGAACAGCGGCAACTGTACCACGCTCAAGCCTGGGACCAACCACAATAATATCGAGAGGGTCGTTGTCGCCCCCCATTTCTTCCGGGAGCCAGGTTTGCGGCACCATTCCGTAATTGGCCGGATAGGGCAAATACGATACGATTCTCAGGGTATCGGATACAACTTCCCATTCCAGGTGTCCCGTCGTTTTGGTTACTTCCCACTTCTGGTTCGAACCGGCCGGGATTTCGATCACGGCATTAACAAGTCCATCAGATGGTGACGGTGGAAAATCCCTCAGAAAATCGGCCGAACGGATGGCCGTTACAAGGCTGTCGCCATCGCTGGATTCAAAGCCAGCCTCTCTGCCCATACTCACAACCTCGGCCGGCATCAGCGTTATTACACACATAAAAACCAGAATGGCCTGCTTCAGGGCTTTCCGGTAAAAATACTCCCCTTCACCGGCCCCGGCGATGATGAATTTGCGTAGATATTCAGGCGTCCGGTTCATCCGGTTCATACTGATTGCTCTTTTAGGTCTGATTCTCATAGTTATACTGTTAGTTCCCGTCTCATTTCACTGAAAATACAGTACACAATCGGCTCACATATTATCAAAATGTTAACAGGAAAATTTAATGGATAACAATACGATAACACTAAAGTAATACTGGCTTAATCTGACACCGGTTTTTTGTTGTAACTCAAAATTCATCAGCAATCGATATGTCAGATATGCTAAAACGGTTCGTATTCAGCGGTTTTATTCTTCTTTTTGTATTTGTATTCACGTGTACATCTGCGATGGCACGCCAGCAGGTTATTCGCGGCAGTGTGGTTGATGCCGCCAATAACGATCCTCTAACCGGCGCTACGGTGGTGATTGATGGTACCAACCATTATGGCATTGCGGGCCTCGACGGATCTTATGTGATCAGAAATGTTCCGGCAGGCGATCACCGGATGGTAGTCAGTTTTGTCTCCTATGATCAACTGGTACGCATTATTTCAGTATCAGAACAGGATTTAAGGCTTGATTTTCGTCTGATCAGCTCCATGGCATACCTCGACGAGATAGTGGTCACTTCCGCCAGAGACCTTCGAACTGAGGAGGGTGCCCGTTCGACCGAGAAGAATGCCGACATGATCATCAATGTTGTGGATGCCAGAACGATTGATATATCGCCTGATTTCACAGTCGCAAATGTGGTTCAACGTATATCGGGAGTATCACTCGAACGCAGCAGCAGCGGCGACGGGCAGCACGCAATTGTTCGTGGCATGGATAAACGCTACAACTATACCCTTGTAAACGGTATAAAAATACCCAGCCCGGAAGTAAAGAACCGTTACGTACCACTCGATATTTTCCCATCTGATCTGCTCGACCGGCTTATCGTTACAAAATCACTTACACCAGATATGGAGGGGGATGCCATCGGAGGTGTGATCGATATGCGAATGAGAAACGCCCCGGGCCGTTTCACCGTGAATGCCAACATCGGGGCGGGGTACAGCCAGATTTTTACGGATCGCGACAGGCTCTCATTTAATTCGGATGCCGTATCGGTTAAGTCGCCCCATGCATCGAACGGATCGGGCTATCGTGCCACAATCAGCGACTTTCCTTATGGAAATATCGATTTCCGGACCAACAACGCACCTGTAAACCGGACTCTGGGTCTGGCCGTAGGTAATCGCTTCATGAACAACCGGATGGGAGCTATCATAGCGGGGAGCTATCAACAGAGTTTTCGCGGGGCCAACAGTCTTTTCTATGAAATGGATGTAGACCGTGAGAACAACAATCCCTTTTACGATACGGTGCAGAAGCGTGAATTCTCGACCGACCAGACAAGGGCAGGGCTTCACCTGAAGATGGATTACCAGATCGACAGCCGCCACTCCATCGACTGGTATAATGCTGTGATTCAGCTCGATGAAAAATTCAGCCGTGCCTATTCAGACACGAATTTGCGTATCGGGCGCTCACAAGGGCCCGGAACCGGGCGGATCAGCCAGAATTTCAGATCCCGCCAGCAGTTGCAGCGTATTTACAATTCGACTCTGCAGGGAACACATCAGCTATTTGACCGCAGATTGCTTGCTACCTGGTCGGCCGTCTACTCCCTTGCCACCAACGACGATCCCGACATGGTGGATCTGAAACTGATTACAGGAACACGCCTGGATTCCAATGGCTCCATTATTCAGGAACCGGTTCTGCTGGATCGCGACCTGCGCCGGCGATGGACCAATAACAGCGACCAGGATCTGGCAGGATATCTGAATCTGCGATACTACACAGAAATTCTGAACATCCCCTGGGAATTCAGTACAGGAACCATGTACCGCCATAAGAACAGGTCGAATCAGTTCAATGAATACCTGCTCAGGGCATCTCCCATTACCCAGGTCTGGTCGGGCGATATAAACAACCACAGCTGGAATCTGTTCAACCCCGGCGGCACACCGACCGATCCGCTGAATTACGAATCGGAAGAAGATGTATTCGCCTATTACGGTATGTTGAAACTGTCCTTTCAAAACCTGCAGGTTTTTGGAGGTGTCAGGGTTGAGGATACCGATTTTTCATGGGTATCGGATGCACCAAGCACAGTACAGGGTCGGATTGGGCGGCGAACATTCACCGATGTGCTCCCCAGCGTGCACCTCCGCTATTCACCCATACAGAATGGCAACATCCGGGTATCGTACTTCCAGTCGATCAGCCGTCCCAATTTTTTTGAGGTAATTCCCTACGCCAATAACGAAGAAGACTTCAGGGAGAGAGGTAACCCCTTTCTTGAGCGAACCCAGGCTCAAAATGTTGATGTAAGGTTTGAGTTTTTCCCTTCGGCCATAGATCAGATCATGGTGGCCGGTTTCTACAAAGAGATCAGGAACCCAATCGAGGCCGCTCTATTCATTGATGGTCAGGCTATATTTCTGCAGCCTAACAATTTCGGTACGGCCAATAACCTCGGCCTCGAGGTAGACGTTACAAAATATGTTAGGAATTTCGGTATACGGGCATTCTACACCTTCACCGATTCACGTATCACTACCGGTAAAATTTTCAGGTTCCGTGATACCAATGGCAGCCTTACGTCAAGGGAAGAAAGCCAGACCCGCCCGCTGCAGGGGCAAAGCCGTCACATCAGCAACCTTTCACTGCTGTACAAGAACGGGCGTTCCGGAACCGATGTACAGCTTTCGGCCGTCTATACCGGCCACCGTATCATCAGTGTGTCGCCCTACTTCGAAAACGACATCTGGCAGCGCTCTTTCTGGCAGATGGACGTATCATTTGAGCAGAACCTGACGTATGGCATACGTTTTTACGCCAAAATCAACAATCTGCTCAACACGCCACTGCGCGCAGACATTTTAAGGCCAAACACGGCCAATCCTCAGGAGGTACCCTACCAGGATGTAAGCAAATCCACCATGGTGCGCGAGGATTTTTACCGGCAAACCTGGCTTATGGGGTTCAAATATTCGCTTTAGAGAATCTGATGGAATATCTGAAAACCATTTGATTACCTGGGTTCAAAACCCGGTCAATATCAATACAACCATCAATTCCACTGTTAACCCACTCATAACTTCAAAAACATCTTACAGTACAGGCATCACAGGCAAAACAGACATTACATATATCCCTGGCATTACTTGTAAAACTGGTAAAACTGTAAATCAGGCAAATCAGAATTACAGGCCTTACAAACAGGGCAAAGAAGACTTCAAAACAGACAAGGCAGACAAGACCAAACAGAACAAACACCATTAAATAAACACAATGAAAAATCTCAAGTACACACTACTAACCGCAAGCCTGGCCATCTTTATGGTGATGGGCTGTTCAGACAGCACAAGCACAGAACTCTCGGATGACGATACCGATGGCGTAGTTACGATCACCAACGAAACCACCGAACTCGTCGGGCCAATGAGAGGTACACTCAGAGCGGGACGTACCTACACCCTTAAGGGAGATCTTATTATTCCTGCTGGTGAGGAAATTGTAGCCGAAGCCGGAGTGACGATAATAGCCGAGGGCGATGGCGGCGATATCGGGCCAGAAATCACAATTCATGGTTCTTTTAAGAGTCTTGGAACGCAGAATAATCCCAATCTGCTAACCGTACCCCAGAACATGAGAACATACGAAAACCGGTTTGCAGGTTTGTGGGGCGGTCTTCAGGGGTCTGAAACCACAAGCGCGATTGTCTTAAAATGGACCCGTATGGAGTACACCGGTGGTGAAGGCGGACCCGGAACCCCGAGAGCAGGCAGAATTCGTTATGGCATCTGGACGTTGAGTGACCAGACCGAGGTTGTGGTTGAGGATTCCTGGTTCTATGGTTCCAAAGATGATTTTTACCGGCCGGTTGGTGGTAAGCTCAACATTGTACGCAATGTTTTTGAGGAAATGGGAGAAGATGGCGGCGACATCATCAATGTTAAAGGCGGTACGGTTGGCAACATCGCCTACAACCTTGTGATCGGCGGGGCAACCAACGCGTTCAAACCATCTGACGACGGTGAAAGTACCATTCAATCAAATATTGCCATCTACAATAATACCATACTTAACAGCGGCTACCGCCGGGTTGGGTTGAACCGTGGTGCCAATATAAATTTCGAAAACGGGGCCCGTGGCTCTGCTTACAACAATATTCTGGTTAACAACAAACGGGGTATCAGGGTACTTGATGATTCAGACCTCACCAATATCGACATCGACAATAACCTCTATTATGCATCACATCAGCAAAAAGTTGATGAGTTTATTCCAACCGATTCCGAAGGTTCAACCCTGCAGGTAATGGGCAGTAATAACATGTTCGGTGGTGTTGGCGATTACAATCCCATGTTCGTAAACTACGATATTGATCTCTACACCATGAATGATTACGAAGCGGGTGAGGCTCAGCCGGTTAACATGAACATCGCCACTCCCTGGAACTTCAGGCTGCAACCAGGTTCACCTGCACTGGGTGCCGGCAAAACGGATTTCAGCCCTGTATCCATTACCTGGTCGCTTACCGGTGCAGCAGCTCCCACCATTTTGCCCCCGAGTGCTGATCTTGGTGCCTATCCGGCCAATGGAAGCGGTAACAGACAGAATTAAACGGCTGCCATACTCCTTTTAACGTTTAACTGAGCGTACTTGTGAGTACACAGCTCAACAGGTATTAAATCCAAAAGGGACAGGTTGTTATCACCTGTCCCTTTTTTTTAAAATAATGGTTAATAAAAAACATATCAGCAGCAAACCAGCTGTTACCCGAATGCCTTTCGGGCTGCGTTTTCTATTGCCGTTGTATTTCATAGCTTCAGGGTGTAGCCCCAATTCCATTGACCGGGGTGAGGTCACCGCGATCTTTACCGCAAGTTACATCATGCAGGATCTGGAGTTGTGTGAGTTATTCGAAGGTCCATTTGCCGCCGGTGAACCCGAAAACAGTGCGATAGACGAAGCTTCCGGCCTGGCAGTAAGCCGGGCATATCCGGGCCATGTATGGACACACAACGACAGCGGCGACTTCAACCGGATATTTCTGATCGGGCCAGACGCCGAAGATGCGGGTACCTTCTGTATAGAACCGTCCGGCAATCGCAACTGGGAAGATATGGCTATCGGACCAGGTCCTGCAGTCGGAATAAACTACCTCTACATTGCCGATATCGGTGACAACGGGTCACAGTATGATGTAAATCGGATTTTCAGATTTCCGGAACCTTCCTTAGCTGACCGCGATGCATCGGGCGGGATGATCAGTATTGTGGGCGCAGAGATGATTCAGTTCCGATATCCTGATGGAATGAAAGACGCCGAAACGTTGATGATTGATCCCGGTTAATTGTGTAACCCCGGACAAACAATGATGGAGGCGAGGCTTAAGCCTCGCCTCTCGTATTATGAGTATAATCTTATACTTAAAGTAAAATCCTCCCCGGTCTCCTGTCTTGTGTCTTGCGTCTTGCGTCTATCTCCTGTACGCGCGGAAATTGTACGCAAACGTGAGCATCACATACGACGAAAGCACGTCGGAGCGCACATCTTCAACGTAGTTTTCCTGTACGATGCGGTTTACGCTGTTGTTCTGCCCGAGGATGTCGATCACGGTAAGGCGCAGCTCACCGGCCCTGTCGGGCAGGAATTTGTAGCCCACCGAAGCGTTCCAGTAGTAGGTATTCGGGTCGAAATCGAGGTCGAGGCCTTCGTAATGGGTCATGCTGAACTCAGAGGCCAGCACCAGTCGGCCGAACATCTGCACGTTCACCCTCGCCCCGGCCCGGCCGGTATAGTAGTTATTGTCGATGAGCGCGTTCTCGGGGCTGTCAACAAAGTTGTAGCCCGCGTTGTAGGAGAGTGTGAAGTCAACCTCGGGGCTGATGTTGCTGTTTACCGCCATCCCGCCGTTCAGCCCGATATTGCGGGTATTGCCGTCTGTACCGTTGATGGTGGTGGGCGTGAGGCTGTAACTGACGCCGCTGAACAGGTTCACGTTGCTTTTGATGAACCCCGCCGGCATGCCGTAGCTGAAGAATGAGCGCGCGCTCCATGCGTTACCGGTATTGTCCGGAATAACCAGCCGCGACCCGCGTCCCAGCACGATGCCGTCTCTGATCAGGGTATCGCGCACCGCGGTGAACGTCAGGTTGCCGATATAGTCGAGCGTGTAGCCCACATTAACGAAGCTGATGAAGGATGTACCCTTTTCAACATTCGCACTGCGGTAGCGCGCCATAAGGCTGTGGGTGTACTGCTGGTTCAGGTCGGGATTGCCGCCGGTGAGCTGCAGCGGGTTCGAGTTGTTGATCACATCCTGCAGCTGGGCGGCCGAAGGCGTGCTGGTGCGCGTATTGTAGCGCATCATCAGGTTGGATGCCCTCGAAAAGCGGTACATCATGGTTGCCGATGGCAGTACATTCTGATAGGTTTTTCGCGTATCGACCGCGACCGGAAATGTCTGCTCGCCCTTCAGCAGCGTGTACTGCCAGGCCAGGTTCACATTGTAATTCCAGGTCTGCGTTGAAAAACGGTATCCGCCGCTTCCGTTGTGGGTAATCACGGTATTGTCAAAACGGCTGGTCAGGTTGGGATCCAGTATGGTGTAGGTGCCGCTCTGCTCATCGAACTGGTATGCATCGCGCTCCGACAGGCTCAGGCTGATGCCCGGCGTATAGCCCGCAACTATCTGGCCGCGCTCACTTACCGGTTCGGTGATCTGAAAGCTGGTCGATACCGACTGGCCGCGGCTCAGTATATCGGTATTCTGGTTGCTCACCAGGTTCAGGTTTTCTTCATCAAAGAAAAAACTTTCGCCGATCTGCAGCTGATCGCCGGTACGGCTGTTGAAATCACTGCGCAGGTTGGCCGAAAAGGTACGGCCGCGTTTTTCGAACCGGTGGCGGTAGAGCATGTTTCCGGCGATGTTGTAGCCCGAATTTTCCGATTCGTAGAAGTTGGATGTGCGGTTCAGCAGGTCGGGCCCGGCCAGTGTGGAGCCCTGAAGCGCCTGTACGGCCGAATTTTGCTGGAAACTGATCCGCGGGGTGATGATCATGGAATTCCTGTCATCCATGGTATACTCGAGGCGGCCGTTGAGCCGGTGGTTGAAATTGTCGGTATCGGAAAGGGATGCCTCATCGTAGAGCTGGTCGCTGTCGAACTCCGAAAAGAAACGGCGTTCGAGCGTCTGGTTGTTGGTGTTGCCGGTGGCGTTGAAAAAATAGCTGCTGCTCACCCGCCATTTGTCGCCCCAGCGGTCGATGTAGTTCAGGCCCGCCGAGTGCACAGTACTGATGCCGCCCTGCTGGCCGATTAAAAAATCGCGGGTATTGTTGCCACCGCCCCAGCTTCCACGTCCGCCGCCCGGACCACCGGGACGTCCGCCGGTCATTCCTCCACCGCGGCCGCCCGTGGCCGCACCCTGGGCCACCCCGAGCAGGTCCTCGCTCGAAAAATTCTGCTGGTTCATGTTGTTCGACATCCCCAGAAACGAAATGCGCCGGGCCCCGTTGAACAGGTTTACGTTGCCGGAGCCCATGTAGCGCTCATCGGTACCGTAACTGGCATTTACGCGCCCGAAACTGCCGTTGTTCATGCCTATGCGTGTAACCACGTTAAGGGTGCGTGTGGTGTTCCCGTCGTTAAATCCGGTGAACAGCGCCTGGTCGCTGAGCTGGTCGAACACCTCGATCTGCTGGATGATCTCCGCGGGCAGGTTTCTGAGTGCCAGCGTGGCATCATCCCCGAAAAACTCCTCACCGTCGACCAGTACACGCCGGAGCTCCTCGCCCTGGGCCTGCACACGTCCGCCCTCCACAGTGAATCCGGGCATCCGGCGCACGAGGTCTTCGGCCGAGGCATCACGGTTCACACGGTAGGCATCGGCGTTGAACGCGGTCGTATCGCCGCGGATTTCCATCCTGGGTGCCAGGCCGGTAACGCTCACCTCGTCGAGGTCGGTACCGCCTTCTGTAAGGGTAAAATCCTGCCCTGTCAACTCTTCAGTGCCGGCCACAATCCTTCTCGACTGGCGCTGATAGCCCAGAAAAGAGACCACCAGGTGGTATTCGCCCGGACGTACGCGGGTGAGTGTATAGCTGCCGTCATCGCCGGTGGTAACACCCCGGAACAGGGTACTGTCGGGAACCGTGAACAGCGTAACATTGGCTCCCGGAAGGGGCTCTGTGCCTGTTTCGGTCGCAGCGGTAACCGTACCGCTGATGGAGGCGCCCATGCGCTGCCCCTGACCCTGAGCCTGCCCTTGCCCTTGCCTCT
Organism: Balneolaceae bacterium; assembly: GCA_007694035.1. Lineage (GTDB taxonomy): Bacteria > Bacteroidota > Rhodothermia > Balneolales > Cyclonatronaceae > RECM01. The sequence continues at coordinate 11,319 of RECM01000210.1, forward strand.
GCTGCCGGGCTTCGGCCGCAGACAAGACGGATGTGACCAGAAAAACGATAATGAGCATTGCTGCCCGGAATGGTATACGTAGTTTCAAGGATGTGCGATTTGGGATTAATAAGGAAGTTTTTTCAGGAATACAGTTTTCAGAACAGACAGTTTTCAGGATATACAGTACTCAGGATATACAGTTTTCAGGAAGTACGGTATTCAGGACATATGATAAAAACCGGCAGTAAATACCGGCATTTTCCAAAACCAGGATGCCGTAACGTTTCAATCATATCAGTATGCATAGTACGACGTACAACGTTCCCTAAAGTTTTCGCCGTGTAAACTTTTTGCATATGTAAACGACTTGTAAATGCGCGGTTAGCCCTGATGGGTTATGTTCAAACATGTTATCTGCCCTTGGCCAGACATCATTCCCGCTTTCATTGGCCATTCACAGGTTCAGCAAGTAGTTGCGGACATTCACACTTTCGCAGGAAGCCAACACGGGCAGCCAGACATCAACTCATCGCGCTAAAACCGGCAATCACTCATTCGCGGGCTGCCAACACGGGCAGCCGGACATCAACTCGTCGCGCTAAAACCGGCAATCACTCATTCGCGGGCTGCCAACACGGGCAGCCAACACGGGCTGCCGGACGATGTACATAAGCGGTAGGCCATCAGACTTAATAACCCGGATGAAGGCTGGCCGGCCGGCGCGGCCGCGATGAGGGTCATTGGCAGCAGCAGGGTTAACACCCGTAAGTATTGCGGAGGTGGTTCTCTATTCTTTTTTCCCGGTATCCAGGTCGTTCAGATGTATTGCACCCGTTATACTTTTATAGATGAAAGCGCTGAAAAGTAAAACGGCGATGGCTATACCCGCTGTATCGAGTACCCTGAACATTTCGTCATTCCAGGTAAACAGGACCGGATTCCATAAAATGATCACAAAGTTGATCAGTATCAGTATGATCCGGAATTCGGTTGGGCCGATTTTTCCGTGCGACAGCAGGAATTTCTGCCGGGTATAGGCCACAATGTGAACATACACGTTCATCATGCTGTACCCGACCGCCACGAAAAGTGCAATTTCCATCTGCATCAGCGGGGATGCGCCCATGGCGATGGCGATCAAAACAACGGTGCCGATATCGCAGACGTGATCAACAAAATAGCCGTACCGCTCTCTTTCGCACTTCCTCACCCGGGCCAGTGTACCGTCGAGACTGTCGCCGTACCAGTGCAGTACCAGGCCGATGTTGCTCAGCAAAAGCCACCATGGTGAGTAGACGGTCAACAGGAATCCGGCGGCAACAACAAAAGCGGCAAATATTCCAATCAGGGTCATATGGTCGGGGGTAATCCATTCCGGTGTGGCATTCGCCATTCTGGGCAACCACTTTTTCTCAAGCCCCCGGGTAAATGAGTCGTTAACACGTACTGCTTGATGGTCTTTATTCATGAATCGTATAATTAATCGGCAATGTGTTCTTTTTGCTTTTGAAAAATAATGTGTTCGTTAGCGTAGTACTTGAACAGGGGTGCGATTGTCATCCCGATCATATCGGCTAAAATATAATGAACCGACAGCTTTTCCGTGAGAAACCATAACAGGGTAAGCCTTACTGCAAAATCGATAAATACGGTTATCGCATTAAACCTGAGAAGCTGCCTGAAAAATTGCCGGGGGCCTTTGCTCCTCCGTTCACCCCAGGTTATATAGTAATACAAGGTGAAATTGTAGATGATCGTAATTTCAATGGCGAGGGCACCCGCAAGAATAAGATGGATGCCCAACACACCATGCAATAGCCAGAGCAGTAAAATATTTACAACGGTTCCCGACCATGCAACCACTTGAAAGCTGAAAAACCGTTTATAATGCTCTCTCAGATAATTGAGATAAGACAAAATGGACACCATTTAAAAATACAACACATCCGAAACGCTATCTGTGAAAGTTACATGCAATTCCTGTCAATAAAAATATTCCCGGTAACGGGTTTCAGACGTGAGAAGTGAGACGCAAGACACAAGACACAAGACACAAGACACAAGACACAAGACGCAAGACGCAAGACGCAAGACAAGCAAAAGGCGACGAAAAGGCAAAAAGCAAAAGGCAGAAGTTAGAAGGCGTGAGGCAAAAGG
>RECM01000002.1 GCA_007694035.1 Balneolaceae bacterium
GATGTGTAAACCTGAACGATATCGGCATGGAAAAGTGCAACAGACGGCTCAAATTCACTCACCTCGGTATCAAGGCTGCCGCGTTCTGCCGGAGTGATGTAGGGAGGGTTACTCACAATAATGTCGAACTTCTGATCGCCCTGTGGCAGATGCAGTTCTGCGAGGGTATGGTCGAACAGGTCGCCGGGGGCGAAGCGGACATCCGCCTTGTTGATTGCAGCGTTATTTTTGGCCGTTTCAAGGGCTTCAGGGCTGATGTCGATTCCGGATACGTCCCAGCCGGGTCTGGCATTTTTTATCGCTATGGCAATACAGCCGCTTCCCGTCCCAACATCCAGTACCCGGCATTCATGCCACTGTGCCCCCCATTGCAAAACCATTTCAACAAGCTGTTCGGTTTCAGGCCTGGGAATAAGTACAGAGGGGTTTACTTCAATACGGCAGTTGAAAAAATCGGTGAAGCCGGTTATGTACTGTAGCGGTTCATGGTGAGCGCGCCGGCGAACAAGTGCCCGCAGTTCGTTGAGTTCCGCCTGGCTTAGCGGACGGTCGAATGCCAGGTACAGATCCAGCCGCTTGCAGTTCAAAACATGGGAAAGGAGCCACTCTATGCTGAGCCGGGGTTGGGTAATCTTTTTCTCGCTGAAATAGTCAGTGCCCCATTCGAGCATGGACAGCACGGTCCAGTCGTCAGTTTTTTGAGGCATCCGGTTTAATTGCCTTGTTCAGGTTCTACAACTTTGTGTTCCTGAATGGATAACCCGTGCCGGTTCGAGAAATCGACCAGGAATTCATAGATCGTTTCCTGAATCTGTGGTTCGTTGGGTTCAATGCCAACCATGCTTCCACGGAAACCGGTTCTGCCGCCAGTTACATACAAAATCACTTTTACGCTTGTTTCACCCGTTTCAAGTATCAGGTTAATGGTCGTACTCGAATTAAGCAGTTTGTTGTGTTCTTCATATATGTTAACCTGCACGGAATCATAGCCATTGGGTTTATACCTGTAGGCATGCATCGGTTTTACCTGCTCTGTGATCAGCTCCGCTATGCGCATCAATGTTTCTGTGGGGCCGTAAATTATAAATTTTCTGTAACTGTTCATACGTAAGCTTGTTGAATGTCGTTCTTAAAGTGTTTCCGTGCTATTTCCTGCGTTAAGCAGTGGGAATATAAGACTGCTGATGAGGATCGCAAGCAAACGGATGAAATTTTTATCTGATTATTTCAGTTGATTTAATTAGTATCATACCAATGATTACAAACCCATACATCAAGATGAAAAACTTAGTCATCGCATTTGCAGTATTAACAGCGATTTGGATGCTGCCAGCGCTTGTGCCGTCTGCATATGCACAATTTGAAGTAACAGAGCCTGACGTCATTATAGATGTAAAAGTACGTACACCCTACAATACCGGACTTAAGAACGGACTAATGTTCAATTTGTTGCTGACAGACTTTGGTTTCGGTGTTGGCGGTCAGTACCGGAAGGTGCTGGGGAACTATACCGACGGCATCCTCGACATCAACTTTTCGGTTCTCAGGGATGTTAAAGAGCAGACCTTTGTGAATTTTTTTGGTCAGCAGACCACACCCAACAAATTCAACCGGATTCTGAGCTTTCCGATGAATGCGGGCCTCAGGCACAGAATGTTTGCCGAATCCATTAATGACAATTTCCGGTTTTATGTTATGGGTACCGCCGGACCGGTCGCGGCATTTATATACCCCTACTTCGATAACAGCCGGAACCTGGGTGTGAGGCTGCCCGATCAGTTTGTTTACGATATTTTTGAAGGCTGGAGCGAAGGTTACTGGGACTGGGGCTACAATGGTAAAGTGGCACTGGGCATTGACCTGGGGAATAATTTCAGAAATGTGAGCAGCATCGAGATTGGCTATCACATGAACTATTTCCCCAAAGGCATTCAGGTAATGGAGCCCAACACCTTCGAATTTGTGTCGGAAAACGAAGTTGTGATTATTGAAGGCGGTGGATTCGACAGGCAGAAATTTTTCGGCACGGTTATGATCAAGTTCATGTTCGGCGGCATGTGGTAAACCGCCGTCAGCATTGCCAGCAACCGTTTGTTCCGGACGATTATCCGTCCGGCGATATTTAAATCACCAGGCCGGTTCATTTCCTTGCACAATCAGGGCTTATATACCGTTGAGCACATCAGTTCTGCACTTCTGTTGAATACAATCGAGGCTTATCTGCCATTGATCTGCCTGATGCAGTCCTGAATCCAGTTTTCCGGTTTGTGCAGCCCATCGAGCAACATATCGGGATTGTGCAGGGCAAGGTCATCCCGTTTGTAATGCCCGGTAGATACGGCCACAGCATGCAGCCCGGCATGTCTGGCACATTCGATATCGCGGGGTGTATCCCCGATCACCACCATGCTTGACGGTTCCGCCCGTTGTCCGAACCAGGACTCAGTGAGTTCAATAGCCCGTTCAGCCAGCATATTCCGGTCGGTATCGTTGCAGCCGAATGATCCGTGGCTGAAGTAGTGGTCCAGCCCGGCCCGGTTCAGTTTTATAAACGCGGTCTCTCTGTAATTGCCAGTAAGCAGTGCGAAAGGGATGTCGTTTTCGAGGCAGTATTCAACCGATTCGAGTGCTCCGCCGAGAACATCAACGTGGCCGGTTTGCAATTCCCGGGTGAGCTGTTCAATGTAGATGGCCTTCAGATCTTCATAGTGT
>RECM01000178.1 GCA_007694035.1 Balneolaceae bacterium
GGGTCACACCACCAATACCGTTAACACCTGAGCCGGTAAGGCGTACATTCGCCTCGGCACGGATAAGGTGCATTTCGGCAAGTCGCAACACCGTGATATTTGTTCGCCGCGGGTCTAAGGCAGAATCATCCGATGCATACTTCATTGTCATGCGTCCCCTCCCGGTCTGTACGAAAAGTTCGGCGCGGGCATCACCAGCTTCGTAGTTGTCAAGATGCGGGTCGAGTACCTGAATATCGGCACGTCCATAAGGAGTTGGTGCATAGAAAACGGCCATATCATGATTGAATGTGGTTGCCGTATTCTGAACGGCAAAGATGGTTTCAGCGCCGTTCTGTGTGCGTACGTAATTATCGGCGATATCCGGGAACAGCGCATAATTGCCGGATCCGATAACACGGTTGGCTTCTGTACCTGCTGCCGCAAAATTGCCCATACTCAGGTGTACACGGGCCAGCATGGCACTTGCGGTGTAGGTATTGGCAAAGAACCCGTTGCTGGCAGGCAGCGCGTCCCGGGCTGCCGACAGGTCGGCGATAACCTGGGTATATACGTCTGCCACACTCGCGCGTTCAACCTGAAGTGACTCATCAACTACCCGGGTAGGGGTAAGTACGATAGGTACACCCGGATTGGCAGACGGATTACCGTCGTTGTAGGCTTTCCCGAATACCTGAACCAGGTTATACAAAGCAACACCTCTGAGGAATCGGGCTTCAGCCTCAATCCGGTTCCGGCGGGCGGCTTCTTCGCTGCTGAAAACATCGAGAGCCGACAGCACATTATTCGCACGGTTTATCACATTGTAACCGGTTGCCCAGTACCCTGCAATAAAACTGTTCGTTCTCAGAATGGCTTTATCGTTCACCTCACGTGGCTGCAGAAAGGTTCCGTTAAAGAATATTTCATTAACAGGTGCAGCATAGATATCAGTGAGATAAATGTAGCTTCCGCCATAGGCATTGACGCCGCCAAGTGCGGCATAACCACCAGTAAGGGCGGTCTGCACGTTATCTGATGTCGAAAGCGCGATGTCATCAGAGATCGACGCCTGTGGTTCCAGGTCCAGCACATCGCAAGCTGTAAAAACAGCTCCGACCATCAGGGCCAGGATATAGATTTTATAATTTTTCATACTCTTTTTGCTCCAAATCTTGGTTAGAAATATCAATCGGGCCTAAAAGCCAAGGTCGATACCGAAGGTGAAGGTTTTGGCTTGCGGGGCGGTGTAGAAATCGGTACCCAGCCCGATATTTGAGGCAAGGAAGTCGGTATTCATCTCAGGATCCCAGCCTTTGTATTTCGTCCATGTGATCAGGTTTACACCTGTCGCAAAAAGCCTCACTCTGGTCAGGCCGGTATTGGCCAGCACCCGGGTCGGAACAGTATAGCCCAGCGTCACATTTTTCAGGCGCATATAGGATGCATCAGAGATATAACGGGATGAATGCTGGTTACCATTCGAGGAAACATAACGTGCTTCCGGAATATTGGTGTTCCGGTTGGTTGGTGTCCAGCTGTTGAGCTGATCGCGCATGGAATTATCTTCAAAGATACCGTTACCACGGCTCCAGCGTCCGTGACCACCTATGTAAGCGTCGTTGCCGTAAACAAACTGTAACAGCACATTCAGTTCGAATCCTCGGTAGCTGAAGTTGTTGCCAATACCGCCGATGAACTCGGGGTTCGGATTACCGATCACGCAATTGGTGGCTGCATTGTAACTGGTGGTTGTCTCCTGGAACACCTTACAGTCATCATCTTCATAGATGCTGAAAAGCGCATTGCCATTTTCGGGATCAACACCGTAGAATTTCGGGGCAAAAAATACACCAATCGACTGCCCTTCAAGGGCACGGCTTATAATACCACCAGTAAGCACCTGCCCGTCGAGATTTTTTACCGTGTTCTTGTTATTGGCAATGTTGAAGTTGGTATTCCACTGGAAATCTCCGGTGAAGTTGAACGTATTAAGCGTCAGCTCCCATCCCTTGTTTTCCATGTCGCCAACGTTCTGCAGCGATGTGTTGAATCCTGATGTGGCCGGAATCTGAACACTGAGCAACAGGTCGGAGGTATTCTTCACATAGTAATCAAACTCACCGGTAATACGGTTGTTGAACAAACCAAAATCAAAACCGATATCGGTCTGAACCGTTGTTTCCCAGGTCAGGTTCGGGTTCGGAATCTGTGATGGTGTAATACCCGACAGACCACCGTAAGAGGTACCACCCCAGAGTCCCAGTGAACCAAAATTACCGATTCCGGCATTACCCGTCAGACCATAGCTGGCACGGAGTTTGAAATAGGTGAGATACTGGTTGAACGAATCGGCAAAGTCTTCGTCGGTCAGAATCCAGCCTACAGATGCGGCAGGGAAGTAACCATACCGGTTGTCCTTGCCAAAACGTGATGAACCATCAGCCCTGAAACTCAGAGTGGCGAGGTAGCGCTCACGGAATATGTAGTTGGTACGGCCAAAAAACGAGAGGAAACTGTATTCGGAACCCGTGGTTGAGCCGCTGAGAACATTGGCTGCACTGGTCAGACGCTGGAACGAATCGTTCGGGAAGCCTGAACCGGCAGTAAATGTGTAATTGTAGTCGTTGTATTGATAGTTCATACCACCGGTAAACGTGACTGCATGCTCATTTGCTACTACCGTATTCAGCGTGATAAAGTGCGATGTATTGTAGGATGCCGTCTGCTGCCAGGCCATGGAAGCATAGCCGCCGTTGGCCGCGCTTGCAAAACCGCGAGCTGTTAACGGGCTGTACCATTGGTCATCTTTACCGGTCACGATGTCGGCCGAAAACTCGGAACGCCATTCGAGCCTTGGAAAGATGCTGTAGGTCAGATATGAGGACCCCGTAGTACGCATAGTGGTTACGTTGTACTTGGCAAAGTCTTTGTGGATCAAACCATTGTAATAATAGGTGTCATCATTGAACACACTCGTGGGTACATAACCCGGCAGATTCTCCTGGTTGGGCACAAAAATCGGGGCGATTGGCATCAGGGCAATCAACTGAATCGGCGTCGAAAACGCGTTATCGGTAGACAGACGCTGATGGTGTGACCGGCCCGTCATAATATTCAAACCGATATTGATGCGCTCGTTCGCTTTGTGGTCCAGTCTCAGACGACCGGAAATACGCTGAAAACGGTCGTTGATAAGAATTCCATCCTGATCGCTGTAGTGACCGCTCAGGTGAAAACGGGTCGCTTCGGTACCTCCGGATGCGGAAAGATCGTGGGTGAACATGGTTGCGTCCTGAAACGCTTCCGACTGCCAGTCGGTATCTACCACACAGTCACCACCGGCACCACCGAATTCTGTATTCAGGCAACGGCGCCAGTCGGTTCCCAGCGATGCATAATCGAATTCATCTTCGAGCCAGCCTACCCGGTTCTGCGACAATCCTGCTGCGGCACGAATACGGTCGGTATTCTGTGCAGCAGCGTACATGTAATTCACATACTCTTTGGCATTCATCATCTCGACCTTGTTCGTTGGCGAGCTTGAACCGATCTGATAGGTATAATTGAACTGCGTACGGCCCTGGCGCCCCTCTTTTGTGGTAATAAGAACAACACCATTTGCTGCACGTGATCCGTAGATGGCGGCAGCTGAAGCATCCTTTAGTACCTGAATCGATTCAACATCATTGAAGTTGAACTGGGCCATCGGATTTGTTGCGGCCGCAGAAATCGAAAAATCGTCCATAACTACCGGAACTCCGTCAATCACATACAGAGGCTGATTGCTGGCAGTTACAGAAGATGAACCACGAATTCTCATCTGGATACCCTGCCCGAGCTTACCATTATTCTGCTGGATGAAAACACCCGACATACGTCCCTGTAGAAGGTTTTCTACCGTATTTACAGGGGTATGATGAATGTCTTCTCCACGTACCGAGGCAATGGCTCCGGTTACGTTTCTTCTCGACATCTCACCGAATCCGACTACCACAACTTCATCCAGACCTACTTGTGTAGTTTCCATGCTGAAATTGATGGTTAGTGTCTCATTTGCTGTAATGTCGACCGAGCGGGTAATAGTAGAATACCCAACGAAGGAAACACGCACGTTGTATGTCCCAACGGGAATATTTGTGATCGTGTACCTGCCGTCTATATCACTGGTTGCACCCCGCTGTATCGCGGTGAAAAACACAGTCGTGCCCGGTAAGGTTTCACCGGTGCGGCTGTCTGTTACTACGCCTGTCATGCCACCCGTCTGGGCCAGTATATCACTGAATCCAAGACAAATGAACAACAGCGATACGAAAAGTATCTTTTTTGTCATATGTACCTCTGGTTTGTTTGTTAGTGTCGTCAGGGGAAAAAAAGAGTTGCAAGAAACTCTACAGCCGTAATTTTTCCCGTTGCCCTGAACTGCAATACAGGGCTGTTTCTTGTTTGTTACACACAGCGTTTAATATAAATTTACATTTCGTTAATACAAATTTCTTTTTTTCATGCAGGCACTACTTCATTTTGGCATTTTAATTATTGATTTTTATAGTTTTATGTCAATATCTAAGATCATAGTCGTTAATTAATTTAGCCCCGTTTAAAATATAACGTTGATCTTGGGAAGAACCACCTCTGTAAATCTGCTGCGTAACCGGTAACCCTATCAAATAACAGGAGAACCTTTCATTAATAAGTACCCATCTGTATACATAAAAACAGCCCGGCCTCTGCTGTGGGCTAACCCCTTGCTGTATATTTAATCTGCTGGTGAGATGTACGCCGCTTGCTGGTCTTCTATTGCTGATCGCTGATCGCTGATTGCTGATTGCTGATCGCTTTTCTTAATACGGCTTAACCCTAAGAACAAGATACCTATAGCCAGTATCAGGTTCCTGTCACGTATTGAACCCGCACATTTGCATTTAATACCGGTAAACGAGATGTGCACAATTTAAAATCAACTATACCTGAAAATAATCAGGTTGGTGCACGCGATACTGGTCCGTATTACAGATACTGCCACTTCAAATCAGCATTTCAAAAAAAATGCCAGCCCCTGAGGGGGGCTGGCATTATATGGTAATCATATTCTGTACAGGAGTATTGGTATGGCCAACAATCAGTACAGATTTTGATGTCGAATCACTATTACGGGGCTGGAGGCGGAGTTGCTGCTTTGCCTACCCGTACCGTGTAGTATTTGTGGTTTTGTGACGGCAGCAACGGGTCGCCCTCGGTTAGTTCAAGAATGACTTGAAATTGCTGGCCAGGGTTAATGGAAGCGGAGAATATCCGCAGGTCTACCGTGCTGAAACTGCTGTTGGCAGGGAATACGGCACGCTTGTTGGGGTTCAGTATTTCAAAATGAACACCTTCCGTGGCGTTAGTGCTGCGAACAACATCACCACGTGCATTTACAAGATCCTGAGCTACAGCCACATTAATAAATGTGTCTGATGAGAAGTGCTCAGAAATCAGCTGCAGATTCAGCGAAAAGTCTGCTGATGAATTCGCTGCGTCATGGGGAAACGTTGCAGTGGCAATGTAGTTCAGGCCCGGTGAAAAAGGTTGCCCGTACTGAGCAAACTCCACAACCGGTGGCCCTTCATATACCTTTACCACATCATCGAAGCACCCACTCAGCAGCACGCTAACGAGTACTACAGAAAGTAATTTACTTATTGTTTTCATATCAAGTGGTCCTCCGAATTAATAACCTGGGTTTTGTTCCAACATTGGATTCAACGCTACTTCAGTGATAGGAATCCTTGCCAGGAACTGAATGTTTTCATTATAGAACAGGGTGGGCGTATTTGTTACAGCCGGTTTAACAAGATCCAGCCCTTTTCTTTTGATATCATGCCAGCGGTGTCCTTCAAACGCCAGCTCTCTGCGGCGCTCAAGAAGTATTTCCGCTACCAGGTTAGCCGGGGCAGCACCCAGTGCAGCAAGACCACGATTGGTTCTGATCCTGTTCAGGTCTGCAAGGGCAAGAGCCGCATCACCTGCATTACCGCGTTCGGCATAGGCCTCGGCACGGGTCAGGTATACTTCGGAGATACGGATGAGCGGAATATTATCCGTATGTGTTCCCACATAGCCCTGATACTTGGTTACATACCGGTGCCCGCCTCTGGCTGGAGGCATGTTGGGGAAATTCGCAAGATCTGATTGATAGATTGCATTCCTGGCGTCTTCAGGTGCAAGCGTTGCCAGAAATTCCTGCGAAGGGATCAGATCATAGTGGCTGAGCGGGGTTAATGCGGCAGAAAGGGCCACGTTAACACCCAGCGATTCCGATACTGTCATCCGCAGCTCAAAAAGGGACTCCGGATTTGGAGCGGGCCCCAGTGTGAACATGCTTGCAACAGCTGCCGAACCAACTACGGTTCTATCGGTGTTTGCAATCGCCGCTGTAGCCTGCTCGATGGCGTCACCCCAGCGCTCCCAGTACAGGTAAACCCTGGCAAGAAGAGCATGGGCTGCTGCCCGGTTAGCAAAAAACGGGCCTGTGCCATTATGCTGCTGGAACAACGAGATTGAACGCAGTAAATCGGCCTCAATCTGGTTATATACTTCCAAAACAGTTGCGCGGGATTTGAAATCCGCAGCATCTATCGTTTCGGTAGGCTCCAGTCGCAGAATTACGCCACGGTCCCATCCGCCAACAATTTTATTGGGCTCATAGGCATACACCTTAACCAGGTCGTGATAAGCGAGAGCGCGAAGGAAAAGCATCTCTGCTTCAATTCTGATTCTCTCTGCCTCTGGCATGGCGGTAACGTTGGGTACGTGTTTGATTACCGTATTGATATCGTTGATACCAAGGTAACGGTTCCAACCACCAACACCCGATCCAAGCTGATTCACCGGCTCGCCTGTATATCTTCCAGAATTTACAGGGTTGCTTACAGCGTTATCAGCAAGGGCATCACCTGCTATAACCAATCGTTGACCCCAGTATGCTTCGAACATCTGGGCACGATATCCTCTGTGATACACAGCACGGATACCTTCCGGAGTCGATGTAGCCACTTCAGGGCTAACCGACTGTTGCGGTTCAGTTTGTAACAGATCTTCGCAACCTGTTGCAAAAACAACAAGGCCTGCAAATAGAACTGTTTTAAATATATTGCGTTTTTTCATAGTTAAAACTCGATTTCTATACCAGTGGTTATTGTTCTGGACTGCGGATAGACGGCATTATTTCTGCCGACCAATTCCGGATCAATACCGTTGTAATTGGTCCAGGTGATCAGGTTTGTACCCTGGGTAAATACTCTTGCTCTTCTCAGACCAACAATATTCACGATATCTGTAGGCAGGGTGTATGACAGTCGGACATTTTTCAACCGAATGTATGATGCATCCTCAAGGAAACGTGTGGATTCGGCAAAACCTGAACCTCTTCCCGGATACGCACTGTTTACATAAGCGCGTTCAACACTTGTGATCTGCCCGGGTTCGGTCCACCTGTTTCTTGAATTAGCAACGAGGCCGAGACGACGGAAGTAAGCACCATCGGTGAAACTGCCACGGAACGCATCGTATGTTTTCTGTCCGAAATTGTACTGGAACAATACATCAAGTGCGATGCCGCGGAATGTCATCCTGTTCGACCATCCACCATAACTGCTTGGCGCTGAATCGCCTACGAATCTACGATCATCAAATTCATCAGCAGTAAATGTTGCAACATACGTGATGTTATTCTGGAAATCGTAGAACATCGGCCGGCCATCGGCAGGGTTAACACCGGCATAACGCCTCATATAGAATATGGTGAGCGGCTGGCCGACCCAGAAGTCAGTTCCGATACGGGTAACCGGATTGCCTTCAGGATCTTTGTTAAGTTCACGCAATTCATTTCTCTGGAAGGTAATGTTGAACTCACTTGTCCATACAAATCCACCTACATCCAGAAGAACGGCACCGAGCTCAATTTCAATACCTTCATTTCGAACTTTTCCGACATTTTCAGTGATTGATGTAAATCCACTGTCATTAGGAAGTTCGCGGTCGAGAAGCAACCGTGAGGTATTGCGCTGGAATATATCAAACGACCCATATACACGTCCGGCATACAGTACCCAGTCAAGCCCTATATTTGCGGTAGCTGATTCTTCCCAGGTCAGGATATTGTTACCCAGACTGGTAGCGGTAAGGGCCGGTTGGTTGATATATGCGCCGCCCGATCCGAACAACTGACGGGATGCAAAATCAGAAATACCACCGGTGTTACCTGTAATACCATAACTGGTTCTGAGTTTAAGCTCTTCAAGCCATTCGTTCGAGAAGTCCATGAACGATTCCTGGGAAAGGACCCAGGCAGCCGAACCTGAATAGAATGTACCCCAGCGGTTGTCGATACCAAATCTGGAAGATCCGTCACGGCGAACACTGGCATTCAGCAGGTAACGGCGGTCATAATCGTACTGAACACGACCGAAGAATCCGGCAATTCTGAATTCAGAACCGAAGCCACCAACACTGAAAGGCTCGGCAGCATTCTGAAGGGTTCTGAAAAGTCCGCTCGGGAAGCCTTGTCCACCCGCAGTTTTTGTGCTGCGAACTTCCTGACGGTATTCAAATCCGGCCAGACCCGAAACATTATGTACATCACCAAAGGTATCGAAGTAATTGAATACCTGGTTTGTGATCATGTTCGTTACCTGACGGTTGGCTTCAAACAGATAACCGCCAAGGCCGCTGCCGGCAGGAGATTCAGGGGCACGGTAATCTTTGTCATCTGTCATCCGGTAATCGATACCGTAGTAACTTCTGAATGTAAGACCACGGCTCAGGTTAACAATAACTGCAGTATTTGCCACAAGCTGCTTCTGGGTGATTCTTCTGTCGTCGAGCTCATTGGCTGCAAGCGGGTTGAAGCCGGTTGCAAGACTGTTATTGTACGTACGGGAGCACTGGCCATCATATGTTGAACCGTCAATACATCTGTAGATAGCATCTGTCGGCCTTTGGAACTGGCCGGCAAAAAACGGGCTGCCTGAGAAGAAACCAGCCTGAAGTGCACCGTTTTGAACGGTATTGCTCACGTTCAGGTTCAGTTCGAGTTGCACCCTGTCGGAAGCCTGATGGTCAATATTCGAACGGAGGTTAAAGCGCTCGAAGTCGGTACCTAAAGCAGCACCTTCTTCAAAATTATAGCCACCGGCAATATAAAACCTTGTCGCATCTGTACCGCCTCTGGCAGAGATATCTACTTTTCTGTTCACACCCTGACGCATGAGGGCATCCTGCCAGTCGTAATGGGGTACATCACCGGCCTGGGCCTGCTCATAGGTAATTCCGCCAAGATTGTTTGCAGCAACAGCTCTCCAGTTTGGATTATTGGTGAACTCGCCCCACCATTCAAACGATTCGTACTGAAGCCGTGCCCATTCCGGTCCTTCGATTATATCATGGCGCTTGATTTCATCGACCAGACCAATACTGGAGGAAACATTGAACGTGGTACGGCCACGCATTCCGCGCTTGGTAGTAATCAGAATTACACCATTTGCAGCCTGTGCTCCGTAAATGGCAGCAGCAGCGGCATCCTTAAGTACTTCAATTGACTCAATGTCACGGGGGTTGATGGCGTTAAGGGCATTACTTGTTGCATTGTTTGCAGCCGCATTACCGAAAATACCACCCCGGTCAACATCAGTTATCGGTACACCATCTACAATGAAGAGCGGGTCGTTACTGGCATTGATAGATCCAAGTCCGCGGATCCGTATGTTCACACCACCACCTGGCTGGCCGCTCAGGTTGGTAACCCGCGCTCCGGCAGCACGACCCTGAAGGGCCTGGTCTGGCGATTGAATATCAAGGCCTTCGACATCACGGGCGCGTACCTGGGCAATAGCCCCGGTCAATTCCCGTTTGGTAGTAACGGCATAACCGCTGACTATCACGTCATCAAGGCCAAAAATATCTTCTTCTAATTGAACATTCAGTACAACTTCACCGTCTCCAATGGTAACTGTACGGCGTAGTGACCGATATCCAACAAATGAATATCTGACAGTGTATGTGCCAGCTGGTAATAATACAAGCTGGTATTCTCCGTTAAGATCTGTACTGGCACCGCGGGTTAGTTGTTCAACTATAACCGTAGCGCCGGGAAGCTCTTCACCTGTGGCTGCACTTGTTATCTGTCCCGTAAGAGACCCGGTTTGGGCAAAAAGGGAGAGAGGCAAGGCAAATACAGCGAGAAGTACTACCAACAGTAGCTTCTTGTCCATATGTATCTTTATTTGGTTATTGATTTAGTTAGTCCGTAATAGGTATGCCATAAAAAGAGTATAATCAACATTTTATACTAAGCTGCTACACATACTCTTCAGCACCGTCATACATGAGTCTTAAAGGTTTGCACTTAATGCAATCCATTACCCGTAGTCTAAATGTTATCTCAGTATTATGCAACATTTAAAATCAATTTTGTTGGAAAAACGTGCTATAAACCTGTTTTTTAGTACCATACCCTGCTGTGATGCATAAAAAAGCGCATCCTCGTCCCACCGGAGATCCCGGAAGCTGGAATGAAGAAACGTTACTGTTCATAGTCAGATGGTGAGCTATCTGAACGTTACTCATACCCTGAAAGCCTATTAATCATAAAACAGGGTGTATGCCGTTAAAAAAATAGCTGCCGGCGCCACACTTGTCTCACCGCCTGGTATTACGGAAGGTAATATGGCCTGCAAAAATAAATTTTATGACCTGCTTTGAAAGTATAACTGAATATTTAAATTACACCACATGATATATGCCATTCAAAAGTTTCGGGGCCCGTTAATGATCGTACTGGCGATCATCCTTGTATCCTGCTCCGGCTCAAGGAATCCCACTGTGCAGACCGGATCTGTTCAGCGACTTTTGGAGGGCCAGCCCAATTTCACTTTTGAAGCCGTCGGGGGATTCGATTCCGATGGCCTGCCTGTTATATATATAGATATTGAGGTGATGGAAGGCAGCCTCATTTATGCAGAATCGGATGGGATTTACAGCGCAAAGTTTACACTTGATTATGAAGTTTTCCGAATGGCCGACGATGATATGGTCCAGGCGTTGCGGTCAGAACGTGAGCAGCATGAAATAACAGGAACTGATCGTACCATTTCAGACTCGGGAGATTATTACCGAATATCAAAAATAATCCCGGCCAGGCCCGGCGATTACAGAATCAATATAACAGTGATCGATAACCGGTCGGATAAAAGAACCTCGTTTACAAAAAACACCTCTATTTTTGATCCCGGAACCGAGCGAAACCAGATTACCTCGATCAGGGTTATCAGCTTTTCTGAAGAACATCCCACCGGAGCCCCAATTACTACATATGATATTCCCGGCCGGGTCGATTCCCTCGCATTTCAGTTCTATGTATCCAGAACCACTACAGAGCGCCCATCTTACGTTCATACGCGGCTTATCAGGTTTGAATCCGATACCGATGTTCCCCTCAGTATGAGCAACCCCATGCCAAGGCAGGGATCGCTTGCGTACCGGGGCATCAATTACAACCGGTACGAGGTTATCGAACAAAGCATCAGAACCCTTGACACCGAAACCGGACAAATTCTTATCGAATTAATAATCCCTCTTCCGGAACAGGGTAATTACCGTTTTGAAGCTTTTATGTCAGACAGCCGGGAATTTGAACCCGGGGCTTCCACAAATTTTAAAGCCCGCGACTTCAGCCCGCGTAGTTACTCCTTCCCAAAAATCAGGACTATTCGGGAGATGGCCCGTTCACTCACCTATCTGCAAACCCAAAGGGAAAATGAAAACCTGCTCAGTATTGAAGACGACAACAAACTCAAACTGGAGATGGACAGATTCTGGATCGACAATCTGAGAAATTCCAATAAGGCCAGGAGTGTCATTAATCTCTATTATACCCGGGTAGAAGAAGCCAACAAACAATTCTCGGGAATAAAAGAAGGATGGATGACCGATATGGGAATGATCTACATACTTTTCGGGCCGCCATGGTACGTCGACAGGTTCCACGACCGGATACGGTGGATTTATGGTTACGACAGCAGCGACCCTTACAGGGTGTTTTATTTCCGGATTTCCAGGCTCGAAAGCAGGTCGTTCCCCTTTAACCATTATGTGCTGCTGAGAGATCAGTTCTACCACACGGTCGAGTACCAGCGCCGCCAGGACTGGCTGAACGGTATCGTTCTCACCCGCCCCTTCTGATCACGCCACATATCATATCTCAAACTTCCTGTAAGACACACAGCAGCGAAAAGGCGACGAAAAGGCAGCGAAAAGGCAGAAAGCAAAAGGCAGCGAAAAGGCAGAAGTTAGAAGGCGTGAGGCAAAAGGGGGGCAAACCCGGGATCCATTACTTCCGAACTCAATTGCTCTATTGCTCCCCAGATCCCTAACTCCCAAACCTGCCTGTTCAAAAATCCCGGTAACCCCCCGGATCACGCACAAAACCACACTTCGCCATCCAATTGTTCACTTGTTCAACTGTTCACTTGTTCAGCTGTTCACTTGTTCAAAAGCATACCAACAGCACCACCGCTAAAACCCTCCAAAATTGTGCAACTATTAACTTTTATTTCAACAAAAGCATCTTCCTGGTCTGCCTTTTGCCGCCGGCATCGAGAACCAGCAGATAAACACCTGAACTCAGGCCTGCAGCGTTGTACGATACCGTATGGCTGCCCTGTGCGCGCGGGCCATCGGCCAGGGTGGAAACCCTGCGTCCGAGCAGGTCATATACACTCAGCAATACCTCCCCTCCCTCATCCAGGTAAAAACGGACTGTTGTTCTCGGGTTGAACGGATTCGGGTAATTGGGATACAGGAGTGTGGTTTCAGGGATTTCAGAGAATGGCCCGTAATCTTTCAGAACTAGCCCAGGCTGCGATACGCGGAAATCTGCTTTTTCGCGTGCATTCTGTATCTGCACCCTCAGTTCCTGAAGTGAATTCCCGTACGCATATACAAATCCGGCAACAGCGGTGGCCTCCGGTTCTATATCGAAGGGACCCGATGCGGTCACAATCGAAATATCGGTATTTCTGAGTACCGTTTTGCCACGGCCGGCCCGAAGCGACCACGATTTCTTCTGATCTGAAAATCCGTCGGTCAATCCGAAATTGAGACTGTCCTGAGGGCCGTTATACCTGTTGTCGATTGCAAGGGCACTTTCGATATTGCCCAGATGTGCTACGGCTGTAAAGGGCTGGCCAGGCTGGCTGCTCCATGCATAGATGAAATCACCCTGCTGGTCAAACGCGGTGTTGTTGTCAAAGTATGGTGGTATATCCCAGTCGTTGAAAAGGCCGATACGTGTATCTTTGAGCCTGCCGCTGCTCAGGTTGGTAACGGAATAACGGAAAATCATGGCCTTGTCCAGCCCAGGTATATTATAACTGTAGGTTT
>RECM01000211.1 GCA_007694035.1 Balneolaceae bacterium
TGGTGACCCTTGAAAGGGATATCCTACATGAAAACAATCTGCTGGCCCAGCGTAACCGGGGCTATTTTGATGCCCTGAATATTTTTACCGTTAACCTGGTGAGTTCGCCGGGGGCGGGAAAAACGACACTGCTGGAGCAAACCATAGCCGGATTGAAAAATCAGGTAGAACTCTATGTGATTGAAGGCGACCAGTACACCAGCCGGGATTCCGACCGCATTCGGGCAGCGGGTTCAAAAGCCGTTCAGATCAATACCGGCAAAGGCTGTCATCTCGATGCGCACATGGTACTGCATGCACTTCAGGAGCTCAGGCCGGCAGGCAACAGCGCACTGTTTATCGAGAATGTGGGCAATCTTGTATGCCCCGCCATGTTCGACCTTGGCGAGAACGAGCGGGTGGTTATTATGAGCGTTACCGAAGGTGACGACAAACCCCTGAAGTACCCCGATATGTTCCACACATCCCGAATTTGTGTTATCAGCAAAACCGATCTGTTGCCCTATGTTAATTTCGACATGGACAAGGCGATGGAGAATGCCCGGAAAATCAATCCTTCCATCACGTTTTTCCCTCTCAGCTGCACCAGTGGCGAGGGGCTGGAGCAATGGTACGACTGGCTGAAAAGCAGGGTAGCCGTTCCGGATGAAACCTGAAAACCGATTTCTATGCACACCTATCACATTCATACCACCGGAATGGTACAGGGAGTCGGGTTCCGTCCGATGGTGTGCGATGTGGCCCTCCGCCGCGGTTTGAGGGGATGGGTTAGAAACAGCATGGCCGGCCTTGAAATCCGTTTTAATGCCACAGAGCAGGAGGCCGGGGCTTTTCACGACGAAATTGTCCGGAACGCGCCGATGCATGCCATAATCTCCGGAAGCACCATCGTCCGGGTCGACGATGAGGCGTTTCACTCGTTCGGGATATCCACGAGTACCGGCGACCGAAACCCGGAAGTGCTGATGCCACCCGATGTAGCGCTGTGCGAAGCGTGCCGGGCCGACCTGAACAATCCCGGCAACCGGAGGTACCGATATCCTTTCACAACCTGCCTGCACTGCGGCCCGCGCTACTCCATAATCCGGAGCCTGCCCTACGACCGGGCCGGTACCACCATGGATGAGTTACCGGTATGCGGAGCCTGTGCAGATGAGTATGCCCGGCCCGGCGACCGCCGGCAGCACAGCCAGACCAACTCATGCCCCTCATGCGCCATAACCATGCATGCATACGGCCGCGATGGGCTGCTATCCACGATCGGTCAGGACGAGATAATGGCCCTGATAACCGGCTCACTGTTCCGGGGTGAAATCGTTGCCGTTAAGGGCGTGGGCGGATACCTTCTGCTGGCCGACGCCACCAATGCATCATCCATTAAAACCCTGCGCGACCGGAAAAACCGTCCGAACAAACCATTTGCCCTGATGTATCCGGATGTTGCGATGGCCCGGAACGACGCCCGCATCGGCCCGCACGAAGAACAGGCGCTGCTCAGTGCCGAAGCACCGGTTGTGCTTTGTATAGCGAACGACGTGCGGGCTACGGGAATCCATCCCGGCCTGATTGCACCCGGACTTGACACCCTGGGCATTATGATGCCATACAGCCCGCTTTTTTATCTGCTGGTGCAGGGGATAGGGAAGCCCCTCATCGCAACCAGTGCGAACCTGAGCGGGTCGCCCATCATCTACCGGGATGATGACGCAATTCTCAATCTGAAAGAACTCGCCGATCTTATTATTACCTTCGACCGTGAAATCACTGCCCCCCAGGACGACAGCGTGTTGCGGTTCAGCCCAGCCGGGCAGCGGATCATTCTGAGAAGAAGCCGGGGAATGGCGCCATGTTATTATCCCAATCCGTTTTTACAAGAGGCGTATTCCGATGAACTGAATGCTTCGGGCATGTTTGATACTCGTTCGGGTATATTTAATACCCGACAGTCCGGGTCAAATGTCGACGGTCCGTTTGTTGAAGGAAAATCCGGCCGGGTAACATCCACTTCGGAAGTGGCTATGGAAACTGCTGCGGAGCTTGCATCCGGTTTGCTTGCCATGGGCGCCGATCTGAAAAGTGCGTTCGCAGTAATAGCCGGAAAGAACCTGTTTGTGAGCCAGTACCTGGGCAACCAGGACTCCTACGACTCCCGGTGCGCGTTCAGGCATACGCTCGGTCATATTAAACAGTTGTACCGGTTCAGGCCTCAAACGATTCTCACGGATGTGCATCCCGGGTATTTCGTAACGGAACTGGCAGAGGAGTTAGCTGCGGAAAGCAATATCAGCCTGGAAAAAATTCAGCATCATGAGGCACATTTTGCGGCTGTACTGGCCGAAAACGGGTTGCTCATGGGCCGCGAAACTGTGCTTGGCATTATCTGGGATGGCACGGGTTACGGCAGCGACGGCCAGGTGTGGGGTGGGGAAATCCTGCTTAAAACGGCGGGCGGATTCAGCCGTACCGGCCACCTCGACTATTTCCCTGTGCTGGCCGGCGACAAAATGAGCCGTGAGCCGCGCCTGTCGGCGTTTTCGCTGCTGCGTGATTTTCCCGAAGCGCTTTCGCTGCTTCGCCCCCGTTTTAATAACAGGGAATGGGATTACTACAACAAGGTGCTGGAATATGGTCCAGGCCTGATGACCTCATCCATGGGCCGCCTGTTTGACGGCATCGCTTCGATACTGGATATCTGCCACCTAAACACCTATGAGGGCGAAGCGGCCGGCAGGCTCGAGGCACTTGCCCGTGGGCACAAAAACACCGGCAACGAATATTATACGTACCCGTTCCGGGATGGGATCATCCATTGGAAACCGGTGATAGAAGCCCTGCTGAAAGATGTGCAGAATGGCGTTGACAAAGCCCGGATCGCCTCAAAGGTATTCCGTGGTTTGAGCCGCCTGGTCTTCGATATCAGCCGTCAGACGGGAATCCGCAACATCGCCTTCAGCGGGGGCGTATTTCAGAATGCGCTGCTTACCGGGTTTATTGTGGAGGAAAAACCCGATGATATTGAATTGTTTTTCCACCGGCAGCTCAGCCCCAATGATGAAAATATCGGGTTCGGGCAGCTCGCGCACCATATATTAACCCACAGCCCCGAGCCGGTTGCTGTGGGCGGGAACCATTTTCACGAATAGAGGAGCATTATGTGTCTGGCAATACCCGGTAAAATTGTAAGCGTATCGGCCGAAACCGATGAAATCAGCCGGCCGGCCAAAGTTTCATTCGGGGGCATCCTGAAAGAAATTAACCTCTGTTTCGTGCCCGAAGCTTCTGTGGGCGATTACGTGCTGGTGCATGTTGGGGTAGCCCTGAGTGTGGTCGACGAAGAACAGGCCCATGAAACGCTGAACTACCTGCGGCAGATGGGCGAGCTCGATGAACTGGAACCCGAATCCTGAATAAACCATGAAGCACCTCACCGAATACCGGGACGCTGACCTTGTGGAGAACCTTCTCCATCAGTTGAAAAAGGTGACCACAAAGCCGTGGAATATCATGGAGGTGTGCGGTGGCCAGACCCACGGGCTGGTGAAGCACGGCATTTTGGAGATGCTGCCAGAAGGTATTACGATGATACATGGCCCGGGCTGCCCGGTCTGCGTAACGCCGGTCAGCCATATCGATCAGGCAATCGAACTGGCACTTGAAAAGGATGTGATTCTGTGCTCCTACGGCGATATGCTTCGTGTGCCCGGATCCCGGATGAGCCTGCTGCAGGCCCGGGCCAAAGGTGCGGATATCAGGATCATGTATTCCCCGCTTGAAGCGGTACATATTGCCCGCGAAAACCCGGACCGGCAGGTCGTGTTTTTCGCAGTCGGTTTTGAAACCACGGCGCCGGCGAATGCCCTGTCGGTTGTACAGGCAGAGAAAGCGGGCCTGAAAAATTACGCCATTTTGAGTGCCCATGTGCTGGTACCGCCTGCCATCGAAGCGATCATGCTCGACAAGGAGACCCGTGTACACGGTTTCCTCGCAGCCGGCCATGTCTGCACCGTGATGGGGCTCAGCGAATACTACCCGCTTGTCGCCACCTATAAAATTCCGGTGGTCGTTACCGGCTTCGAACCGGTCGATCTGCTCGAAGGCATCCTGATGGTGGTGAAACAGCTCGAAAAAGGGGAGCACCGTCTTGAAAATCAATATAAACGAGTGGTTTGGCCCGATGGCAACAAACAGGCGGTAGCGCTTATCCATTCGGTATTCGAAAACCGCGACCGTGAGTGGAGGGGCATCGGGAGCATTCCCATGAGCGGTCTTTTCCTCCGCGACGAATACCGCGATTATGACGCTCAATTCCGATTCGGCCCTGCAACAGCCACTGCCGTGGAACAGGTGGAATGCCTGTCGGGAGATGTGATGAAAGGTAAAATCAAACCGGTCGAATGTCCGCATTTCGGCACAACCTGTACGCCCGAGCATCCGGTCGGCGCGCCCATGGTGAGCAGTGAGGGGGCCTGTGCCGCCTACTATAACTTTAGTTCACAACATCGCATGCAGGAGCTGAAATGATCAAAAACCAACCGGTAATGCGATTCACCTGTCCGATGCCCCAGACCGATTTTGATACCATAACCATCGGGCACGGCAGCGGGGGGAAACTCACCCGGCAGCTTCTGGAGTCGATGGTGTTCCCACTGCTCAATAACGAATGGCTGGCCGGCCAGGGCGACGGCGCGGTTCTGGAGCTGCGTGGAAAAATGGCTTTTTCCACCGACAGTTTTGTGGTATCGCCCGTGTTCTTTCCCGGCGGCAACATCGGCGACCTGGCCATAAACGGTACGGTTAACGATCTGGCCATGTGCGGGGCTGAGCCCGATTATATATCGCTGTCGTTTATTCTGGAAGAGGGGCTGCCCATCACTGAATTCTGGGAAATACTGCTGTCGATCCGTAATGCCTGCGACGCGGCCGGCGTACGGGTCATTACCGGCGATACGAAAGTGGTTGAGCGAGGCAAGGGCGACAAAATCTTCATCAATACCACGGGCATCGGGCGGGTACATCCCGGTGCAAAACTGGGTGAGGCCATGGTCAGGCCCGGCGATAAGGTGATCGTTAGCGGACCGCTGGCCCGCCACGGCATCGCCATTATGAGCATCCGGAAAGGCCTTGAGTTTGAGACACAGATACTCAGCGATACGCGTCCGCTGCATGATATCTGCCGGTTGTTGCTCTATACCTATGGCGCCGGAATCCGCATGTTCCGTGATCCAACCAGGGGCGGGGTTGCCACGGTACTGCACGAAATAGCCGACAAAGCCCGGCTGGGCATCGACCTTGATGAAAAGAATATACCGGTTGAGGAGCAGGTTGCGGGCGCCTGCGAAATGCTGGGCCTCGACCCTATGTATGTAGCCAACGAAGGTCTGTTCATCGCTATAGTAGATGGCGGGCTGGCCGGCGACATACTCACTGAGCTGCACCGGTGGCCGAATGGTGGTCAGGCCGCAATTTTAGGCACGGTTACAGAAAACCATCCGGGAATGGTGGTTCTCAACAGCGCAATCGGAGGCAGGAGGGTGCTTCCGCTTATAACCGGCGAACAGCTTCCCCGCATTTGCTGAAAATACACTCTCTCACTGCAGATGAATTGCGGTATCGCAGGTGTATGCGGCGCTGCAGGTGTAATGCGGCGATGCATATGTAATGCAGCGCTGCAGGATTAATGCGGCATCACAGCATAATGGCAACGCATAAAGCTGCTGTTAATGGATGCCGGCAATACCGGCTGTATCGGGAAGCCGTCAGGAAAATGTGCAGAAAAACGCTGGAGGCATCAAAGGCACATACCTGTGCCGTTAACCCGCCTAATATTTTCTCTTGCGGCCGATTCTCGAATCCATTTTGGATGTCAGCTTGTCAATCGCACCTGAAACCGCACGCTCACTTGTTAATGCCTGGTCTGTAACAACCATGGGTTGCATGCCCTCAAGCCGTACTTCAATCATGCACCGTTTATCGTCCTCACCGTCTTTCCTGCCATTAACATCCGAAAGATGAACTTCCACACGTGTTATCTGGTCACTGAACCTGCCAAGTCCGTCGGTAATTAAAGAAGTGAGATAAGAGGTCAGCTTTTGGCTGCCTTCAATGTTATTGTCTGTGTTTATTTGAATTTTCATGTGCCTAATATAAGGGTTGTCGGCGAGTGCATTAAACGCTTTTTGTCAAAATAGTGTTGCTCAAAAATATCACTGTATCAAACAGAAAACCACTGATCTGTTGCACAGCCAATGCCGGCCGTAACGGTTGCCCTGCACTGGCAAGGGTTCTGTCATTCTACCATGTTGCCATATTGAATTTTTGATTAAAAGTCTCAGATACCACCGGCAGGGTGTTTGCTTTAGTGCAATCGTGGGGCTGTGATTGCGGTATCGCGAATGCAACCACCCGTTATGGCGGTGCTTCCGGGTTAATAAATGGCTGCGACCCGGAATCTTTTTTGCGAAACATTATTAATCACAGCTGATTGTTATATCATATATATTGAAGCCTTTCCGGGAAGGATATGTATTTACCGGATTACTCATCAAGTATAGCAGGTGGCTAATCACGTATAATTGCACTGTTTTACAACATAACCTGGAAGTTCAGATAATTTCATGTACCGGCCCTGATGTCAGTTTACAAAGCAGTTTTCACACTTATTATTTCAACGATCTGCCTGCTGTCATCAGCATGCAACGCGGAAACCAAATCACTGCAGCCAGACAGCCTGGATGCGATCAGGCTGCTGTCGGTTGTCGATTTGCAAATCAAAGATCCCTCCGGCCTGGCCCTTGATGCCAATCCTGACCGCCTGTGGACTGTTTCAGACGAATCTGGCGGACGTGTTTACCTGATCTCGCTTTCCGGGGAAATCATCTCCGAGCTGTTCTATAGCGGAGATGATATGGAGGGCATCACATACGACCCGGTATCTGAAACACTCTGGATAGTGGAAGAGCGCCTTCGGCAGATCGTTCAGCTTGGCCCAAGCGGTCAGGTACTGCAGCGCATATCGGTGGATATCGGCCAGGAGATCGAGAATGACGGACCAGAAGGTATAGCGATTAATTCGCTGACAGGACATATGTACGTGGCAAACGAGAAGAACCCGATGGTCATCATGGAACTGGATACCGGCCTTGAGATCATCAGTGTTACACATATCAATTTTGAGGGCGGTTTCGCCATGTCGGATATTTCCGGCTTGTTTCATGAACCTGAACGCGATGAATTATGGATACTAAGCGATATTTCACAGAAAATTGTCGTCACAGACACGGGCCTGAACCCCATCCGCTGGTATCATCTTGATGTGAACAAACCCGAAGGTATCGCTGTCGATATGAACCGGCGAAGGGTTTATATCGTATCCGATCAGGACGACAAGCTGTACACCTATGAGCTGTACAGCCTGAGCAACCTCGAACCGTTCCGGCTGGATGAGGGTGATTATCGTTTCAATTACTGGTCGCCTGATGAGCCGAACGGTAACTATCCCCCCAATATGGTGTTTCAGCAGAGCAACCGTGACGATCCTGGCCTCACAGATGAAATGACCGGGCTGTATCTGCTCACACCTGAAGATTATCATAGTGACGACAGTGGCAGCATCGGTTTTCCGTACCGGCTCACGCGGCGAACCCGGATCAACGGGCTCGGTGCTGGCGGCATCAGCATGATTAATACCGGTCAGGGGCGCGACCTCGGTGCCGTAGTTCTGGCCATTGATACGCGCGGGATGCAGGAAGTTCTTGTTGACTGGCTTGGCGGTACGGTACAGATAAATAACCGGATGTATGCCATTCAGCTTCAATACCGTACGCAACCGGATGAAACCTTCCGCCCGCTTATGCATAATGGAGAAACTGTAATCTATGCCCGGTCTGAACCGGCAGGGCACTCGAAATGGTTCAGGGACATCCCTCTGCCGGCCGATGCCCTCGGCAAGGCCAATGTGCAGCTGCGGTGGAAGTTCTATTTCACGGGTACCACCACAGGTGGAGGGGGCCGTGATGAACTCCGGATCGGTGATATCTTTGTGAGGGGCACATCAACGGCCACATCCTACCGGCATGAAGAAGAATTACCGGGCACCATTCAACTCCATCACAATTTTCCGAACCCGTTCAATCCCGCTACACAGATCCGTTACAGTTTGCCGGAAACGTCCGAAATTAAGCTGGATGTATTCAATGCTGCCGGGCAGCGTATAGCCAGGCTGGTGTCGGGCCGGCAACCGGCAGGGGACCATGCCGTAACGTTCGACGCATCAGGGCTGGCAAGCGGTATGTATGTGTACCGGTTATCTGCCGGCGGGATGGTGCTGAACCGGTCGATGTTGCTGCTGAAATAACGACAATTTCCCGGATTTCCGCGTTTTAGATCCCGTAAAAACAGTCTGATATACTCACAACCTGAATCAGGCAATAATTTCCAATCTCATTCAAACGTGCTTTTCATGTTCTCAGCCGTCTGATTCATTTTTATCCGGGCCGCACACTTTATCCCGTCCATGGCAGCCGATACGATACCGCCGGCATAACCAGCCCCCTCGCCGCAGGGGTAAAGACCGGCGATCTGTGTGTGCTGCAGTGTTTCCGGATCCCTCGGGATTTTCACCGGGCTGGATGTACGTGATTCAGGTGCATGCACAACGGCCTCGTTCGTAAGATAACCCCTCATGCTGCGGTTAAACTGGCGGAAACCTTCCTGAAGGTTCCTGTAAATGAACGACGGCAACACCGAGGCCAGCTCTACGGAGGTGATTCCCGGCGCATACGACGTGGCGGGCAGGTCGTGCGACAATTTGCCGTTCACGAAATCGACCAGCCGCTGGGCGGGTGCGGTCTGGGTTTTGCCCCCTTCCAGCCAGGCTTTCTGTTCGATGGATTTCTGAAACGCCATCGCCGCCAGCGGACCATGCCCGGAAAACGGTTTGAAATCGGCGGGATGCAATTCCACGACAATGCCCGAGTTGGCCGTACTGCGTGCCCGCCTGGACGATGACCAGCCATTGGTCACAATCTCGCCGGGACTGGTGGCACACGGGGCAATCACCCCGCCGGGACACATGCAGAACGAATAGACGCCGCGACCGCCGGCCTGTTTCACCACACTGTAGGCCGCCGGTGGAAGATAGTCGCCGCGCGTTTCACAACTGTACTGTATGGAATCGATGAGCCCCTGGGGGTGTTCAACACGCACCCCGATGGCCAGTGGTTTCAGCTCAATGGCGATTTCCCGTCTGTGCAGCAGTTCGAAGATATCGCGCGCGGAGTGCCCGGTAGCCAGAATCACGTTCCGGGCGCTGAACCGGGTGCCATCCAGCGTAACCACCCCGCGGATCTGCCCGGAGTCTGTAATCAAATCGGTTACGCGGGTGTTGAAATGGATTTCGCCGCCATTCTGCAGAATGCATTCGCGCATTTTCGCAATTATACCAGGCAGCTTGTTGGTGCCGATGTGTGGATGAGCCTCCACCAGTATATCCCTCACAGCCCCGAAACCCACAAACAGTTCGAGAATCTTCCGGATGTCGCCCCGCTTTTTGGAGCGTGTGTAGAGTTTGCCGTCAGAATAGGTGCCCGCGCCACCCTCACCGAAGCAGTAGTTGGAATCCTCGTTTACGATGTGGTTCACATTGATGCCCTTCAGGTCGGCAATGCGGTCTTTTACATTTTTCCCGCGCTCGATGATCACCGGTTTCAGTCCCATCTCTATGAGCTCAAGGGCGGCAAATAATCCGGCCGGACCGGCACCGATGATGATCACTTCTTCGGCATTCCCGACATTCCGGTAATCCGGCAGGGAAATCACTTCAGGCGCATAATCTTCATTGATGTACAGGCGCAGGTTCAGGTTCACCAAAACCTTGCGGCCCCGCGCATCAATCGAGCGCCTGAGCACCTCTGTATGACGGACATCATCCGGATTCAGCTTTTCTTTCCTGACAACAAAATCGAGTAATAAAGGCGGCTGTCCGGCCACTTCGGGCAATACCCGGATTTGAATTTCTTTCTGCATGTATTGAAGATACGGAATTGGACTGCAGCCGGAATATCAGTAATCACGGCATTTCCGGGGCTGGTGAAACCTTTCTGAGGAGCTGGTATCCATACGCCCCGGCAAGTGACGGTATAGCCCACAGAATATGTATGGCAAATTCGATCGGTATCAGGTTGTGACTGCCTGGATATACCGTGGCTTCGGCAACAGAAATAAGGGGGAAGATCAGGATCATTCCGAAACCAATAGCAAACGGATTGCCATTGTTGAAATGTTTAATGATCACTGCCGCTATCAGGAATAACGTTGCAGTTATCCAGGTATAGTTTCCGGCTGCAAGCTTGCTGTAATAGTACTGACCTGGTTCGGGTACAGGCAAGCCTGCGGCTAAATGATGTATGAACAAGATAGTTATTCCGGTCAGTGCCGATATCAGTACCGTAACCGAAATTTTAATTGTTTTGTGGTTGGGTTTCATAGGCAATTTAACAGGTGCAGTGGTTGTAATAATTCGTTTATTAGTGGAAATAATCCTGTAGTAATCTGTTGGTTAGCGGTGTAATAATAAGAATTTATATCGTATTTCTGTTGAGCACAAATTATCAAAGGCACCATGCATTTCTGTCAAATCTCCTGTTCCTTCCTGTCGATTAATTCTTCAAATATTGAATACCTGGTTTTGTGCATGCCCAGGGCGGTGTAGGCCTCCTGTGCGGCCCGGTTCTCTTTTTCGACATACAGCCTGAAGCCGCAGTGGTCGTGTGTGCCGGCGGCCAGTTCCCGCAGTTTATTGTACATCGAACGGTAAACACCGCTGCGCCTGAATTCGGGGATTACATACACGCTTTGAATCCACCAGAACAGGCCGTTGCGCCAGTCGCTCCATTCGTAGGTCACCATAAGGCAGCCCACAACACGCCCGCCGGATTCTGCCACGAGGTAGAATCCAAATTCCGGCTTTCTGAACAGGGCTGTTACACCGGGCCGTATCTGATCTTCGGGCAGGACCTTCTGCTCGGTTTCAAGGGCCATGGCCGTATTGAACCGGATGATGGCCTCCGCATCGGCCTCAACGGCCCTGCGGATGATGAGGGTTGACATCACAATAAGATTGGTTGTTTGGGTTAGCAATAGCGACGTTTCCGTGCTGGCCCAATATAACCAATTGACGAATGGTGATGGTTGAAGAATGGATTCTGTTCAGGGATTACGGATAGATGCAGCTGCTAAGGTACCAATGTGGTTAAATGGTTTACTTCACAGATTCTGGTCAAATGAACCTATTTAATAAGGATCATTTTTCGGGTTTGTATGAATGTTCCGGATGTGATCCGGTACAGGTAAACGCCACTGGCCAGTGCTGAGGCATCATACGGAACTACGTGCCGCCCGGCATCCAAACGGTTGTCAAGGAGTGTGGTTACCCGTCTCCCGTCGATGCTGAACACCTCAAGACGGACGTCTGATGCCTCGGGCAGTTCAAACACGATGTTCGTGGTTGGATTGAACGGGTTTGGATAGTTCTGGTCAAGTCTGTGAGCCGCCGGAAGTTCGGTGTGGCCCGGTACTGAAACCTCCGTGCCTGCCTCGAAACGGAACAGATAGCTTTGCCCGAAAACCCGTACCAGAGCGAATGCAAAACCGGTACCGGTAGGCTGAATACCCAGCACCTGACCGCCCGGTAATACACCCGTGGGTTCGGTG
Source organism: Balneolaceae bacterium (assembly GCA_007694035.1). Classification (GTDB taxonomy): domain Bacteria; phylum Bacteroidota; class Rhodothermia; order Balneolales; family Cyclonatronaceae; genus RECM01. Next base: position 11,710 of record RECM01000211.1, read on the forward strand.
GTCCAGCTGTTTCCGCCATCACTGGTACCTAACAGCTCTTGCGACCGCCCGCCAAGCCAGCCGGAGTTCTCGTCCCCAAAGTAAACGGCATTCAGGTTGGATGTGGTAAACGGCTCCGACTGATGCCAGCTGTTCCCGCCGTCGGTGGTGGAAAACAGCCGTCCTGCCTGGCCGGCAGCCCAGCCCCGTTCAGCATCCATAAAGTGTATGGAAGTGAGCACCACATTTTCCCCGAACACGTAATCCGACCAGGTTTCGCCGCCATCTGTGGTTCTTCGAACCAGATACCGGCCGATGCTGTTGTTTAAACCCAGCAGCCAGGCAGTATCCAGGTTCAGGAAATGTACCGATGTGTAGAACACCCCGTTGGTAATGGTTTGTTCATCCCAGGTTTCGCCGCCATTGGCCGACCTGAAAACCAGGCCATTATTGTGTACCAGCCAGCCGCTCTGATCATCGGCAAAGTAGATGTGGCGTATAAACGAGATGTTCCCTGTAGATTGTAACGACCAGTTATCGCCACCATCACTGGTTTTAAAGACTGCGCCACCGGAACCATAAACCCATGCGGTTTCGGCATCCAGAAGATGGATGCCGGACAGGGTATAGTTCATATCGAGAGTGGGCGTGCTCACCTCGTTCCAGGTTTCGCCTGCGTCGGCCGAAATAGCGACCTTGTTTCCGGCTACCAGCCAGATATCCCGCTCGCCGTAAACCCCCAGGGCATTAAACTGATCGGGGAATTCGTGGATCAGCGTGAGCCGTTCCGAAGCCGAAATCAGGTTCTCGACGGGCGCGAATTCGGAGGTATTTCCGCCCTGGTCGGTCGCGGTGGCTGTCAGTGGCCTGCCTTCATAGTCCGGGTGGTCGGCAGTTGACAGGGTGAAGGTGATCTGTTTTGCATCGGGGAAATCCGCTTCAGTCCAGGTATCGGTATGAACAGGGAATTTACCCTGGCCGAAATCGTCGGGAATATAGAAATCGACATCAATCGGATACCCGGCAAAATCCGGATCGGTCGGTATGCGGTAAGTGAGGGTGATGGTATGCCCGGCTGCGTTGAAAGACTGGATTTCCGGATAGTTCTGCCGCCGGTTGGTGCCGTTGGTTGACCCGTCGGTGTCGTTTTCAGTGGGCCCGTCTATGTCGATATCAATGCCGAGGCCATTGTTGCCGAATATGCGGTTGTTCCGCATGTTGTTCCCCGTGGCCGGCTCAAGCGTGTCAGGAACTGTGCGTGACAACAGTACGATGCCGGAAAGATTGTTCCAGGCAATGATGTTCGAGGCATCAGCCGGGCCGCCTCCAATCGTATTCCCGGAACCGCCCACATTACGGATTCCGTAAGCGTTATTCGGGATGGCTATATCCGGATCCAGGCCAACACCGATATTGTTGTTCTGGATAGTGTTATTACTGGAGAAAAGTACCAGAGAGCTGAACATCTCAATACCATTTACCCTGTTGCCGCTTATCACATTGCCATGCCCCGGCTCGGGAGTGCCAATGATGTTGCCTGAATTGAGAATGCGGATACCAAAAGTCAGGTTGGGCAGGGCTGCGTTTCCGGTCACATCTGTGCCGATCAAATTCGCTGTTATCACATTCTGCCCACCCGATTCGCCAGCCAGCTGTATACCACCGAGACCATTACCGCTGATGAGAT
>RECM01000001.1 GCA_007694035.1 Balneolaceae bacterium
CATCCAGGCCGGCGACTTTGTGTCGACACGCCAGATGATGCTGATCAAGTAACAAGCAATGTTCAACCACGGGGGCCCGGCTTCGGCCGGGCCCCCTTTTTTTATAACTGTTATACCCGTAACGATCTGTGATCTGTGGTATTTGTGCAGCCCCGCACCGTGTCAAATAATTTGATCCGGGTAGTACAGCCGCACGGCCTGTTGATGCAGCCTTCAGCACCCCGGGCAGCTGCCTTTCCGGTTCTCAACAAACTCATCCCTTCCTTATGAAATCCCCTCAGCTGATATTGCTGTGCCTGGTACTCATAATTTCTGTACAGTTTGCCGAACTGGCATCCGGGCAAACTGGCAGCAATGTTCCTGACTGGTCGGTGGGCATGGTCTGGTATCAGATTTTTCCCGAACGGTTTAATAACGGAGATTCGTCGAATGACCCCACAAAAGACCGCATCAATGCCCCTGATGGCTGGGAAATAACACCCTGGACCGGCGACTGGTACCAGCGGGCGGGATGGGAACAGCGGGTCGGCCCACGCTTCTACGATCATGTGCGGATGCGGCGATATGGAGGTGATCTGCAGGGAGTGATCGACAAGCTCGACTATCTTACGGAGCTCGGTATTACCGCAATCTATTTTAACCCCATTTTTGATGCCGTCTCCCTTCATAAATACGATGCCAGTTATTACCATCACATCGACCGCCATTTCGGGCCGGATCCGGAGGGCGACCTGGCGATCATGCAGCAGGAAGATCCAGCCGATCCGGCAACCTGGCAGTGGACATCGGCCGACCGCCTGTTCCTTCAACTTCTTGAGGAGGCAAAAAAAAGAGACATCAGAGTTATTATCGACGGGGTCTGGAACCACTCAGGCCGCGATTTCTGGGCATTCAGGGATATCCAGGAAAAGGGAGAGGAATCGGCTTTCAGGGATTGGTACAAAATCATCGAATTTGGCGATGCATGGAGCGACGGCTTCGACTATGAGGGATGGTGGGGCTACAAAGGCCTGCCTGAATTCACGGAAACGGATGATAACCTGCACCCGGCAGTGAAAGAGCATATTTTTCACGTTACCCACCGCTGGATGGCCCCCGACGGGGATGTGAGCCGTGGTGTTGACGGTTGGAGACTGGATGTGGCCGAAGAGGTAGGACTCGGCTTCTGGCGTGAATGGCACGCACTTGTAAGGGAGATAAACCCCGAAGCCATTACTGTTGCCGAAATCTGGGATGATGCGGCACGCGATTATCTGAAAGACGATCTCTTCAGTATCGTAATGAATTACCGGTGGGCTTATGCCGTACACGACTATTTCATTAACCGCAAGATTAGCGCAAGGGACTTTAACCGTCGTCTGCAAAGCCTGAGAAACGACTTCTCCGACAGGGTTAACCACGCCATGCAAAACCTGATGGACAGTCACGATACCGAACGCCTGGCCTCAATGGTTGTTAACCGGGACAGGGACTATAAGGAGGGCAGCAAGATTGAAAACATCAGCAATACCTATAATGTGAACAGCCCTGATGAAGAAGGGTGGAACCTTGTAAAACTGATCGCTTTGTTCCAGTATATGTACAAAGGGTCGCCCATGGTCTATTACGGCACCGAAGCAGGCATGTGGGGCGCCGATGACCCCGACGACCGCAAACCGATGCCCTGGCCAGGAATGGAATTCGACGATGAAATCAATCACCCTTATTCACGAGACCGTAACAGGGATCCGGTTGGATTTAACAGTCATATGCACCAGTACTATACAAAGCTGGGTTTAATCCGGAATCAGCATCCGGTTGTACAGAATGGAAGTTTCACATCACTGCTTGCTCCCTCAAGGGAAAGGGTTTTCGCCTTCGCGCGTCACGATGATGATAACCATATGGTGATCGTGATCCTGAACAGTGAAATGGAAGAAAAAACTGTTAATATCCGCACGGATCTGCTCTCCGGGTATCAGGATGAAACGCTCACTGATCTGCTTTCGGGAGAAATAGTGAATATTTTACCGGGCGGGCGCATACAGGCATCCATAAACCCTGTAAGCGGAATGGTTCTGGTACGGGTACCCTGAATGCAACATGCACCCTGACTGGAACATTGGATAGTTCTGATTATGGCAGCAGATGTATACTTTGGCAACAGCTATATATTAAAAGGAACAGCAGGTTTTCAACAGCAATGGTACCATGCGCATAGACCCGAAATACTTCAATAAATTCATGCTGATAGTGGCTTTTATCTGTGTGATAGCCATTATCTACTTCAATTTTTATTATCAGCAGCGTCAGTTGGTTCTGATCGATGAGCGGATCGGCGACGGTTCTGTGCTCGTTGAAACGACTTTCAGTGAGCTCGACGGTGAAGGTGAGGTTGGCCTCACTGAGCTTGATGGCGACAAAAAGATGATCATTTTCTGGGCGCCCTGGTCGGAGAGGGCAGTGGAACTGGCCAGTCTTTTACAGGATGAATTGCAGGGTAAGCCCGTATCTGTTATATCGGCGGTTGTTCGCGATACCCCAGAGTCCGTTCAGAACCTGGGCCTGTTAACAATGGGCAATGTCCGTCACGCCGATGGTACGCCTGTGTACAATAACCTGAGAATTCCCGGTATCCCGGCCATTTTCGTATTCGATTCAGAAAACCGGATGATCCACTACAGAATCGGATACCGCGAAAGCCGC
>RECM01000140.1 GCA_007694035.1 Balneolaceae bacterium
ATGGCAGTAATCTTCATAAACTATTAATTATTCATGATCTAGCAATGTCATGGTGATCGTACTTCGTCTCCGGCACTCGGCACTCGCATTTCTCAGACCCGTGCCCAATACTGCGCAGCCAGCGACATACTTCCAAATCACTTCGCCGTTCAGTTGTTCACTTGTTCTGTTGTTCCCTAATTCAAAGCATACTTGTAGCACCGGGGTTGTCACCTTCCAAAATCTGCAGCCCGCCCTGGGCTGCATTACCTCGCTCACCATGACGTTTCATATCATTCACATTTTTTCGGTTTCGATCTCTTCGGCATCCTCGTCATTCCAGTTGAGGATGGCTTCGCGGGCCGAACGCGGTTCATTGAGCCGGTCGGTGCGGATCAGGCCGTCGCGCATCACGATGGTGCGGTGGGCGAAGGTGGCGATATCGGATTCGTGGGTCACCATCAGTATGGTGAGGCCCTCACGGTTCAGTTTCTGGATGATGTCGATAATCTCCAGGCTGGTGCGGCTGTCGAGGTTGCCGGTAGGCTCATCGGCCAGCAGGAGGGCCGGTTTTGTGACCAGCGCGCGGGCAATCGCAACTCGCTGCTGCTGCCCGCCGGAGAGTTCCGACGGGGTGTGTTCCGCCCGGTCGGCCAGCCCGACAATTTTCAGTGCTTCCACCGACCGGTTGTGGATCTCTTTCCAGCCGGGCTCATCTTCGGAGTAGAGCAGCGGGAGTTCCACATTTTCCCGTGCCGATGTGCGCGGAAGCAGGTGGAAATTCTGAAAAACGAATCCGAGCGTCCGGTTCCGGATACGTGCCAGCTGGTCGCGCGACAATCGTGCAACATCCTGCCCGTTGAGCAGATAACTGCCGCCGGTTGGCCGGTCAAGGCAGCCGAGGATGTTCATCAGGGTCGATTTGCCCGATCCCGACGGCCCCATGATGGCCAGAAATTCCCCTTCATCTATGTCAAGGTCCACACCGCGCAGCGCGTCGACCGCCACCGATTCGGTGCGGTAGGTTCGGGTGATGCCTCTGAGTTGGATGATGGACATGGTGTATTAATACTGTGCCTGGCTGCCGCGGAGCAGGCTCCGGCTGCCGGTGTCTTCGGCACTTCGGAGGGAAAGTCCCACCACGAGGGTGTCGCCGACGGCGATGCCATCCAGGATTTCGGTATACAGGCCGTCGCTCAGGCCGGTCTCAACCGGTGTAGCTACTATTTCCCCGTTTCGAAGCTGATATACGCGGCCGTTCGACCCGGCTCCGCCGCGATCGCCTCTATCCGGATCTGCCGGACGGATCGAGTCGGGCAGGCGGGCGCGCAGGGCGGTGTTGCGGACTCTCAGGGCATCGCTCACTTCGGCGGTGATGATGTTCACCTCGGCGGTCATCCCCGGTTTGAGCAGCCCTTCGCTGTTGTCGACAGCGATGATGGTTTCGTAGTGCACCACGTTGTCCATCACCTGCGGGGCGTTGCGCACCTGTATCACCTCGCCGTCGAACTGGCGGTCGCGGTGGGCATCCACCCTGAAACGGACCTTTTGCCCGTCGGCCACCGTGCCGATATCGGCTTCGGATACATTGGCGTGGATATACATGCGGCTCAGATCTGTGGCAATTTCAAACAAAACGGGCGCGCTGAGGCTGGCCGCCACGGTCTGGCCCGGATCCACCATGCGGGAGATGACTATTCCGTCGGTGGGGGAGGTTATGGTGCAGCGCTCCAGCTCGCGCCGGGCCCGCTCAAGGGCATGGCGGCGCACACTCAGCTGGGCTTCGGCCTGGTGCATGGTGGCGGTAACCTGGTCGACCTCCGAAGCCGATACAAACTGGTTTTCCCTGAGCTCCTGCACCCGTTTCCACTGCAGCGTGGCCAGGTTCAGGGCGGCCTCGGCCGCTTCCAGTTCCGCCTGTGCCGAGCTGGCCGCCGCCTCAAACGTGGAGGGATCGATCCGGGCGATTACCTGTCCGCGCCGGACCCGGCTGTTAAAATCCACAAAAATTTCATCCACAATGCCGGAGACCTGGCTGCCCACCGTTACCTTCTGCACCGGCTGAAGGGTTCCGTGCGCGACCGTTCGCTGCGACACATCACCGCGGTCGGCTGTAACGGTATGCAGGGGTGGCAGACCGTCGCCGCCCGAAGAATACTGAGTGATGCCCCAGTATATGGCAAACGCGATTACGAGCAGGGAAAGAGTAAGAACAATTTTATTTGATTTCATCAGTGAAAGTTACTTCAAATTCAGCCGCCGGCCTGTATTAAGTTAATGATATTATTTGATGAATAAGCGGATGCCAGTCGTATGGCCTCAATCTGATTGGGCTGTATAATCAGTTTATTCACAATAAACTATACCCGGCAAGGCATATAGTCAATAAAAACCGATCTTTTTAACCTGAATTTGCAGGTTTTAATGATACTGTGTCGCTAAATACGTTGTATCCGATATAAACGTTATATAGCGACGCCAACATCGGACTTAACATACATTCACGCTTTTATGAAATCCTGTGAAAAACCAATTGCAGCTGTAATAAAAATAATATCGAGATCTGATTTTCCCTTACATTTCAGATGACATCCGGTCTGTCAGTATATACAGGAATCGATATTATAAAAGTGATCCGCGTCCCATCTACCGGTTTCTCTTCTTTTAACCCGAATGTTCGCTTTTCATTTGCTTGCCCCTG
>RECM01000160.1 GCA_007694035.1 Balneolaceae bacterium
AGGGGTGAGCGTATTTAATGGAGAAAGCTTTACCCATTACACCGAAAACGAAGGCATCTCCAATAATAGCGTCTGGTCCATCACAGAGGATAAAAGTGCCCCTTTAAATGAAATCAGCGTTTTTATTGGAACAGAAAATGGGCTGTCAAAAATTTCGATAAAGGAAGATCAAACTTCAGGTAATAAGGAATCTGCATTTAGTATTCAAAACTTTGGCAAACAAGATGGGTTAAAAGGCTTGAGATTCACATTAGGGGCCATTATCGACAGTAAAAACCGCGCCTGGTGGGGCACCGGCAATGGCTTAGTGATGCTGGATTTGAATACGCTTAAACTTTCTGATAAAATACCCCAACCCCGTTTATCCCAATTAGAAATTAACGAGCAGTTTATAGACTATCGCACTATGTCGGATAGCCCTGATAGCGATCGGGATCAAATCAAATTTAATGGTGTGCAAAACTTTAAGAACTATCCCCTCAGTTTACAATTGCCTCACGATAAAAACCATCTCACCTTTTATTTTGCAGCCATAGACTGGGCAGCACCGCATAAAACCCGGTACAGTTACAGGATGGAGGGTTTACATACAAATTGGAGCCAACCCACCGCCGACCCGGTGGCAGATTACCGTAACCTGCCCTTTGGCACCTACACCTTCCAAATCCGGGCCGTAGGTGACAGTGGCGTATGGAGTGAGCCGTTTGAGTACTCATTTGCCATTCTTCCCCCCTGGTGGCACACCTGGTGGGCGTATGGATTGTATGTGGTTCTCTTTCTTTCTGCACTATATTCCCTGCGGCGTTACGAGCTGAACCGTTTCAACCTTAAAAATCAGCTCGAACTTGAGAAAGTGCAGTCCGACACCCTTCGAAACCTCGACCAGCTGAAATCCCATTTCTTCGCCAATATTTCTCACGAGTTCAGAACCCCGCTTACACTGATTATGGGCCAGACGGAGGCGCTGCTCCAATCGGAAGACAGCCGCGGGAAAAAAGAGAAACTCATTTCCGTTAATTCCAATGCGGAACGGCTGCTTGCACTGATCAACCAGCTGCTGGATTTATCAAAACTGGAAGCGGGAAAGATGGAGTTGAAGCCGAAACTGCAAAACATGGTTTCATTCCTGAAGAATCTGGTATTCTCCTTTGAATCGCTTGCCCGGGCAAATCAGATCCAGCTCAATTTCTACTCACCCAGAGCTGATATTACCATGGAATTCGATGCCCGGGAAATGGAAAAAGTGTTTCTGAACCTGCTGTCGAATGCATTCAAATTCACCGGGAATGGCGGGCGTATTGATGTTATCATTAACATACCTGAACCGGGTTTGGTCGGGGTTCGGATAAAAGATACCGGCATTGGTATTCCCGAAGACCGGCTGCCTCATATTTTTGACCGGTTTTACCAGGCCGATCTGTCGAGTACCCGGAAATATGAAGGTACGGGTATCGGCCTGTCGCTGGTTCATGAATTGGTGGTACTCCATCAGGGCTCCATCCGTGTGATCAGCAAAGAGGGGGCCGGTACCGAATTTATTCTTCAATTTCCATTTCGGGATTCTGCTGTACAGGCACAAATTGATGAAGCCGTTCACGAGAATACCGCTTCAGAATCGAAAGAAGTAAAAACTGCAGCGCCGCTTTATAACAACCTTATTTCGGAACACGACGAGATCGTTCTTATCGTGGAAGACAACACTGAGGTCCGTTCCTTTATACGTGAACAGCTTGAAGAGGAGTATACCGTGCTTGAAGCTGCAAACGGAGTGGAAGGAATTGAAATTTCGCAGGCTGCGATCCCCGACCTGATTATAACCGACCTGATGATGCCCGAGATGGATGGCTACCGGTTTTGCGAAGAGATCAGGAGCAATGAAAAAACCAGCCACATCCCTGTCATTATGCTTACCGCCAGGGCCGGACTGGATCCGAAAATTGAGGGCCTCGAAGCCGGTATAGACGCCTGGCTGACCAAACCCTATCACATCAGGGAGCTGCAGATACGGGTAAAGAACCTCATCGAACAGCGGAAAAACCTGAAAAAACGGTTCAGCACGGCCACCTATTTCAAACCTTCGTCCATTGCGCAAAATTCGGTGGATCAGGCCTTCCTGAAACATGCCATAGAAACCATCGGCCATTCCATGCATGAAGAAGAGTACCGGGCAGAACAACTTGCCCATTCGCTGAACATGAGTGTTTCGCAGCTGAACAGAAAACTGAACGCTCTTGTGGATCAGCCCGCCGGCACCTTCATACGGTCGCTGCGCCTGCAGCGCTCGGCCGAACTTCTGAACCAAACGGACAAAACCATCGCCGAAATCTGCTATGAAGTAGGTTTTAATGACCAGGCCTACTTCTCCCGCGCATTTAAAAAACAGTTCGACAAAAGCCCGTCGGCGTTCAGAAAACTCTCCATTTGACCAGAAAATCCAAACATTTGCGCGGATTGTCCTGGAATTGATCGTTCATCCTGGCTAATTTCTTCATCATTAACCTGGAGTTAATCCTGAAACTCCATCAATATGAATTCAGGATTTCAGCTATAAAAAAATGAATCCCCTCATCTTTTCATATTTTATCGGTCGTTGCTGTTGTATCGCATCACGATTAACCGCGCACGTAAAACGGGATATTTGCAGTAGCTACGCGGTTAATTTCTTCGTCTTT
>RECM01000119.1 GCA_007694035.1 Balneolaceae bacterium
TCGTTAACTGTGGCGCCATACCCGAAGGCATTATCGAAAGCGAGCTTTTCGGCCACGAGAAAGGCTCCTTTACAGGGGCGCATGAATCACGGCAGGGCTATTTTGAAAAGGCCGACGGCGGAACCATATTTCTGGATGAAATCGGCGATACCCCAAAAAATGTGCAGGTTAAGCTGCTCCGGATACTCGAAACCGGCGAATTTTATCGCGTAGGATCATCGCAGGTGCGAACGACCAATGTGCGTATCATCGCCGCCACCAACCGCGATCTGTGGAGAGATGTACAGAAAGGCGATTTCCGCGAGGACCTCTACTACCGCCTTGAAACCGTAAACATCAAGATACCGCCGCTGCGCGAGCGCCAGGATGATATCATACCTATCTTCCTGAAATTTGTTAAAGAGTTCGCCGCAAAATACGACTCCATATTCCAGGGTTTCGACGATGATGCCAGAGAACTGCTGGTCTCTTACCGCTGGCCCGGCAACATCAGGGAGCTGCGGAATGTGGCCGAACAGCTTGTGGTGCTTGAACGCTCTCAGTTCATAACAAGGGATATTCTGAGCAAGTATCTGAAAGGCCGCCAGCACCTGGGCTCCCCCGACAATCTTCCCATGATCTATTCCGGTGAGCACCACACAGAAGATCCGCTCTATAACCGCGACCGTGAGCTTGTTTACCGTGCCCTTATCGAATTGCGTAAAGAAATCAGCGACATGAAGCAGCTGATGGGCACATTTATCTATTCAACTATGGGCAAACGCGAGCAGCACAGTGCCCGTGCCCTGCCGGTTGCCGCCAGAACCTATACCGATGACCCGCCGAATCGCAGTCACGACCGGAACTACGGTGTGCCTATCGGCATGAATACTCCTGTTGAAGATGAAATCGATCAGGAGTACGATGAACATGAAGAAAACCCGCTTTTGAACGGCGACAATATCCCGTCGATTGAGGATGCGGAAAAATACCTGATCAAAAAGGCGCTCGACAAATACGAAGGAAACCGCAGAAAAGCCTCAGAGGCACTGGGCATGAGTGAACGAACCCTATACCGGAAACTGGATCAGTATGGCCTCGTTTAAACAAACGGATACAGGCGGGAAAGAACGTTGCGGCAATCCTGCTTCATCGGGACCCAAAAGTGACAGGTCTGAAAATGCGGCCCGGCTTATGCCAAAGGCATTTATTCTGCTCGCAATTCTGATACCGGTGTTTCTTACCGGCTGCCTGCGTTACAGTTTTACCGGTGTATCCATACCATCGGATGTAACCTCCATATACATACCCTTTTTCGCCGACCGCTCAAACAGTGGGCTTAGCTATCTCAGCGATGAACTGAACGAAGCTCTGGTGAACCGCTTCGTAAACCAGAGCCGGCTTCGTCTGGCATCAAGCGCCGAAACCGCCGATGTGGTACTTGATGGCACCATTACCGGATACAGTAACCGGCCCTTCAGCATTGCCGGCGACCAGCAGGCCGACCTTAACCGGGTTGAAATAAGCGTACGCGCATCCTATAAATACGCATCCGAAGAGCGGCCCGTGTGGGATAAAAGCTTTAACGGGAATTTTGAATATGACCCCAATGTAGACCCGATCGAAGGAGAACGCGAAGCTGCACTGCAGGCACTCTCTCGTATTGCCAACAACATGTTCAACGACGCCCTCGGCCAATGGTAACCAGATCAGTATCTGAAGCCTTTATCACATCGGGCGGAACCTGTTCAATCCGGCATGGTTTGTTATATCCAACATTATGAGCAGGAAAAAGAAAAATAAAGAATCACTCACCGACGCCATACCAGTGGCCCTGCCGCCATCGCTGGCCTCGCATGTGGAACTGTATGACACCGATCCGGATAAAGCCCTGGGCCGGCTGCATCAGCATATGCGCCGACGGGGCAATGATCCTGTTGGGTACATGCTGCTCGCATTTATGTACAAACAGGCCGGTGATCAGAAAAATGCACTCGAAAGTGCTTTGAAAGCCCGGATCTTTGCACCCGGAAGCCTGTTCATGCAGAAGCTCCCCTACTTTCTTACACACCCCGACCGCTTTGAGGCCTGGATTACGGAAAAAAGAAAGTCGTCGGCAGTCAGGGTTCCGGATCAAAACGAGTTTTTAAAAGACATCGACAATCTTATCGATACCCTCTCGGATGCCTCACCGAAAAATATCAGGCTGAGAGACGATCACGAACAGGCCGAAGATCATGTGGAAGCCACCAACAGGATGGCTGATAAAATCGCCACAGAAACACTCGCATCCATATATGAGATGCAGGGCAAAACCGAAAAAGCTGTTGAAACCTACAAACTGATTGCCATGCGGGACCCCTCCCGTTCAAAATATTGTGATGAACAGATCACAAGGCTTCAGGATATGGCAAACCTGGGCTGAACCGGTCAGGCCCTTACAAAGGGATTGAATTTTTTTTCATGGCCAATGCTGGTTTCAGGGCCGTGACCTGGTAATACCCTTGTCTGATCCGGCAACACATAAAGCTTTTCCCTTATACTCGTCTCCAGTTCACCGAAATCGCCTCTGTACAGATCGGTACGTCCGATACTCTCCATAAATACGGCATCTCCCGCTATCAGAACGCCATTCCCCCCGGAATACAGCGAAACATGATCGGGTGAGTGCCCCGGTGTGGGTATCAC
>RECM01000212.1 GCA_007694035.1 Balneolaceae bacterium
CGCGAGGGCGGACGTACCGTTGGCGCCGGTGTTGTATCGAAAATCCTCGACTAATCAATAATCCTAATTTTAACATAGCGTACGGGTGTAGCTCAATTGGTAGAGTAGCGGTCTCCAAAACCGTTGGTTGGGGGTTCGAGTCCCTCCACCCGTGCTAGGCAATCGAAGATGGGAAAAATAACAAATTCACTGGAAGGCGTTCGCAAGGAGATGGGAAAAGTCTCCTGGCCGTCGCAAAAAGAACTTCAGGACAACACAACTGTTGTGGTCCTGTTTTCGATAATACTGTCGATTTTCATCTTCATTGTAGATCAGATTTACTCTACGGCGCTTGAGGCCTTATTTCAATGATAACCGATCAGGAAAAAAACTGGTATGTAGTTCGCTGTTTCTCCGGTCACGAGAAAAAGGTGAGGGAATATCTTCTTGAACAAATAGAAGAACAGGGCCTGAACGACCGGATCACAGACATACTGATACCAACGGAAACAGTTATTGAAATCAGGGCCGGCAAAAAACGCACCAAAGAGAAAAATTTCTTTCCCGGGTACATTCTCCTCGAGGGTGTTTACGATGAAAATGTAAACAACCTGGTATCCAACGCACCGTCGGTTATCGGTTTTTTGAAAGCTGACAAGAATAAAAAAGTACCGGCACCGCTCAAGCAGGATGAGGTTGACCGTATTCTCGGCAAGGTGACCCATAACAAGGAAGTGGTAGCAAGTGGCGGACTTGTGGAGATTCCGTTTAAGAAGGGAGACCTGGTGAGGGTTGTCGACGGGCCTTTCAAAGGCTTTGATGGCAATATCGAAGAGGTCTATCCCGAAAAGCTGAAGCTGATCGTGCTCGTCAGCATATTTGGTAGAAAAACACCGGTTGAAGTTGATGTAAACCAGGTAGAGCCCGAAAGTTAAAAAAGGCCGCTCAGTTCAGCTGCCAGACTCATTCATTATCAGTATTTACAGGATCCATGGCTAAAAAAGTTCAGAAAATTATCAAGCTTCAGATCGTTGGCGGTCAGGCTAACCCGGCACCTCCGGTTGGTCCGGCGCTCGGTCAGGCCGGTGTTAACATTATGGAATTCTGCAAGGCATTTAATGCCAAAACGCAGGACAAAATCGGTACGGTAACACCTGTTGTTATTACGGTTTACACAGACAAGTCGTTTACGTTTGTAACGAAAACACCCCCGGCGGCGGTTCTGCTGAAGCAGGCGCTAAAGTTAAAGGCGGGATCAGGCGAGCCCAACCGGATTAAGGTTGGAACGGTTACCTTGTCGCAGTGCAGACAAATTGCCGAACAAAAACTGGAAGATCTCAATGCCTACGACGTTGAGACCGCTGCAGAAATGATTGCCGGTACGGCCCGAAGCATGGGCCTGAGAGTAGATCGTAAGAAATAATATCAGTCAAGATTTTTTCAGGAGTATTCCAATGCCCAAGAATGGTAAGAATTACAATGAGGCTAAACAGCTTATAGAAACAGGCAAAGAGTATAGCCTGGAAGAAGCTGCCGAGCTGGTAGTCAAAACCGCAAAAACAAAGTTTGATGCATCCATCGATATCGATGTTCGTCTGGGTGTAGACCCACGGCAGGCCGATCAGATGGTTCGCGGAAACGTTTCCCTGCCGCATGGCATCGGTAAAACGATCCGCGTGCTCGCACTGGTCAACCCTGCAAAACAGGAAGAGGCCCGGGAAGCAGGAGCCGACCACGTTGGCCTCGACGACTATATCGAGAAAATGGAGGGTGGCTGGACCGACATCGATGTGATTGTTGCCACCCCCGATGTGATGGGCAAACTCGGTAAGCTTGGACGTGTACTTGGCCCCCGCGGGCTTATGCCGAATCCAAAAAGCGGAACCGTGACCATGGAAGTGGCCCAGGCCGTGAAAGATGTGAAAGCAGGCAAGATCGATTTCCGTGTTGACAAATACGGCATACTGCACACATCCATCGGCAAAGCAAGTTTTGAGCCGAAGAAATTATATGAGAATGCGGAAGCTTTTCTGCAGACCGTTCTTAAGCTGAAACCGTCTTCATCAAAGGGTACCTATGTGAAGAGCATCTACATCAGCTCAACCATGGGACCAAGCATTCAGGTGAGCAGAAGTACTGTTCAGCGTTAGAATTTTACCGACAAGCATACATTGAACAATGGCGACTTTAGAACAGAAAAAAGTAGTTACTGAGGCACTCGTTGAGCGCCTCAAAGCCTCGGATGCCGTATATCTGACCGATTATTCAGGCATGACCGTGGCCGAGATCAACGATCTGCGTAAAGAACTTCGTAAACAGGGCATCAGCTATACGGTTTACAAGAACAAACTTGTAAAACGGGCTATGGAAGAGATTGGTGGTTACGATAACATCTTTCCCCTATTGGTTGATCAGACCGCTTATGCCCTGGTCAGTGGCGATCCCGCCCTGCCGGCGAAAGTCCTGAAAAAATACCTCAAGGACAAGAAAAAACCGGCATTCAAGGCAGCCCTTATCGAGGGTTCGCTGTATGAAGCCGACAAACTCGATGCTCTCTCGGCAATGAAGTCAAAAGAGGAAGTAATCGGAGACATCATAGGACTTCTGCTTTCGCCCATCCACAATATTGTCGGTGGTCTGCAGGCTCAGGGTTCCAACATCGTTGGTGCGTTGAAGACCATTGCAGAAAAAGCCGAATAATTCAAGAAATTTTCAATTCAATACAACAACAATCGGAGAATCATAAAAATGGCTGATGTTAAATCCCTAGCTGAAGAACTGGTCAACCTGACCATCAAAGAAGCAAACGACCTCGCAAAAATCCTTGAAGACGAGTATGGTATCAAACCTGCTGCTGCTGCTGTAGCCGTAGCTGGTCCTGCTGCCGGCGGCGAAGCTGCTGCTGTTGAAGAGCAAACTGAATTCACAGTTGTTCTGAAAGCTGCAGGCGGTAATAAAATTGCCGTCATCAAAGAAGTACGCGCCCTTACCGGACTTGGTCTGAAAGAAGCGAAAGACCTCGTTGACAGTGCTCCCAGCAATATCAAAGAAGACGTTTCCAAAGAGGAAGCTGATTCTGTAAAAGCCAAGCTTGAAGAAGCTGGTGCAGAAGTTGAGTTGAAGTAATCAACTCCTTTTTTTCTATTTCCAGCACAGTAGCCAATGCCGGTTCCGGTATTGGCTATCTGTGCCTTAATACTTTTGCGCTTTAGCGCAACTGCTTAAAGCGTGAAATTAAGGTCTTTTTTTACGCGTTGAGCAACCATCACAACAGAAAAAGTGAGGTATCCTTGAGTAAGCAATTCGAAACCCTTCCATTCTCGAACCGCATTTCCTTTGGCCGGATCAAAAACATCATCGATTATCCGGATTTCCTTGACATTCAGACCGAGTCGTTCCGTCTGTTTACCCAATGGAATATTGCCCCGGAAGATCGCGAAGATAAGGGTCTCCAGAAAATTTTCCTGGAACATTTCCCGATTACCAATTCCAGGGAGCAGAACATCCTTGAATTTTTACACTACGAGATAGATACACCCAAATACACCATTGAAGAGTGTATCGACCGTGGCCTTTCTTTCGCAGTTCCGCTGAAGGCCAGGCTCCGCCTTTCAGCCATTGACCAGACCGACGAAGCCAGCGAAACCATCGAACAGGAAGTGTTTCTTGGTGAGCTGCCATGGATGACCGAAAGAGGTACATTTATCATCAATGGTGCTGAACGCGTTATTGTGAGCCAGCTGCACAGATCGCCCGGTGTGTTCTTCGGTATGTCGATGCACCCCAACGGTACGCAGCTCTATTCGGCGCGTATCATACCGTTCAAAGGGTCATGGATTGAATTTACAACCGACATCCGGGATGTATTGTGGGCCTACATCGACAGGAAGAAGAAACTTCCTCTGACAACCCTGCTCCGCGCACTCGGTTTTTCGACCGATTACGAACTTCTCGCCATGTTCGACCTGTCGGAAGAGGTTCCGGTCAAGACCAAAAAAGCATTCGACGACATCGTTGGCAAACGGCTTGCCACCGATATCGTTAAGATGGTGACCAAAGAGGTTGTTGACGACGAAACAGGTGAAATATCCGAATCCAGTGAAAGGGTAGTTCTGCTGCCGCGTGAGCACGAGATCAAAGCTGAAGACTACGGCATCATCAAAGACGAGGGAATCAAATCTGTACTGATTCTAAAAATTTCATCTGAAGATGCCGAGCGTTCGGTAATCCTGAATACACTGCGTAAAGACAGTACGTATGATCAGGAATCCGCTCTTGGCGAGGTTTACCGCCAGATCCGTTCCGGCGAGATGCCCGATATGGAAACCGCCAAGCAGGTTCTCGACCGGTTGTTCTTCAGCGACAAAAAGTACGATCTGGGCGAAGTTGGCCGCTACAGGCTGAACAAGCGCCTGCACCTGGATGAGGACCTCGAAATCCGTGTTCTCACCATCAACGATATTGTCTCCATTATCAAGGAACTCATCCGCCTGCGCAACATGAAGTCTACGGTGGATGACATCGATCACCTGAGTAACCGCCGTGTACGTACGGTTGGCGAGCAGCTCGGGCAGCAATTTTCGCTGGGCCTTGCCCGTATGGCCCGCACCATCCGCGAGCGCATGAATTCAAGGGATGCGGAGCAGTTCACCCCGCAGGATCTTGTTAATGCCCGTACCATTTCAAGTGTTATCAACACGTTCTTCGGTACGAACCAGCTGTCGCAGTTCATGGACCAGACAAATCCACTGGCGGAACTGACGCACAAGCGCCGTATGTCGGCCCTGGGCCCCGGTGGTCTTACCCGCGAGCGTGCCGGCTTTGAAGTGCGCGACGTTCACTATACCCACTACGGACGCCTTTGTCCGATTGAAACCCCGGAAGGTCCCAATATCGGCCTGATTTCCTCGCTTTGCGTTCATGCCAAAGTGAATGATTTCGGTTTTATTGAAACGCCGTACCGCAGGGTTGTAAATGGAAGGGTAACCGATAAGGTAGAATACCTGGCCGCCGAGCAGGAAGATGAAACCATCATCTCGCAGGCGAACGCTCCGATTAATGAAAAGGGTGAGTACCTTAACGACCTCATCTTTTCGCGGTTCAGGGACAGTAACGTGGGCCTTGCCTCTCCCGACCAGATCGAGTTCATGGATGTTGCACCGAACCAGATCACATCGGTTGCAGCGAGTATGATCCCGTTCATCGAGCACGATGATGCCAACCGGGCCCTCATGGGTTCGAACATGCAACGCCAGGGTGTGCCCCTTCTCCGCCCCGAACGCCCGATTGTAGGTACAGGTATGGAGTACCGCGCTGCACGCGATTCACGGTCCATTCTTGTTGCCCATGGCAAAGGTGAAGTTGTTTATGTAAGCTCCACCGAAATCCGGATCCGCTACGATCGTTCGGAACAGGAATCTCAGGCTTATTTTGATGAAGGTGTGGTACCCTACAAACTGCGCAAGTTTGAAAGAACCAACCAGGATACCACGGCAAACCAGAAACCGATCGTGAAGGTTGGCGATAAGGTGGTTGACGGCCAGCCCATTGCCGACGGATGCGCGACCGATCAGGGCGAACTGGCCCTGGGCCGGAACCTGCTCGTGGCATTCATGCCCTGGCGCGGTTACAACTTTGAGGATGCCATTGTAGTTAGTGAGCGTGTAGTATCTGAAGACATCTACACCTCCATCCATGTTACCGAATTTGAACAGCAGGTTCGCGATACCAAACGTGGCGAGGAAGAGCTTACACGCGAAATTCCGAACGTGAGCGATGAAGCCACTATGAACCTTGACGAGAACGGAATTATCCGCGTCGGTGCCAAGGTGAAGCCGGGCGACATCATCGTAGGAAAGATCACCCCGAAAGGTGAGACCGATCCCACACCCGAAGAAAAACTGCTGCGCGCCATCTTCGGCGACAAAGCCGGTGATGTGAAGGATGCATCCCTTAAAACCCCTCCGGGCGTATCAGGCGTTGTTATAGAAACCAAAATGTTCAGCCGCAAGCGCGACGAGCAGCTCACCCGCAAGGAGGAAAAAGACCTCGTTGAAAGGGAAAATGAGCGTTTCAATGAGCTGGTTACCAACCTGAACGCCGAATGGGCAGCACGGATGTACAAACTGCTGAAAGACAAAACATCGCCGGGCATCGTTGACCGCTACGGCAACGAAGTGATCCCGAAAGGTGAAAAGTACCGCAAGCAGATGTTCGACGAGATGCCCAATCCCCTCGACACCAAAAGCCTTCAGCAGTGGTGCACCGACGATGAGATCAACAAGCTTGTAGATGTTCTCTACAATAATTACCGAAGAATCCGCCGTAATTATGAGTCTGAAAACAAGCGTCTGAAATATCAGATCCAGGTAGGCGACGAACTGCCCCCGGGAATCGTGAAAAAGGCCAAAGTGTATATCGCCAAAAAGCGCAAGCTGCAGGTGGGAGACAAGATGGCCGGCCGTCACGGTAACAAGGGTGTGGTAGCCAAAGTGGTACCTGCCGAGGATATGCCGTTCCTTGAGGACGGTACCCCCGTCGATATTGTGCTGAACCCGCTTGGCGTACCCTCACGTATGAACCTGGGCCAGATCTACGAAACCATTCTTGCATGGGCCGGAAAGAAACTGGGTGTCACGTTTGCCACCCCGATTTTTGATGGTGCCAAATACAGCGATGTGCAGCAATGGCTCGAAGATGCAGGCCTCCCCAAAGATGGACGCACCTACCTGTACGATGGCCGCAGCGGTGAGCGTTTCGCGCAGAAAACCACTGTTGGTTACATCTACATGCTCAAACTCAATCACCTTGTTGAAGACAAGATGCATGCGCGTTCCATTGGTCCTTACTCACTCATTACACAGCAGCCGCTCGGTGGTAAAGCACAGTTCGGTGGTCAGCGTCTTGGTGAGATGGAGGTATGGGCACTTTACGCATACGGAGCAGCCAATATCCTGAAAGAGATGCTCACTGTAAAAAGTGATGATGTCAAGGGCAGGTCGAAGGTCTATGAGGCCATCGTTAAAGGCGAAAACCTGCCTGACGGAAATACACCGGAGTCGTTCAACGTACTCCTTAAAGAACTTCAAGGTCTGGGTCTCGAAGTTCACATTGAACCCTAATGACGACCCATCAACCTGAATTGAAACCACTACGGAGGTAGAATTTGCCTTTTACGATAAACGAAACCGTAACAAAAGATTTTAATCACATCCGCATCTCTCTTGCGTCGGCGGAATCGATCCTGTCGCGTTCGCGTGGTGAAGTACTTACGCCCGAGACGATCAATTACCGTACGTTCAAGCCGGAGATGAACGGCCTGTTCTGTGAAAAAATATTTGGACCGGTTAAAGACTGGGAATGTCACTGCGGCAAATACAAAAGGATACGCTACAAAGGTATCATCTGCGACCGCTGCGGTGTTGAGGTAACACGCAAGGCAGTACGCCGTGAGCGTATGGGCCACATCAGTCTCTGTGTACCTGTAGTACACATCTGGTATTTCAAGTCGTTGCCCAACAAGGTGGCCTATCTGCTTGGTTTGTCATCAAAAAACCTCGAAAAGATCGTCTATTACGAGAACTTTGTGGTTATTAACCCCGGTATGGCGCGTGATCTTGGTTACAAGATGGGCGATATGCTCACCGAGGAAGAATACCACGACATCATGGCACAGCTCCCCGAAGAGCACTATGAGCTCGACGACGACGATTCCGATAAATTTGTAGTGAAGATGGGAGCTGAAGCGGTTGAATCCCTGCTGGCTGCCATCAACATCGAAAAGGATGTTTACAAATACCGGGAAGCGGTGAAGAATGAAACCTCCATGCTCAGGAAGAAAAAACACCTGAAGCGCCTGCAGGTTCTCGAAGCATTCCGTTCGGCGAACAAAGCCGTAGAAAACCGTCCCGAGTGGATGGTGATGCGCGTTGTGCCGGTAATCCCGCCCGAACTGCGTCCGCTTGTACCCCTTGAAGGCGGCCGTTTTGCGACCTCCGACCTGAACGATCTGTACCGCAGGGTGATCATCCGCAACAACAGGCTCAAGCGCCTTATCGATATCAAAGCACCGGATGTAATTCTGCGTAACGAAAAAAGAATGCTCCAGGAGGCGGTCGACTCCCTGTTCGATAACTCCCGGAAAACAAACGCGGTTCGCAGCAACAACCGTCCGCTCAAGTCCCTCAGCGATATGCTGAAAGGTAAAAGCGGCCGCTTCCGGCAGAACCTGCTCGGCAAGCGTGTTGACTATTCCGGCCGTTCTGTAATCGTTGTAGGCCCCGAACTGAAAATGCATCAATGCGGCCTCCCGAAAGAGATGGCTGTGGAACTGTACAAACCGTTCGTAATCCGCCGGCTCATTGAGCGTGGTTATGTGAAAACGGTTAAAAGCGCGAAGAAAGTAGTTGACCGCAGGGATGAAATTGTGTGGGACGTTCTTGAGAAAGTGATCGACGGACATCCCGTACTGCTCAACCGTGCACCGACACTTCACCGTCTTGGTATTCAGGCCTATCAGCCGATTCTTACCGAGCACAAGGCGATCCAGCTTCACCCACTGAGTTGTACGGCGTTCAATGCCGACTTCGACGGTGACCAGATGGCGGTTCACCTTCCTCTGAGCAACGATGCTATTCTTGAGGCGTCGGTACTTATGCTGGGCTCGCACAACATCCTGAACCCTGCCAACGGTGGCCCGATAACGGTACCTTCGCAGGACATGGTTCTTGGCGTTTACTATCTCAGTAAAATGGGCGACGGCCAGATGGGCGAAGGCAAAACCTTCTCCGGTCCCGACGAGGTAATTATAGCCTATGATCAGGGCAAGATTGCCCTGCATGCGAAGATCAATGTGCGGGTTCTGATCAATGGGAAAAACAGCCCCGAGCGCGAAGTTGTGAAAACAACGACCGGGCGTGTTATTTTCAATGAGATCATTCCGGATGAATTGCCTTTCAAGAATGAAACCTTCGGTAAGAAGGAACTCCGGAAGGTGATCAGTGATGTATTCAAAACGGTTGGAACTGCCCGTACGGCCCAGTTCCTCGACGACATGAAAAACATCGGTTATGAAATTGCCACAACCGGCGGTCTTTCTTTCAGCCTCGAAGATATTGTAATTCCGGGCGAAAAAGCCGAACTCATCAAGAAGGCACAGGATGAGGTAAGACTGATCATGGATCGCTACGAAAACGGATTCATTACAGATAACGAGCGCTACAACCAGGTTATCGATAAATGGACCAGCACCACGAACCGTGTGTCGGAAACCCTGTTCCAGGCGCTCACACGCGACAAAAACGGATTTAACCCGGTATTCATGATGGCCGATTCAGGCGCCCGGGGTTCCAAGGAACAGATCCGTCAGCTCGGTGGTATGCGGGGCCTCATGGCCAAGCCGCAGAAAAGCTCCCTTGATTCAGGCAGTGAGGTTATCGAGACGCCTATTCTTTCGAGTTTCAAAGAAGGCCTTACCGTTCTCGAGTACTTTATCTCAACGCACGGTGCCCGTAAAGGTCTTGCCGATACGGCCCTGAAAACAGCCGATGCCGGTTACCTAACACGCCGTCTGGTTGATGTTGCGCAGGACCTGACCATTGCGGAACACGATTGTGGTACACTGAGAGGTATCAGAATCAAGGCGCTTAAAGACAACGAGGATATCGTTGAAAGCCTTGAAGACCGGATTCTCGGCCGCGTGTCAATGCATGAGGTGTATGATCCGCTTACCGATGAACTGATTGTTAATTCAAGCCAGTTAATCGATGAGGATATTTCAAGCAAAATTGCAGAAACCTCCATCGAGGAAGTTGAGATCCGTTCGGTACTTACCTGTGAAAGCCCGCGCGGCGTGTGCTCCATGTGCTACGGCCGTGACCTTGCCCGCGGAAAACTGGCACAGGTTGGTGAGGCGGTAGGTGTAATTGCCGCCCAGTCGATCGGTGAACCCGGTACACAGCTTACGCTTCGTACCTTCCACGTGGGTGGTACTGCATCCCGCCTTGAGTCGGAATCGCAGCACAAATCAAAATTCGCAGGAAAAATCGTATTCGAAAATCTGCGCTTTGTTGAATTCAACGACGGTGAAGAAGACTACAAAGTGGTACTCAGCCGGGCCGGAGAGATCCGCATTGTGGATGAGAGCGGTAAAATGCTCACCCACTACAATGTGCCATACGGTTCAGAACTGTTGATTGAAGAGGGTGATGTTGTACCCAAGGGTGTACCGCTCTGCAAGTGGGATCCCTACAATGCCATCATCATTTCGGAACTCAATGGTACCGTTCAGCACAAGGATATCATAGATGGTGTAACCTGTACCGACGAGACCGACTCGCAGACAGGTTATAAAGAGAAGGTGATTGTCGATTCAAAAGACCGTTCGCTTGTACCGACCATTGTGGTGAAAGGTGAAAACGACCGGATCCGTGAAACGACCCTGCCTGTTGGTGCCCACGTAGTGGCCGGACATGCCGAAAACGTACAGGCCGGTCAGGTACTTGCCAAAATCCCGAGAACCGCCAGTAAATCGAAAGATATCACGGCAGGTCTGCCGCGTGTTACCGAATTGTTCGAGGCTCGTCCGCCGCAG
The DNA here is from genome assembly GCA_007694035.1 of Balneolaceae bacterium. Classification (GTDB taxonomy): domain Bacteria; phylum Bacteroidota; class Rhodothermia; order Balneolales; family Cyclonatronaceae; genus RECM01. Next base: position 10,571 of record RECM01000212.1, read on the forward strand.
GATCCGGCAGTGGTATCAGAGATCGACGGTATCGTTAAGATGGGCAACCGTAAACGCGGTTCGCAGGAAATCATAGTAACCAGCAAAGACGGTACGGAAACGAAAACCTATCTGATCTCCCTGTCGAAACACATTCTTGTTCAGGAGAACGATTATGTAGAGGCCGGGCAATCCCTTTCGGAGGGAGCTGTACTGCCGCAGGATATCCTGAATATTCTCGGGCCATTCGCCGTACAGTCGTACCTTGTGAACGAAATCCAGGAGGTTTACCGCCTTCAGGGTGTGAAAATCAACGATAAGCACATCGAAACCATCGTACGTACGATGATGCAGAAAGTTGAGATCACCGATCCGGGCGATACCCAGTATCTGGAAGGCGACAAGGTTGACCGTTTCGAGGTGAACCGCACCAACGATACGCTCATCGGCAAGTTTGTGGTTACCGATCCCGGCGACAGCGAACTGCCGATCGGAAGTACTCTCGACCGCCGTGAAGTTCGTGAAATCAACGCCAACCTGATCAAGGAAGGCAAGAAGGAGATCGTAACACGCGAGGCGGAACCTGCCATATCGCGCCCGATCCTGCTTGGTATTACGAGAGCAGCACTGTCTACCAACAGCTGGCTGTCGGCTGCTTCATTCCAGGAGACCACCAAGGTGCTTACCTCTGCTGCCATCGAGGCAAAAGCGGATTACCTGATGGGCCTCAAGGAGAATGTGGTGGTTGGTCACCGGGTGCCTGCAGGTACCGGTATGCCTGCATACCAGAACCTGATTGTGGGTGCCATGATCGACGAGAGGGACCGCGATCGCGAGAAAAGTATCGCGGAAATCCTCGGTGCCGATTCAAACGGTTCGGAACGTGTAGATCACTGATCCGCACACCAGACCTGATTAAAACTGATCAAAAAACCCCGTCTCTGAGCGGGGTTTTTTGTTTTATGCCCTTTTCTTCCAGGCCCTTTTCGGAAATGAAATCGCTGCCTGCGGCCGGTACAGCCCAGTCAGAATAGATTGATTCTACCAGCAGAATAGCATAACATATTGCCGGCAGGTATTGAAAAATCACCGGGCACCCATTAACCCTCTTTGTTGAACCGTAGGTTTTCAAGAATCTGCAACATCACTATCAACAGCAATATCGATATCGATACTGATATCAGTATCAAAATCATCAGTAGCAGTAGCAGTATCAGTATCAGTATTAATTAGCTGTAGCATAGCACAGCACAGCACAGCATCATCAATAGCATAGTAATATCAACAGTATAGCAACAGCAACAGCAACAGCAACACCTCTATTTCTGAAACCTATCCATGAGCAGTATCTTACGTGCCCTTTCCAGCCGTGACCTTCTCTTTTCTTTTATATGCGGCCTGTTACTTCTTGTAAACCGTGTTGTGACGTGGACGGCAGGTCCTGTTCCCGGCATTGATCTGCTGCTGGCCGGATCCTATTTCTTCGGGGGTTATTATACCGCCATAGAAGTAGTACGGAGCCTTCGTGACCGTGAGTTCAATATCGATCTGCTGATGCTGATAGCCGCAATCGGTGCGGCGATAATCGGAGCCTATGCGGAGGGCGCGCTGCTTCTGTTCCTTTTCAGCCTTGGGGGGGCACTGGAACACCAGGCCATGGACCGTGCCAGAAGTGCGATCAGCTCGCTTTCGGAACTGGCACCTGAAACCGCGCACCGGCTGGACAACGACAATGGCGACGTTACCGATGTGCCCGTAGAGGAACTTAAAAAGGATGACCGTGTGCTGGTGAAACCGGGTGAACGTTTTCCTGCCGACGGGTATGTGCTGAAAGGGCGTTCGGGTGTTAATCAGGCACCTATTACCGGCGAAAGCATTCCGGTTGACAAGTCGCCGGTTAACCCCGACGATTTGAAGTTTAACGGTGATGTGGCATCACTGCCCGAGCATGTTATATTCGCCGGTTCAATTAACGGTGACGGGTCTGTTGAAATGGTGGTTACCGGTGCGGCATCAGATAGTACACTGGCGCGCGTAATCCGCCTCATAAATGAAGCCGAGAAGCAAAAGTCCCCAACGCAGCGATTCGCCACCTCGTTTGAGAAGTGGTTTGTGCCGGCAGTGCTCATCTTTGTAACCATCATCAGTTTTGCCTTTCTGGTGCTGGATGAAACCTTCGCCACCTCTTTCTACCGGGCAATGACAGTACTTGTTGGTGCGAGCCCGTGTGCCCTGGCCATATCAACGCCAAGTGCCATACTGAGTGGTATCGCCAGGTCGGCCAAACTCGGCATCCTGGTAAAAGGTGGCGGTCCGCTCGAAGAGATGGGCCTTGTAAGGGCCATTGCATTCGATAAAACCGGTACCCTTACCGAGGGGCGGCCACGGATCACCGATGTGATTTCAGTGAATGGAACCGGCGAAGACCATATGCTCAGAATCGCTGTGGCTGCTGAAAAACTCAGCGACCATCCGATTGCCCGCGCAATCGTGAGGGATGCGGTGGCGAGGCTGGGCTCCGGGAAGCTGCCTGAAGGAACATCGGCTGAAAATGTACAGGGCAAAGGCCTG
>RECM01000217.1 GCA_007694035.1 Balneolaceae bacterium
GGGATGCCCGGGCCGTTGTCTTCGATTTCGATGAGGATGCGGCCGTTGTTTTTGGAGGTGCGGACGGTGAGGCGGGGTTTGGGGGGAGGCACTCTTCGAGGACTGCCGCTTTGCGGCAGACTCTCGAAGGAGCCTCCGGGGGATTGCGGCAGACGGACGGAGGTGTCATCGCTTCGTTCATCGCTTTGTGTACGCATTGCACTTCGACTCCGCTCAGCACAGGCATCAAACGCATTATTGCACAAATTCAGGATTACACGGGAGAAGTCCTCGGCTATCAGGGGCACTTCACCGATGGATTCATCCAGTTGCAGATCGATTTCGACTTCGATGGAATCTTTGCCCGCCCGCATGCCGTGGTAGGACAGGTTCACGTACTCTTTAACAAGCTCGTTCAGATTGGTGGGTTCCATTTTTCCGCTGCCGCCGCGCGAGTGCATGAGCATCGATTTGACAATTCCGTCGGCGCGGGAGCCGTGTTCCCTGATTTTTTTAAGATTGGCTCCAATATCTTTTGAAAGTGCCAGCGATTCGTCGATATCTCCTTTATCTAAAGCTTCGATTAATTCGGTAATCATCTCTTCACTCACCTCCGAAAAGTTATTCACAAAATTGAGCGGATTTTTGATCTCGTGGGCGATGCCGGCAGTGAGCTGGCCGAGCGAGGCGAGTTTTTCCTGCTGTACGAGCTGGTCCTGTGTAGTTTTCAGGGTTTCATGAGCCGTTTCAAGTTCGTTGTAGGCTTTTTCAATCTCTTTGGCCTGGGCAAGCTCTTTCTCACGGGCGCGTTCGCGTTCTTTCCGGACCAGGCGCTTGCGCTGGGAACGGTCAATTCCGTATACGGCACCGGCTAAAAGCAATCCGTAGAGCAGATAGGCCCAGATGGTCCGCCACCAGGGAGGATTGATGAGTATGCGCATTGAAATCCCATCCTCATTCCAGACCCCGTTGCTGTTGGCGGCTTTTACGCGGAACACATAATTGCCCGGAGGCAGGTTGGGATAGTAGGCGGTACGCTGCAGGCCGACATCCCGCCAACCGGCATCATAATTTTCGAGAATGTATGAAAAGCGGTTACGTGCAGGATTGCTGTAATGGATACCCGTATAATCGATGCTGATGGTGTTTTGATTGTGAGCCAGCGTTATGTTGTCTGCATTGAAGATGCCGTTGTCGAAGGGATGGGATACATCGTCAATCTTGAAATCCGTAAAGTACATTCTGGGCGGCGGGGAATTTCTGTTTACCTCCGATGGCCTGAAGTAAGTGATTCCGTTGGATCCGCCGAATATGAACAGTCCGTCGGAGGTTTTTAAACCGGATCCATCCCCAAACAGCTGGCTGTGTAACCCGTTTTCCATGGTGTAGTTCACAAACAGGCCGGTATCGATATCGAACCGGCTGATTCCATCGAACGTGCTCAGCCACAGGTCGTTGTTTTCTGTGTCTTTCAGAATGTACTGGATGCCCATGGATGGAAGGCCGTCGGCCATGGTATAGGTTTTGATTTTCCCGGTCCTGGTATCGTACCGGCTTAATCCGCCGCCCCAGGTACCCACCCACACTATTCCGTTCTCGTCCCTGTACAATGAATTGATATCCTGGGATGCGAGGATATCACCCAGGGCAGGATCATAAGCATGCCGTTCCATGTTTCCGTTATCGTAACTGTAATAGAACAGTCCGTAATTAGTCATTATCCACAGTCCGGACGTTGAATCCGGTACAAAATACATAACCTCGTTGCTTATTTGAATCCCCCCGGGTTGGTCACTGAGATCATACCTGATATACGCAGCCTGACCAGATTCTCTTTTGTACAGGCCATTATAGGTGCCAAGCCATTCTGTTCCATTATGATCCCGGTAGTATTTCTCGATGAGACTGCTGTCTTGTAATGCACCTGTATCCACATTGCTGAGCTCCATAGTGCTGATATCAAGACTGTATAAACCGGATTCGTTGCTGGTATAAATTAGTCCCGGACCGGCATCAGTAAATTCGACTGAAAACAACCAGCCGGCACGCAGTTCATTGTATGTAACCGTTGTAACGGTTTCATTTTCGAAATCAATGTTACTGATTCCTCCCTGATGCGGGCCGGCTCCGGTTGTTGACAGCCATACAGATCCATCACCGCTTTCCACAAACCGTTTCACCCAGCCACTGGCAATTTTCCCGCTTGTTCCATCGTCTCCACGAATGGCATTGAATATCCGCTTGTTTTCGTATTTAAAAAGACCGGCCTGCCAGCTTCCCAGCCAGAGATTGCCGAAGGAGTCGGTCTCAAGAGCCAGGATGTTGGATCCTGAAATGCGGTTTTGACTAATGTTTGCAAAGGTGACCCACTCGGCTGATTCCCTGTTATATTGAATGATTCCGGCAGAAGTAGCCAGCCACGCGTTGTTCCGGTTATCAAAATGGATCCTGTTAATGTTAATATCGCGGGTGTTGAGGTCTGGTATGCCTGTAAAATCGAGTATTTCATAGGTGCCGGTAAGGGGATCAAAAACCTGAATGGGGAATGAGCGGGTTGTCATCCAGATAAGACCGTTCCTGTCGCTTACTATGGAAGACCGGTCATCCAGATAATCGGCTGCGTCTGTACCCGCTGGAGCCTCAACAGCCTGCAGGGTTCCATCCGGAGTAATCCTGATGATTCCGCGGCGCCCGGTGATCCAGACGTTTCCTGATGGATCGGTGGTCATTTGGGTTATATTGGGGACAGACCCGAACCCCGGGCTTTCGACGATTTGAATCGCTTCTGTCTGTTCTTCAAAGTAGTACAGGCTGTTGGTCATTCTTAGGCCGAAAAAGTCAGATGCACCAAAATACAATCGTCCTGTCAGATCTTCGGTTATCGTGACGACCCAGGGTTGCCCGCTTTCTGTCATGCCGGTGAGGTGGTCAAACGGATACGCCCGGAATGTATCCGTTTTCGGATCATACATATTGACGTCACCCATACCTCCCACCCAGATACGGCCCTTGCTGTCTTCAAACAGAGATGCAACCAGGATAATCGATATGGATGTGCTGTCGTTGGGATCGTTGTAGAACCGTGTAAATTCATAGCCATCGAACCGGACCAGGCCGTTGTGGGTGGTCATCCAGATGTTCCCGAACTGATCCGCCAGCACGTCAAATATGTTGTTGCCATCCATTTCCGTGTAGTGCGTCAGGTTATCCGGATTCAGCTGGGCAAACAGCGCCTGGTGGCCTCCGCAAAGGAAGATCAATATCACAAGAATGCTGAAACGGTTTTTCAAAGTGCTAATCTTTCATTTATTCGATCCAAATGTATTGTTCTGATAATGCGCGTTGTTGTATCTGTTTTCCTGTACAATTCTGTGTCCTCTCCTGTTCTGTAATCTTGCTTGTTTCTATTAATCCATATTCAATGTGATCGTGAATGTGGTTTCCCCCGGCCGGGATTGGATATCAAGTTTCCCGCCATGTGCTTTTACAATATCGTAGCTAAGACTTAACCCCAACCCGGTTCCCTGCCCGGTTGGTTTTGTGGTGGAAAAAGGCTGGAAAATTTTGTCTTTGATGTTGTCGGGGATGCCGGGGCCGTTGTCGGATACTGAAATCTGTACGTTATCTCCCAGATTTTTGGTCGCGACGGTAACAGCAGGATTCCCGCCATTTTCACTTTCTGCACGATATTCTCCGGTTTTCAAAAGCAGGACTGATACCACATCAATTGCCCTCGTCAAGCATATTGGTCATTTCCTGCTTCAGCGTATCGAAATCGATGGGTTTGGTGAAAAACTCTTTGGCGCCTGAATTGATAGCACGGTTGTAGTTTTCATCATCGCCGTAGGCCGAAATCATGCTCACATTGATATCAGGGAAGCGGGATTTTACCTGCTCCAGTAGCTCCAGCCCGGTCATGCCGGGCATATTGATGTCCGAAAAAATGTGGACGATATCGGGCGGCTGCTGGTTTTCAAGCCTCTCAAGCGCTTCGCTACCCGAGAAGGCGAACTCCAGCTCGATCTGCCCGCTCCGCACTTCTTTGCGGAATTTTTGCCGGAACAGCATTTCAACATCTTTTTCATCGTCAACAACCAGAAATTTCATATCAATCTTGTTTTATGTCAGGTGAGGTGGATTTTAAACGTAGTGTATTTGCCAAATTCGGATTCGATATCGAGGGTTCCGCCATGGGCTTTTATGATGTCGTTCGTTATGGACAGGCCCAGGCCGGTGCCATCGGTACCCTTTTTGGTGGTAAAGAACGGCTGCAGGATTTTGTCTTTGATATCGCCGGGGATGCCCGGGCCGTTGTCTTTGAATTCGATTGTCAGGGAATCATTGTTCCGGAGTGTGCGTATGGTCAACTCGGCACGGTAGGGCTCGGCGGCGCCCGGTTTTCCCGCCCCGTTAAGGGCAGACAGCTTGTCCCTCATGGCATCAAAGGAATTGTTGCACAGATTCAGGATCACGCGGCTGAAGTCCTCGGGGATAAGCGGAACGTTGCCGGCCTTTTCATCGAGCTCAAACCGGATATCCACATTTATGGATTTTGTGCTGGCCCTCATGCCGTGGAAGGCGAGGTTTACAAACTCTTTGAGGGTGGCGTTTACATCGGTTGGTTCAAGCTTGCCGCTTCCACCGCGCGAATGCTGAAGCATCGACTTCACGATACTGTCGGCCCGTGTACCGTGCTCGTGTATTTTTTTCAGGTTCGCCTGGATGTCGGCCAGTATTACGGCCGTTTCGGCGGCATGTTTATTCTCCCCGATCTGGCGGATTTCCTCCAGGGCTTCATCGATCATCTCGAGGCTCACATCCGAAAAGTTGTTCACAAAATTGAGCGGATTTTTAATTTCGTGCGCAATACCGGCGGTGAGCTGACCGAGGCTGGCGAGTTTTTCCTGTTGTACAAGCTGCTCCTGGGCGGCTTTCAGGTCGTTCAGGGCCGACCGCATCTTCTGGTAGGCATCCGCATTCTGCATGGCCACGCTCACGCTGGCCGCGATGGTGTTTAGCAGCCGCATGTCGTTTTCGTTGAAACGGTTTTCTTCTTCGGTACTTTGAACACTGATTACGCCAATCGGCTTTTTACCGATCTGTACCGGTACCCCGAGGAAGGAGGACATAACCCGGCCGATCTGTTTTGCCTTAAGCTGGGCACGTATTTCTGCAACATCCTTATTGATGAGCAGGGGTTCATTGTTGGTGATGATGCGCTCGGTAAAGCCATCCCCGAATGTGCGCGACTCGTTCTTGTCGCCGTATTCGTAGGGAAAATGGATCATGTTTGATTTTTCATCATACATGGCTACATAGACGATGTCGGCCTTGAAGGTATCGATCATCAGTTCACCCACCAGCTGGATGAGGGCATCAAATTCGAGCTGTGAAACAAGCGCCTGGCTGATACGGTTCACCGTCTGCATTTCCGTTGCGCGCTGTTCGGTGATCGCCAGAAGCCTTGTTGTTTCGTTGAAAAGGCGGGCATTTTCAAGCGCAACGCTCATGCTGTTGGCCAGGGTGCCGAGAAGGCGCACATCCGATTCGCTGAACGCGTGCTCCCGGTCGAGGTTTTGCAGGCTTACATAACCGCGCACCGTATCACCGACTACCATGGGCACGAACACAGCAGATTTGGGCATCACCGTACCAGGTATGGCCTTGATCGGGCTCCCCGTTATTTTCTCCATCCGGGCGATAAAATCTTCGTTGATAAAGATGAGCTTTCTGGTTTCGACAAGGCGTTGCCTGACTTTGTCAAGCGGCCGGGCTCCGGGATAGATACGGCCGCCATCTTCATAGAAATAGTGGAAGTACTCCATGTTCTTTTCGATATCGATGGTATTGATACCCACCACCTGTGCATCAAACAATTCCCGGACGCGGTCGCCGACCAGTTCGTAAATTCCCTGCATGTCCATTTCGGCCACAAGCCCCTGCTGCACACTGTTGATAACGGCCAGTTCCGCATTGCGCTGTTCTGTTTCGTTGAACAGGCGGGCGTTTTCAAGTGCTACGCTCATGCTGTTGGCCAGGGTGCTGAGCATGCGCACATCCGAGCTGCTGAAGGCGAACTCACGGTCCAGGTTCTGCAGGCTTACATATCCCGGTACGGTATCGCCGACTTTCAGCGGTACAAAAAGCAACGATTTAGGCCACTTCGTTCCAGGAACAGCCACGGCGGTCTTTCCAGTAAGATTCTCAACGGCCTGGGCTGAATCTTCCTCGATCAGGATCAGTTTCTGTGTACTAATGAGACGTTTCCGGATCATATCATAGGGCCGTGGGGCCGGGTATACCCGTTCACCATTCTCGAAAAAGTACTGGAAGTGTTCAACACCATCTTCGCGGTTCAGTGTGGCAATAATGACTACCTGGGCATCGAACAGGATTCTGATTTTTTCACCGACCAGTTCATAGATACCCTGCATATCCATCTCGGCCACAAGCCCCTGCTGTACAGTATTGATAACGGCCAGTTCGGCATTACGCTGCTCGGTTTCGTTGAACAACCGTGCATTTTCAAGCGCGATACTTATGCTGTTGGCCAGGGTGTTCAACAGCTGCACATCCGATTCGCTGAATGCGTGTTCCCGGTCAAGGTTCTGCAGACTGAGGCAACCGGTTACGCGCTTGTCTACAATCAGCGGTACAAAAAGCAGTGATTTGGGCAGCCGGGTACCGGGCACGGCCACATGCTTGTCGCCGGTAATTTTTTCAACCTTTTCATCGGCATTGTCATTGATCAGCAGAGCATCAGCATTATTGATTAACCACATCCTGATATGATTCAATGGCCGGGATTCGGGGTAAAGCCGTTCTCCATCCTCAAACAGGTACTGGAAATGCTCCTGCCCGGAATCGTGGTCAAACGTATAGATTCCGGTAACCTGGGCATCAAACAGGTCCCTGAGCCTGTCGCCGATCAGCTCGTAGATTTCCTGCATATCTTTTTTGGCAAGCAGCCCCTGCTGTACCGTATTGATGAGGGCCAGTTCGGCTTCCCGCTGTTTCAGTTCATCCGTGTATTTTTGATTGGCAGCCATTGGATGGGTTATTTGTTATGCATTGCCTGAATATCCTGCCGTTCCGGCATGATGTGTTTACCACGTAATCACGTTAATTTTAAGCCCGATGATGTGAAGATACTGTTTTGGTACTAATTTAGCAGAAAGTAATCCATGCCGGAATTTATTTGAAAGCAGTAGCCTTACTTTATAAAAATGATCGGGCAGGATGGGTATCAATGTAGTGTAACAGCCACGGTTATGATTGGACTATTCAGTCAAAAGTTTGGATTATTTGCGCATCCAGCCACTCTTCACCCCCGAATTGGCGGCCCGGGGTTATAAACCGAAACCGTGTCGATCAGCTTGTTTCAGGGATCCATACCCAACGGGCAGCGGCATTCGGCAGATTATCCGGATGCGTATTATCTGGATGCTTCCCGTGTTGGCGGCCTCCGGTTATCGCCCGAAACGGTGTCGATCAGCTTGTTGTAGGGATCGATGCCCACCGACCGGGGCTGCTCATCCACCACGATGGTCAATTCATTCATGATCTCCGTGAATTTCCGCTTCTCAAGGTAAAGAACCGTCTCATCCCCGTTTTCGTCGACGCCGAACACACCCACATCGATCCAGTCGTTGAGGGGCAGCGACAGCACCGGACGTCTTCGGCCTTCAATTTCAACCGACAGGCTGTCGCCCGCTTCATCCGTGAATATTCTCTGACCGGTTTCACTGGTGCGGTATTTGGATGCCTGCAACGTCATATTCACCTCAAATTGCCCGTTTTCAAGTTCCCTGTAGGTGGCCTCTTCAACCCGGTTGTCGTACAGGGTGATGGTCTCAAACATATCGGTGATCAGGTACTGAAGGGAATCGGGAACCGCATTCTTCAGGAATTCAAGCAGTTCGAGGGATGTGGTGTACGGTGGCTCCTGAAAGGCGACCTCATCAATATAGGCGGCAAGGGTCGAATTCAGGGTTTCTTCGCCTATGTAATCGCTCAGCGCGTAAAACACCAGCGACCCCTTGTTGTAGTGGATGTAGGCCTGGTTCTCGTTGTAAATGAGGGGCAGCTCCCGTTTGCTTTCCATGGTACGGCCGGTCAGGTACTTGTCGAGTGCGTCCTTGAGAAACGTTCTCATCTTGTCCGGTCCGTATTCCTTCTCCAGAACCTTGAGCGAACTGTACTCCGACAGGCTTTCCGACAGCATGGTCGCTCCCTGCACATTGCCGCCGATTACCTGATGGGCCCACCACTGATGGGCCACCTCATGAGCGGTTATGCTGAACGGGTAGTCGACCCCATCGCCGTCATCGTCCACTTTGGCGATAAATCCGACTGCTTCCGAATAGGGGATCGTATTGGCAAACGCCTGGGCAAAGCTGCCGTGCGAGCGCGGAAATTCAATGATCCTGACCTGGCGGTGCTGGTAGGGGCTGAAATTCTCGGTGTAATAGTCCAGGGAGCGTTTTACGCCACGTATCATCCGGTTGATATTATAATCGTGGCCCTTGTGGTAGTACACTTCGATGTTGATGTCGTTCCAGGTATCTTTCTCCACTTCATACTTGGCCGACATGAACGAATAGAAATTGAGGATGGGGCTGTCCATTTTATAGTGGAAATAACGGCGACCGTCTTCCATCCACTCGTTCTGCAGATATCCCGGAGCGATGGCAATCTGGGATGGGGTTGTGCTGATAATGGTCTCAAAATCGATCCAGTCGGCATCACTCGAGATGTAATTATTCATCAGCGCTGTGGTATCGGTAGGCGGCGGCATCCGGTCTTTGGGCGGCAGGCCGTAGCGCTCGCGGGAACTGTCGCCGCTCAGTTCTCTCGATTCCAGATATCCGATTCTCGGGAACATGAAATTGTTGATAAATGTGCCGTTGTAGAGTACCGGAGAGTGGTTTCTGAGCAGTTCATTTGGCCTGTTTCTCAGGTTGAACGTAAACAGCAGCGAATCCCCCGGTTGCATGGGTTCCGACAGCCTGTAGATATTGTAATTCATGGTATCGTCTTCCATCACCAGGTCAAACGAACGGTCAAACTCGAACCGGCTGATGTGGTTGTTATAGGCGATATGGATGGAATCGACAGGCACATCCGTTTTATTCTGCAGTATAAACGTACCCGCCACCTCAAAATCACGCGTTTCGGGATACAGATCCAGATTGATATTTGCCGACACAATCCGTGGCTGGGGCGCGTTTCTGTACTGGCCGTAGTTCATCTCCCAGGCCGCGGCCCTCGCTTCACGCTGTTTGGATGACAACCGCTCATGCTTGATGTTGCCTACATAGTAGATCCACCCGCCGACAAACAGAAACCCGATAAGCGAGAATGTAAAAACCGTTTTAAGTGCCGGGCTGAATACCTGCCGGGCATTCCTGAAACGTTCTTTCAGGCTGCCGGGAAGTCCGCGCCTGAAGAACAGGATAGACAGTACATAAAAACAGATACCCAGAAGCAGCCAATACCCTTTGTAGATATAATAAACACCCAGCGAGGTACCGTATCCGTTCATGTCGGAGTAGCTGGTTCCGGGGCCCTGATTGTATTTGAATACTGCCTGCTCAATACCGATTTGATCAAGAAAATTGATGCCGATCGAAATGAGCAGGAGCAGGATGAACCCGAGATAGTAGTTTTTAAAGAGGGTGTGGATCAGTATGGCAAGTAACCCCCAAATCATTACATGGGGCAAGGTGATTCCATACAGGCGGAACAGATAGAGGCCAAGCTCAAATTTGAAGTAACCGTTAAATATCTGTACCCCGAGGCCGGCTATCATGATGATCGATAAAAGAACAATCTGCATTTTGGTCAGAGCCAGGAATTTAGAGAGCAGAATGGCCCAGTTCGGGGTAGGGGTAACATGTACGAGCTGGTCCATATCGGCTGTCCTGCTGCGGTGAATGAGCATACCGGCATACAGAAATGTGAGAATATTGATGAAAAGGCTGAAAAAAGTGCCCGGTAAATCCAGCATCTGCCACGTTACCGGCAGGGTTTTGGTACCATAGATCTCACCACTAAGCAGAATCACACTCAGGGAGATAAGCAGCCCCACCAGCGAAATTATGATGAACGCCCAGCCTTTGATCACGTATTTAAGGTCAATATCGGAAAGTGACCAGGCCAGCTTCAGATTTTGCCAGAACGAAAAATGCACCCGCACATCGGGAAGTGACAGCGTGAGAATGCTCCCGAAATTCTTTTTGGTGACCGTTTCTCCATCCTTTTTCCGGAAGAAACTGAATGATACGGGGTGCTGCGAGAACGTGAAAACCTTGTAGACCATACCGAAAATCAGCAACCCGAGGCCGGTCCAGATCAGCCGGTTGTACAGGATCATCTCGCCCCAGGGCAGCGGATTTTCATTCTGCTCGAAAACCGTCCAGTACTCGGTGTAGTAGCGGTTAGCCTGGAAACCGTACGGATCGATCAGGGCGGCCAGCATTTTGTTGTCGAGGTCCTGCGTGAGGTTCTGGGCCAGGATCTGAATCAGGAAAATGGCTAGTATGGCAATGAAGCCCACATTGATGTTCCTGGTAAAAGTGACCACTGCAAACACGATAGCCCCGAAAAAAATGAGGTTGGGGATGATGTAGTAGAGAAAAGGCTGTATGTAGTTCATCAGTATGAAAGCGCCCAGCAGGTCGGGATTGGTGCCCGGAGTAACACTGCCAATCATGAAGCCCAGTGCAGAAGATGCAACTACCACAGTCGCGACGATAATTCCGGCGGTAAATTTCGCCAGCAGGTATTCCCATTTCGCGAACGGATAGGAATAGAGCAGGGAGTGCATCTCATATTTATAGTCTTTGTGGATGGTCCCCCCGATAATGGCCGGAAGCAGGAAATACACAATAATGGCCATCTCGTTCAGGAAAGCGTTTATGCTCGTCGCGGAATTGACAATGGCAAGAGTGTTGATGGTGCCCGTGAGCCCCTCAAAAAAACCGGCCGCGCTTACGACCAGCAGCCACGACAGCACAAAAAAGATACCGTTATACACATAAAAAGAAGGTTTGTGCAGCCAGTACCGGAGTTCAAAAGATAGAATTGTAGTGAACATAAGCTTGTTTTTGACTGATATGGCAGTTTTTCCTATGCGGATACTTCACTTGATTCGCGGAGGGTTACGAAATAAACATCCTCCAGTTCCGGGGTTTTGGCCTGAAACGTATCATCCGGCTTTTCAGCACTGTGAACCCGGATGTTCAGGGTGTTGTCCTGGTTAAAGCTCGATGAAACAACATTGAACCGGGTTTCATGTTCCTCCAGGTGTTCCCGTTCCAAAACCTTTGTCCAAATCTGGCCATGAAGCGTGTTTACGGCCTTTTTGGGCGTTTGATGACTCAGTATCCTGCCCCCGTTCATGATGGCCATGTCCGTACAGAGCTCCTTCACATCATCCACAATATGGGTGGAAAAAATCACGATATGATTGGTGCCGATTTCCCGCAGAACATTCAGAAAACGATGGCGCTCAGAGGGGTCCAGACCGGCCGTGGGTTCATCCACAATAATGAGCTTGGGATCGTTTAACAGCAGCTGGGCGATACCAAAGCGCTGTTTCATTCCTCCTGAGTAGCCTGACACACTTTTTTTCTTCACATCCAGCAGGTTGGTTACTTCCAGGGCTGCATCCACCATACCGGCGCGCTCGGTTTTATCGGTGATGCCCTTCAGCCGCGCGAAATAGTGGAGCAGGTCCTCCGCCGACATATTGGGATAGACCCCGAACGACTGCGGTAGATACCCCAGAACCCTTCGAAGGCTGTTTTTGTCGTTCAGAATGTCGATATCGTCGAGCCAGGCCGATCCGCTGTCGGGTTCCTGCAGTGTGGCAATGGTCCGCATCAGGGTTGATTTTCCCGCACCGTTGGGCCCCAGCAGACCGAACATCCCCGATTCAATTTCGATTGAAACATCATCCAGTGCTTTGACACCGTTCTTATAGGTCTTCGACAGGTTGGATATGGTTAATTTCATACGCTTTATGTTTGTATAATTGATAACAGGCCGATTATAAGGAATTCTGAAAGAAAAGTTACAATATGAAAATTAGTGTTGAAAATCCGGATAATTGCTGTCCGATATCTCAAAACACAGCGGTTTGGTTCTAGAGTCTATTTTCTACAGTCTGCTAAACAATATTCTTAAGCGCATGCTGACCGTTTGAGCAAAACACTGAGCAAAACACTGAGCCTAACATTGAGCAAAACATAGCAAAACATAGCAAAGCATAGCATAGCAAAGCAGACACCGACGGTGCATTTGTGGCCATGAATGATGGTGCTTAAGCACGGCCAGCCAGTATTTTTCCGGTAATCAGCGGCCGGTTACTCAGCTTGCATTCAGGCTCAGGATGAAGCGGGTTTCTCCGGGTTTTGACTCAACCGACATTTCCCCGCCATGGGCTTTGATAATATCATGGGTAATGCTGAGGCCCAGACCCGTACCTTCGGTCCCTTTTTTGGTGGTGAAAAACGGCTGCAGAACCTTGCTTTTAATATCATCGGGGATTCCGGGACCGTTGTCTTCCACCTCAATGACCGTTTTCCCGTTCAGTTTTTTGGTCCGTACGGTTAAACGGGGATTGTAGGGTTCCGCCTGATCACTGCCCCTTAAGGCCACCTCCTTGTCTCTCATTGCATCGAATGCGTTGTTGCTGAGGTTTAAAATTACACGGCTGAAATCCTCAACAATCAGGGGCACCTCCTTTACATTTTCATCAAGCTCCAGCTTTATATCCACATTGATGGGATTTTTACCGGCCCGCATACCGTGGAATGACAGGTTAATGTACTCCTTTACCAGGTCATTCAGGTCGGTCGGCACAATTTTGCCGCTGCCGCCACGGCTGTGCAGCAGCATCGATTTCACAATACCGTCGGCCCGGGTACCGTGGTCATGAATTTTTTTGAGGTTGGCCTGTATGTCATCAAAGATATCATGGATCAGTTCGAGCCGCTTTTGATCTTCGGTAAGCGTGTTCACCTCATCCCTTGCCTCAGTAAGCATCTCCATGCTCAGTTCCGAGAAATTGTTAACAAAGTTGAGGGGGTTTTTGATCTCATGGGCGATGCCGGCCGTAAGCTGCCCGAGGCTGGCCAGTTTCTCCTGCTGTACCAGCTGTTCCTGTGCTGCTCCCAGATCCACCAGGGCCGCCTGCAACTTCTGGTAGGCCTCGGCATTCTGCATGGCCACGCCCACGTTGGCGGCAATGGTGGTGAGCAGGCGCTGATCGTCTTCGTTGAAACGATTATCCTTTTCTTTGCTCTGTACACTGATAACGCCGATCGATTCCTGGCCGGCGATAATCGGAACACCCAGGAACGATTCGACCCAGCTGCCCTTGCGTTCCGCCTTGAGTTTGTCGTAGGCTTCCTCCAGCTTCTGGTTGATGAGAAGGGGCTCCCGGCTCAGGATGATTTTCTCGGTAATGCCATTGCCGAACGGTCTCGACTCGCTGTAATCGCCGTAGTAGTAGGGGAAGTGGATCATGTCCGTCTCCCTGTCATGCAGGGCGAGATATACGATGTCGGCCTTGAAGGTTTCTTTCATCTGCTCACCGATCAGCTTGATCAGGGCGTCGAACTCGAGCTGCGATACCATCGCCCGGCTGATATTGTTCACCGTATGCAGTTCGGCCGCCCTTTTTTCGGTCTCGGCCAGCAGGCGGGTGGTTTCATTGAACAGGCGGGCGTTTTCGAGGGCAACACTCATACTGTTGGTAAGCGTGCTTAACAGGCGCACATCCGACTCGGTAAACGCGTGTTCACGTTCCACATTTTGCAGGCTTACCGATCCGATTACCACATCACCTACCATCATGGGCACGAATATGGCCGATTTTGGCGGCAGGCCCTTGCTTACACCGCTCTCCTTGTCGCCGTATGTCCGGGCGGTTTCAACATAATTTTCGTTGATGAGCAGCGGCTCCCTTGATTTGATCAGATGGGCATTGGCCCAGATGAACGGCCTTGGTTCGTTATACAGCCTCACACCATTTTCGATGGCATAGTCCCATATTTCGATTTCTTTTTCATGGTCGAAGGTGCGGATGAGCAGGGTCTGGGTTTTCAGCACATCACAAATGCGGTTGCCAACCAGGGTATAGATGGCCTGCAGGTCCATTTCACGAACCAGCCCCTCCTGTACGCTGTTGATGACCGCCAGCTCGGCATTTCTCTGCTCGGTTTCAGCCAGCAGGCGGGTGGTTTCGTTGAACAGGCGCGCATTTTCAAGCGCCACGCTCATGCTGTTGACCAGTGTGCCGAGCAGGCGCACATCCGAGTCGCTGAATGCGTTTTCGTGGTCGAGGTTCTGCAGGCTTACGTGGCCGCGAACCTGGTCGCCGATAACCATGGGAACGAACAGCACCGATTTTGGGAACTCGGTTCCGGGTACCGCCTTTGCGGGTATGCCCATGATTTCCTCCACTTTTTTGGGAACATCCTCATTGATCAGGATCAGCTCTTTATCCTTAATCAGTTTTTTCCTGACATTATCCAGCGGGCGTGGTTTGGGGTACAGCCGGTCGCCGTCTTCGAACAGGTATTCGAAGTGTTCCATGCCGGTTTCGTGATTGAAGGTATAAATACCGGTAACCTGTGCATCGAACAGCCGGCGGATACGTTCACCCACCAGTTCGTAGATGCCCTTCAAATCCATTTCGGCCACCAGGCCCTGCTGTACACTGGTAATTACGGCCAGTTCGGCGTTCCGCTGCTCGGTTTCGTTGAACAGGCGGGCGTTCTCGAGGGCTACGCTCATACTGTTGGCGAGGGTATTGAGCAGGCGCACATCCGATTCGCTGAATGCGTGTTCCCTGTCGAGGTTCTGCAGGCTTACATAACCGCGTACCGAATCGCCGATGCTGAGAGGTACAAACAGCATCGATTTGGGAAAGCCGGTTCCGGGCACAGCTTTGGGGGCTTCGCCGGTGATGGTTGTGAACACCTCCGCCGTATCCTCATTCACAACGATCATCTTGTGGGTGTTGATCAGACGCTGCCGGATTTTATCAAAAGGACGGGGAGCGGGATGAAGCCGCTCGCCATTTTCGAACAGATACCGGAAATGCTCCGTTTTTTTTTCGTGGTCGAATGTGGCAATCGCCGCAACCTGGGCATCAAACAGATCACGGATGCGGTCGCCCACCAGGTCGTAGATGCCCTGCATGTCCATTTCTGCCACCAGACCCTCCTGCACACTGTTGATGACAGCCAGCTCGGCATTGCGCTGCTCTGTTTCGTTGAACAGGCGGGCATTTTCAAGTGCCACGCTCATGCTATTGGCCAGGGTGCCAAGCAGACGTACATCGGAATCACTGAATGCGTGTTCCCGGTCGATATTCTGCAGGCTTACATAACCCCGTACCGAATCGCCGACAAAAAGAGGTACATATAGCGCCGATTTTGCAGCTTTTGTGCCGGGTACGGCTTTGTGGGGCTCGCCGTTGATTTCTGCAATTCGCTGATCCGCATTCTCATTAATAAGCAGGGTCTTTTTCTCAGTGATAATTTTTTCCCTGAGTTTGTCGTACTTCCTGGGCCTTGGATAGAGGCGGTCGCCATCTTCCCAAAAAAATTGGAATTGTTCGGTTTTGCTCTCAAAATCGAAGGTTACAATGAGGGTAACCTGCGCGTCGAAAAGGTCGCGGATGCGGTTGCCTACCAGGTCGTAGATGCCCTGCATGTCCATTTCGGCCACCAGGCCCTCCTGCACGCTGTTGATAACGGCCAGTTCGGCGTTCCGCTGATCGGTTTCGCTGAACAGCCGGGCATTTTCAAGGGCCACGCTCATACTGTTGGCCAGGGTGCTTAGCAGGCGTACATCGGAATCGCTGAATGCATTTTCCCGGTCGATATTCTGCAGGCTTACATACCCAATTACATGATCACCGATAACAAGCGGTATAAATAAAATTGATTTGGGCATCTGAGTACCCGGCACTACTTTGGGAACCTCACCCGTAAGTGTGGTAATCGCCTCTCTGACGTTATCGTTGAAAAACACCATTTTCTGTGTTTTAATGATGCGCTGGCGGATTTTATCGAGGGGCCGCGGGTCGGGGTGTATCCGTTCACCGTTTTCAACAAGGTACCGGATCTGCTCAATTCCCTTGTCGTGATCAAAGGTTGCAATGGTTACAACCTGCGCGTCGAGCAGATCGCGGATGCGGTCGCCGACCAGATCGTAAATGAGCTGAACATCTATTTCGGAGACCAGGGCTTCCTGCACGCTGTTGATGACCGCCAGCTCGGCGTTGCGCTGATCGGATTCGCTGAACAGGCGGGCATTTTCAAGGGCCACGCTCATACTGTTTGAAAGGGTGCCGAGCAGAAGCACATCGGAATCGCTGAACGCGTGTTCCCGGTCGATATTCTGCAGGCTCACATACCCGAACGCCTGTTCACCGGAGACAAGCGGCATAAACAGGATCGATTTCGGCATGGCTGTGCCCGGCACGGCTTTTGGAGTTTCCCCTGTCAGTTTGCTTAATTCTTCGGTCAGTCGCTCGTTTATGAAAATCGGTTTCCTGGTTGTGGCAATGCTCTGACGGATTTTGTCCATCGGCCGCGGATCAGGATTAATGCGCTCGTCATTTTCAACCAGATACCGGAATTGTTCGATTTTTTTGTCCAGGTTGAACGTGGCAATGGTAACGACCTGGGCATCGAACAGCTCACGGATGCGGTCGCCAATCAGCTCATAGATACCCTGAATATCCATTTTCCTTACCAGGCCTTCCTGCACACTGTTGATGACCGCAAGTTCAGCCTCCCGCTGCTCAAGCAATTGGGTTACATCTTTCAGCGTTTTCTTTGAATTATCGGCAGGTTTCATGATCTGAGATTGTATAAAATGGAGTACAGAATGTGCAATTCGGATGAGTGCATACAGTCAATTGAATCCAAAAATGGAGCTGATCTCATTTACGAATTATTCCGGTAAAGATAAATGGTGGTTTTCTTGTCCGCCTTATGTCCGGTTATCATTGTTTTGCAATGGGCAGCAGTACTCTGAAAAGTGAGCCGGCACCGGGATCGGATTCAACTTGTATGGTGCCGCCGTGGGCCTTTATGATGTCGTTGGTGATCGACAGCCCCAGGCCGGTACCCTGGGTGCCTTTTTTGGTGGTAAAAAACGGCTGCATGATTTTGTCGATGATAGCCGCCGGTATTCCCGGACCGTTGTCTGCAATTTCGATGATAATTCTGTTGGATGTCTTTTTTGTACGTACCACCAGCCTGGGGTCATAGGGCTGAGGATGTCCATTTTCCGGTCCCGGCCCGGTTGAGATGGCGGGCTCACTCAGAACAGAAGCACTCTTTTCCTTCATGGCATCAAATGCATTCGTGCTCATGTTCAAAATCACACGGCTGAAGTCTTCAGCAACAAGTGGTATCTCCCCGATATCGCCGGCCAGATCCAGTTCAATATCCACACTGATCGGTTGCGGTCCGGCCCTCATCCCGTGAAAGGAGAGGTTCACATATTCCCTGATCAGGCTGTTGAGGTCGGTGGGCTGAACATTGCCATTGCTCCCCCTGCTGTGCATAAGCATGGATTTCACGATGCCATCGGCACGTGAGCCATGCTCGTGTATTTTGCGCAGGTTGGTATCTATATCGTTCAGAATCTCGAGAATGAAGTCAATCTCCAGGTCATTTCCAGCCATCGCATCACTCCCCGCCCCCATATCCATCCCGCCACCCCCCAAATCACTCACCTTTTGCCCCTCGCCTTCTTCTTTTTGCCTCCCGCCTTCTAACTTCTGCCTTTTGCTTTCTGCCTTCTGCTCCCCGCTTTCTGCCTTCTGCTCCCCGCTTTCTGCCTTTTGCTCCCCCCTTTTTGCCTTCTGCTTCCCTAATTCCTCACGGACTTCCTCAAGCAACTCAATGCTCAACTCCGAAAAATTATTCACAAAATTCAGCGGGTTTTTTATCTCATGGGCGATGCCGGCAGTGAGCTGACCAAGGCTGGCCAGTTTCTCCTGCTGAACGAGCTGGTCCTGGGCGGCTTTCAGCTCGCTGAGCGCGTCGGCCAGTTCCCGGTTTTTAATATCGAGCTGGTAGAAATCTTCATAGCGTGCGTAGGCAACTGAAAATGCATCGGCGAGCGACCGGATTGCATTCAGGTTATCATCGCTCAGTGGGTTTTTGCACCCGGCATAGATCATTCCCTGTTTGAAGGGCACGAAATGGAGGTTGAGCGTGTCGGGAATCTCCTGATTGTCCATGTAGGCTTTGATCGACCCGATGAGACCCTGCCTGGCCAGGAACTGGTACCAGAGCAACAGCTGCTCAGGGTTCCACCGGTCCCTGAAAATTTCACTGTTCCGCCAGTGGGCCACAGCTTTCTGAATTACCTCAATATCATTAAAGGAGAATTCGGATGTGGCCAGGGCTTTTCCCTGCGGTGTGGAGAGGTGCATGCGCACGCGTTCGGAATTCTCGTCAAAAATGAATACACCACAGCGGATGAAGCAAATTCCGATCGTATTCAGCTCCTGCCATACCAGCGGCGTGATGCGCTCAAGGTCGGATGCCGTTCTCATGGTGGCAATTTCGGCCCGGAAACGGTCGATGGCCGATTTTACCTCAGCCTGCTTCAGCATTTTTTCCAGCTCAAGGGTACGCTGGTTCACAAGCTTTTGCAGTTCACGGTTACGCTCGAGCAGGTAATTCAACGGAAGGGTTTCATCTTCGCCAGACTGATCGGGAAGCGATGTATGGTCGTGGTGAATCAGCCAGTCGCCCGGGTCGTTGTCGTCCTTCTGGTAGAATTTCCATAGGGTTGACTGCCGGATCGACGGAATGGTACCTTCTGCACCGGCCACTTTAAAGTGAAGCTCATATTCCTGTTCAATAAGGCCGAATTCACCCAGGTCGGTAAACCGTTTCCAAAGCTGGTTAACCGTCATTTCATCGGGCAGCCGGGCCAGCGATTTTTCGTAATAGGTTTTTACCTTCTCAAACCCGTCCTCTTTTTCGTGAATGGCCGTGCCAAAAATGGAAATTTCGGGATGGAGCAGGGTCAGCAGGCTATCGAGATTTTTATCCTGGATGTGCTTCAGCAGAAGGGACTGGTTTGTTTGTATGAGTTGCTCTTTGCTTTGCATGGGGATGCTACAAGTTCAGTATAACTGGCAGATGAGAGGGTCGGGTGGTTTTGGCAGTGATACAGAAGTCACAAATTTAATAAGCCCTTTCATACCCTTGCAATTTTTGATCACTATCATATTCATTTAAAAACAGTCTTTACAATCATACATGACAGGCTATAAACCAATGTTAACGGAACTGCCGACGATCGTTAATCCCGCAAAATCGGTCCCTGGTGGATGAATGAAAAAGGTTATTTCTTGGTCCCGGTATATATCGGTATATATATGGTTACTGAGCAATATAATTCTTCACTTGCACAGAACTGCGTTAATTAACAAAAAAATCTTCCTATATAAAATACAGAATGCAAACTGTTTTGATGTTATGCCGGCAACCTGATCAGATTGTCCAGCTTTTAAGTGCTCTCAACCGCGGGGTTTTTTTCGCCTGGTGCTGGTGCATTCGGTTATGCAGGTCGTTAATGATGTCTATGGCCTCCAGAATGTAAGGGCCTTTGTTAAGCATCACGCATTCGGCCCGCACACTCATTGCGGCATCGGTGATTTCTGCCCGGGATCGGATTCCCTTCTTAACCAGGCGTTCCAAAACCTGTGTGGCCCAGATTACGGGCACATGGGCGGCCTCGGTGAGCCACAGAATTTCTTCCTGGATTTCCGCAAGTCGTTCAAAACCAATTTCAACGGCCAGATCTCCCCGGGCAATCATCACCGCAAACGGGTGCCGCCCGGCAGCACGCACGATGATGTCGGGCAAATTGTGTACTGCCAGGGCCGTTTCAATCTTTGCAACAATAGGGATTCCGGACGGATTTTCTACTCGTTGAGTAAGTGCATCTTCCAGTATGTCAAGATCGGCAGGTGTCTGTATAAATGAATATCCGATGATATCGGCATGTGAGGTCACAAAATCGAGATTGAGAAGGTCGGTTTCCGATAATGGTGATATGTTCAGTTCGGTTCCCGGGAAGTTTAACCCTTTGTCTGCTGTAAGTTTAGCCCCCTTGGGACCGGTCTGCTTCACAAGGAGAACCGCTCTTTCGTCTGCAACAGCTTCGACAACCGTACCGATCTTTCCATCGTCAATCCAGACCTCTGCACCCTTTCGCAGCGTGTCAAAAATCTCAGGGATACTGCATACTGCTGTAAACAGTGCCGATGTGAATGGTTCTTCTTTCCGGCAGAGCACGATCCGGTCGCCGCAGATAACCCTTTCCTTTCCCTCCGCTAGAGTAACGTTGAGCAGTCTTGCCTTGGGGCCGGCCAGATCCATCATTAATCTGCAGTTGCGCCCGGTCTTGCGTGATGCTTCACGTATATTTTCAACCATTTGCATCCACACAGCTTCATGATCATGCGCACAGTTGATACGAGCCACATCCATACCCTTTAGGAGAAGATTTACGGACAGGTCGGGATCGGATGCCGCTTCAGACGGCAAGG
Organism: Balneolaceae bacterium; assembly: GCA_007694035.1. Classification (GTDB taxonomy): domain Bacteria; phylum Bacteroidota; class Rhodothermia; order Balneolales; family Cyclonatronaceae; genus RECM01. The sequence continues at coordinate 20,585 of RECM01000217.1, forward strand.
TTACCATGATGCGTGTTTGTGTCGGGTTTAATGAGGTGCCAAGAACGGCATCACTACGTTTTTGCAGAATGCGCTCACCACGCAGTATGGCTCTTTTGGGCGGATGGTTAAAATATGTCTTATCTGGAAATTCGCAGATACGGGCAAGTGACGCGATGACCGAATCGAGGGCCGGCATCACCTTCGATTCGAGCCGGCCAAGCGATGAAAGACCAAGCGGTGATAATTCCAGCTGCAATTCTCTCAGATCATGTTCCCGAAGCGCCAGGTAGTGAGCCAGATTGATGCCGCTGCATAAAAACTGCCGGCGCCGGATCCACGGTCGCCAGGTATCAAACCGGGCACGTCCGTCGCGGTCAACCCTGTTGCGAAGGCGTATCAGGCGCTCCAAAAGCTCCGTTTGCTTTTCGGCCTGTTTTTTGTTCCGAACCCGATCTGCAGATACCAGCGTCATAAATAGTATGGCTAGTTATTTATATACATCATGATAATGCAAAATCGAGATAAACCACTGTTAAGAAAATGTTAAGAACGGGTCATGCAGATACCTTTACGTAACACTATCGGGCATTGGTTTGACGCTTATTCAGATATATTGGCGTAATCGTATGATTAATACAGATGTAATCGGATTAAATATGGTACAACGATAAATTATTTCCCTGCCTGCCCGGTCATCGCCTGATAAATAAGCGCCCGCAGTTTACCATGGATATCGGAACCGGTTGCCGGGATCAGCTGGGTAAAGAAAACAACAACCAACCGGTCTGCTGGGCTCACCCAGTAGGTTGAGTGATAAGCGCCTCCCCAGCCGTAGTCGCCGACAGCGCCGGGCGTTCCCCTTGCCCCGACATGTTCGACCACATCAAAACCGAGTCCCATACCGACACCATCTCGGAAAGAGATACCGGTGAGGTGATTGATTGTCATCAGCTCCACCGTTTTCGGGCTCAGAATACGGTACCCGTCGAGTTCGCCACCGTTCAGCATCATCTGCAGAAATCGTGCGTAGTCGTTGGCGGTTGACAGCAGGCCGGCGCCCCCCGAGAAGCTTTTTCGCGGCCCGTTCACATAATGGCCCTGACCAACGGATCCCCCCGGGTCGGCGGCCCGTACAATTCCGGGTCCGTCGGTGGCCGAGTAGACGGCAGCAAGCCGGGTTGTTTTGGTATCGGGCAGATAGAAGTGGGTATCGTTCATCCCGAGGGGTTCGAATATGCGGCTTTCGAGAAAATGATCGAGTGGCTGGCCGCTGATCTCTTCCACAAGTACGCCCAGAATATCGGTGGCGTATCCGTACACAAACCGCTCTCCCGGGTGGGCATCGTGGGGCAGGGCTGCGATTCGGCGTACCGTTTCGCGGATGGGCTCATCCCGGTCGGCGAAATACCAGCCCTGAATGCCCGCCTCCTTCCAGAGATCGGCTGCCGTACCGTATCCGTAACCGATACCGGCTGTATGGGTGAGCAAATCGCGGATGGTTACCGCACGCCGGGCATCCGCGATTGTGTAACCGCCATCCTCATCCCTTACGGCGACGGTAGTTTTGCTGTATTCCGGAAGGTATTTCCCGACCGGATCACCAATCAGCAGCCTACCCTCTTCCTGCAGCATCATCACGGCCACGCTCACAATGGCTTTGGTCTGCGACGCGATACGGAAGATGGCATCTTTCGGCATGGGGTCTCCGGCTTCCACATCCCTCATACCGAACGATTCAAAAAAGACGGCGTTACCATCCCTGAGTACCATGGCCACACCGCCGCTCAATCGCTGCTGTTCTGCATAGGCATTGAGCGTGGATGTAAGCCGGGCCAGGCGCTCCGACGAAAACCCGGCTTCTTCCGGTATAACCGGCCCGAACGACTGTGAAAAAGCAGGCAGAATTCCGGCCGTTACTGCCAAAACAAATAAAACAAGATGCCGGAGCCGGAGGGTTGCAGTTACAAGGCCAGTATTCATATGCAAAAATTATGAGTTAATAAAAGTGCTTCGGCGCCATACCGGCCGGACGTGCTGCCTGTGCAGTAACAGCCGCTGCCAAATGTGCTGCATGCTGTTATTTAATTGGGAATATCGTTAAAAAAACAGGAAAAAAGCATTCTGTCATTTTTTGCTGCGCCGGCGGGCATCGCGAATCAACCTGATAACGGAGCGCCGCCGGGATGCGGGCAGGGTATACTTCTCCATCCAGCGCATATCCAGCATATATTTAAGTATGGCCTGACTTTTTCCGATTACGGTAAACCGGCCGGCGGTAAAAATGGCATGGTCCGGACCGTTTGAAATGATGAGAGGGGTAACAGGCAGGGGTTTAAATGTTTTCAGATCTTTGCCGCTAATCAATGCTTCGATGTTTTCCCGCAGAATTTTACCCTGTTTCACCGCATGCACACCAACGGGCGGCAGGTTGAACCCGCTTATATCGGCCGTATCGCCCGCTGCAAAAACAGAATCCTGTTCGGGAACCAGCAGTGTCTTCTCTGTAAGAATCCTGCCCCCGGACCCGGTTTTAAATGGGTGATCTATGGTTAATGAAGACGGTTCACTACCGGTTGCCATAATCACGGCATCATAGCCGGTGGCTGAATCTTCATCAAATGTTACGCCGGTTTGAATATCCACCCCTCTTTCAGTGAGTATCCGCCGGGCCGTTTCTGCAGCCTTATCCGGGAAGGCAGACAGTATGTGGTCGGCCTGCTCCAGAATGGTGATGACCACGCCGTTTTTTCTTTTCGGGTGTGACAGGTTCAGGGCAATTTCAGTTCCGGCAGCCCCGGCGCCTGTAATCAGAAGATGTTTGATGGCCCCCGATTCAAGTTTTTCCCGGAGCGATAGCAGCCGCGACATCGGTTTTACCGGGTACACATTTGGCAATTGTGATGTTGCCGGAGTCCGGGAGCCTACATTGATAACCAGGATGTCGTACGTGAGGGTTTCACCCGTTGAAAGGCTGATGCTCTTGTGAGCGGGATTGACCGATGAAACATATGCCTGTATGAAGCCTGTACCGTACCGTTTGCACAGTTTTTCAAGGTTAACCGAAGTTTGATGCCACTCGTAAAAACCGGCCAGGTATTGGGGCAGCGCACCTGAATACACCAGCCAGGGATCAGCCGAGACCAGGGTTACTTCCAGGTTCTTCCGCTTCCATATATGGCCCATCTTGATGAGAGGAAGCGAAGCATGTCCCCCGCCGGCAATTAGCAGCTTTAATGGTGCCATTATTTCTGATGTTGTTCCGGAATGCAAGTTCCGGGGCTTTTTTCAAAATATATCCGGTACAGTCTCCGATGGTCAATACCGGAAAAGCTGTTACTCTTTATTAGTCGAAAGCCCAACGGGTAGATACAGGGGGCAGGTCCCGACCAGGCTGGTAAGGATGAATGCCGCAGCAATAACTCCCAGAATGATGGCCACTGTACCCGTAATCAGGCCGGTGAAGTAGAGAACAGCGATAATGATGGCGACTACAATTCTTATGGAACGGTCGATGGTACCCATGTTCTTTTTCATAGAACGTTTTTCCTGGTTTAGTTTAGAGGGGAGAAATAATTTATAGGACAGATGACAGGAGAAATCCGGTGATTGATAAAACCAGCAGACATGTGGAGCAGATAATGATCAGTTTAATCCATTTTGGCAGATTTTTCATCATTTATTTTCAGGACCTGAAAACCGGTACGAACTCTTTCAGGGGCATGTCTGCCGCCGATGAGCTGTCATCTTTCCGCCGCTCGAGGGTCATTTCGTACATCACCCGGTCGCTGCGGTAATATCGTTTCTGATAGTAAACCGGTTTTTCACCGATGGTGAAGGTTGTGCGGTCGATCAGCAACAGGGGCGATTTGATATCCACCTTCAGTTCAGATGCCAGCTGGTCGTCGGCGAGTTCGGCCGATATTCTGTAGCAACCCCGGATGATGGGGATATTGTAATTCTCTTCAAGGGTTTTATAGATGGTTGAATGCTGCAATTGCTCTTTTTCAAGGAGCTGGCCGTATAAAATGGGCAGCCAGGTGCTGTCGAATGCCACCGGTTCGCCATTGCCAAGGCGGAGGCGGTCTATCTGAATAACTTTGGTGCCCTCCCCTATACCAAGGATGCCCGAAAGCCAGGCCGGCGCGTCAACGGTAATGAACTCTTTAACAACGGATGAAGCTATGAGGCCGGCATTGGCCATGTCCTCATCGAAGTCGGTGAGGCGGACCAGGTTGTGGGGTGTGCGGTTATCGCTTACGAATGATCCAAGGCCCTGGCAACGGTATATGATGGAATCACTTTCAAGCGATTGAAGGGCCCGGCGGATGGTTACGCGGCTCACATCAAACATGGTGGCCAGCTCGTTTTCGGAGGGCAGCTTTTCATCGGGCCTGTACTCGGCATCCTCAATTTTTTTTCGCAGCCAATGGCTGATCTGGCTATGGCGGGGTATTCCTTCTTTGAGTTTCATCGGGATTTTCAGTTAATTGATTTTGTATAAGGTAAGCAAAACACCAGAAAATATCAATACATGTTAATACAAGTATGGTTGCCTTGTCTGATACCAGGGGTAAAGCAGATTCTTTTGATTTCATTAAATCATTGATAATACAATCAATACGTACGTAGAATTGAGATGGTTACAGATTTATACTTCAACTTGTATTGACAAGTAGTAACAATTGTCGTACCTTTACATCGAACAAACAAAAACAGACCCAATTAAATATCATGTTAGACTTTTTATATCAACCCTGGCCCTGGTACGTGGCTGGTCCCGTTATCGGCCTGACAGTACCGGCACTGCTTCTGCTCGGCGGCAAGATGTTCGGCGTATCGGCCAATCTTCAGCACGCCTGCGCTGCCTGCAACTTCGGTAACGTCGAATTCTTCAATTACGACTGGAAATCAGTCGGCAAATGGAACTTCACCTTTTTGTTCGGATCAGTTCTGGGCGGTTTCCTGGGCGGCTATGTATTCGCCAACCCCGAACCCATTCAGCTGGCTGCATCCACCATAACCGACCTTCAGGCATTGGGTATACAGGACTTCAGCGGGCTTGTACCCGACGACCTGTTTGCATGGAATGCACTGGGCTCGGTTACCGGCCTGATCGTTCTTATTGTGGGCGGTTTTCTCGTAGGCTTCGGCGCGCGTTATGCCGGCGGATGTACATCAGGTCACGCCATATCCGGCTTGTCTGATCTGCAGCTTGCTTCCCTGCTTGCCGTTATCGGTTTCTTCATCGGCGGACTGATAATGACCTACTTCATCTATCCATTTATACTTTCCTAAACGGTTCACAATCATGAAATTCACAGAATATATAAAGTATTTGCTCATTGGCCTCGTGTTCGGATTTGTTCTGATCAAATCGGAGGTCGTATCCTGGTTCAGGATTCAGGAGATGTTCCGGTTCGACTCCATCCACATGTACGGAATTATCGGCCTGGCCATAATTGTAGGCATCATCTCCGTACAGATCATCAAGCGTAAAAACCTGAAAGATGCTGAGGGCAACCCCATTACCATTCCTCCGAAGGATGCATCACAGGTAACCCGCTACATTCTTGGCGGCTCCATATTCGGCCTCGGCTGGGCCCTGCTCGGCGCCTGCCCCGGACCCATGTTCGCCCTGCTCGGCAGCGGCCTTACCATTATGGTAATCCCGATCCTCGCCGCGCTGCTTGGAACGTACACATATGGCATCCTCAGACCGAGACTACCCCATTGATGAAACCAGGTCAGTTGCAGAAGGGATGCCGGTATGGTGCAATCAGCACTACGGTTCCCGGTCAGGCTTGCGAAGATTAAAGACGTAACAGATTTAGAATATCAAATAACCCATACCAAAACAGGAGAAATCACAATGTATTTCAAACAATTCTTTGACGACAAACTCGCACAATATGCCTACCTCATTGGCTGTCAGGCCAATGGCACCGCGGTTGTAATCGACCCGATGCGCGATATCGATCAGTATATTGATGCCGCGGCAAAGGAAAATCTCACCATCACCACCGCCGTCGATACCCACATCCACGCCGACTACATCTCCGGTCTCCGCGAATTCGCCGAGCGGGGAGTGAAAGTCTATGCATCGGATGAAGGCGACAAGGACTGGAAGTATGAGTGGCTGAAGAACAGCGACTACGACTACCAGCTGATGAAAGACGGCGATTCATTTAAAATCGGCAACATCACCATCAAGGCATGGCACACCCCGGGCCATACACCCGAGCACCTCACATTTCTGATTACCGACGGCGCAGCCGCGGATAAACCCATGGGCATGGCCACCGGCGACTTTGTGTTCGTTGGCGATGTGGGCCGTCCCGACCTGCTCGAATCGGCTGCCGGAATGGAAAATGTGATGGAACCCTCGGCACGTACCCTCTACAAAACCGTGGAAGCCTTCAAAAGCATGCCCGAACACATGCAGATCTGGCCGGGCCACGGAGCCGGAAGCGCCTGCGGCAAAGCCCTCGGAGCCATCCCCGTAACGACCGTTGGATACGAACTCAAGTATAACAACTCGCTGAAATCAGCAACATCTGAAGACAGCTTTGTAAAGTTCATTCTTGAAGGCCAGCCCGAGCCCCCTCTCTATTTCGCCAGGATGAAAAGAGACAACAAGATCGGACCGGCTATAATCGGCGGGCTGCCCCAGGCCAAACGCCTGACTCTGAAAGAGCTCCGCAATCTTGCCGAAAACAAGAGTGCCGTTCTGCTTGATACACGCGAGCGCAACGACTTCGCGGCGGGTCATATTCCGGGATCGCTCCTCTCTCCGCTGAACAAACAGTTCAATACGATTGCAGGTTCCTATATCACCGAAGATGACGACATCTACCTGGTAGTGGAAGAGCACCGCCTTGAAGAGGCCATCCGCGATCTGTTCCGAATCGGTCTCGACAGGGTAAAAGGCTATGTAAACGCCAGAGACCTGCAGATGTACGCCGCACAGGGTGGTAAAATTGACAAATTGCCCGTTACGACCTTCGAAGCCGTTGAAAATCTGGACAGCAATTCCGTTGTGCTTGATGTGAGAAAAGCTTCCGAATTCAACGAAAGCCATGTGGAAGGCGCGCTGAACTACGCCCATACACGGCTGTTGCCGAAAAAGGACGAACTGCCGTCGGGCAAAAAGTTCTATGTGCATTGCCAGTCGGGCGGACGCTCGGCGGTAGCCGCTGCATTGCTGAAGAGATCCGGTTTCGACGTGGTTCTCATCGACGATGAATTCGCCAACTATAAAGCACCTCAAACTGCCTGATTTGAAAAAGGGCCGGCAACCCGACCGTTGCCGGCCCGCATTTTAACACCATGAGCGCCTTGCAGAAATATATCACCCGTTACATTCCCATCATCGGTACCCTGCAGAACTACAACAGGGATGCCTTAAAGGGGGATATGAATGCGGGTATCACCGTTGCCATCATGCTGGTACCCCAGGGTATGGCCTATGCGGTACTGGCCGGAATGCCTCCGGTTTACGGTTTGTACGCGTCTCTGGTTCCCCTGCTGCTCTACGCCATACTTGGCACATCCCGTCAGCTTGCCGTAGGGCCCGTGGCCATGGTTTCCCTGCTGGTTATAGCCGGCGTAAGTGAGCTGGCTGATGTGGGCAGCGACCGGTTTATTCAGCTGGCCATTATGACCGCACTTGGTGTGGGCGTATTCCAGTTGTTGATGGGGGTCTTCAGGATGGGTTTTATGGTAAATTTCCTCTCCCATCCGGTCCTGAGCGGTTTTACTTCGGCTGCAGCCGTCATTATCGGTGCCAGCCAGCTGCGTAATCTGCTGGGGCTCGACCTGCCACGGACCAACCAGGTTCATGAAATCCTGATCGGGGCGGTTCAGAGAATTACGGAGATTGACCCTCTTACAGCCATCATCGGTATCGGGTCTGTAGCCGCCATCATGCTGATCAAAAGATGGAAAAAAACCTTCCCCTCCGCCCTGGTTGTGGTAGTGATCGGTACGGTTGTAACCGCACTGTTCAACCTGCATACACAGGGTGTGGCAATTGTTGGCGAGGTACCCAAAGGACTTCCCTCCTTTATGTCGCCCGGTTTTGACCTGGACGATTTTCAGGCCCTCATCCCCATTATCCTGGTAATTGCGCTGGTCAGTTATATGGAATCGATTGCCGTTGCCAAAGCCATTGCGAACAAGCGTGGCTATAAAGTTGATGCGAACCAGGAACTGATCGCCCTTGGCGGCGCGAACCTGGGCGGCGCGTTCTTCCAGTCGTTTCCGACTACGGGTGGTTTTTCGCGAACCGCAGTCAACGATCAGGCGGGTGCGGCCACAACGGTGGCATCGGTAATAAGTGCCGTTCTGATCGGCTTTACGGTTCTGTTCCTCACGCCACTGTTTTACTATCTGCCGGGCGCTGTTCTGGCCGCCATTATCATGGTTGCCGTGGCCGGACTTTTCGACTACAAGGAGATGGTATACCTGTGGAAAACGGATAAAAAGGACCTTGCCATGCTCGCGGTAACGTTTTTAGCCACGCTTGTACTGGGCATCGAAGAGGGAATCGCCATTGGCGTTGTGATCTCGCTGATCCTGGTAATCTACACCAGTACGAAACCGCACCACGCCGAGCTGGGCCGCCTGGGCGCAAGCAACAATTTCAGGAACATCACCCGCTATCACGAAGCGGTTGTGGAGAAAGACATACTGATCTACCGCTTTGATTCTTCCCTGTTCTTTGCCAATGTGGAGCATTTCCGCGAAACGGTGCAGGAGAGGATTGCAAGCCACGGCGATGACCTTAAAGTGGTGATTCTCGACGCATCGGCCATCAGCAGTGTCGATTCAACAGGTATCCACATGCTTCAGGAGTTTATAAAAGACCTGAGAGCGCGTGGTATCGATCTGTATATTGCAAGTGCCATCGGACCGGTGCGCGACAGGCTGAAAACATGCGGAATAACCGATATAATGGGCGATCACAGTTTCTTCTTCGACGTAGGCGATGCCATCCGGTGTTACAAACAGATGGAGGAGTTTGAGGCAGACGGTACGCATTCACCCTTGCAGACGAATTGTTGAGACGTGAGAGATGCAAGAATCAAGAATCAAGAATCAAGACGCAAGAATCAAGACGCAAGACATGAGACGTGAGACGCAAGAATCAAGACACAAGACATAAGACAAGCGACACCAGGATTCAGGTTTTGAGCCTGGCATCGTGACTTGATGCAAAATTTTGATTCGGGTCCAAACCCGGATATTTTGTAGAAACCCGCTACTTCTGCCTTTTGCTTTTTGCCTTTTCGCTGCTTTTTGCTTTTTGCCTAAAAAATGGTGTGATAATGAACACAAAGTTTTTAATAACAGTAACAATCTTAATATCAGGAGCAATCATGTTTAATATCTTTTCAAAACCATCATCAGGAGTTGACATCAGTGTCAATGAGTTTAAAGAGATGGTTGAAAAGGAGCGGGGAGTCATCATTGATGTACGTACCAAAGGTGAGTACGACCAGGGCCATCTGGTCCAAACGGATGACCTGATCGATTTTATGACACCCGATTTCCGGGACAAAGTCGGGAAACTCGACAAGGATAAAACCTACTATCTGTACTGCCGCTCGGGCAACCGCAGTGGCCAGGCCGCCCGTATCATGAAGGGGATGGGATTTGACCAGGTTTACAACATCGGCGGTTTCGAAGAGCTGCGCGACGCGGGATTTGAGGCTGAATAGGCCGGAATGCCCCATGCGTGTTCACTTCGGTTACCGGTAGAATCTCGTCCGGATATATATGCCAAATAGCCGGAAAACTGATTCCACTACCGATAAAATCCAGTCCCTTGTAGTAAATATTCGCGGTTATGCCAGAATCAGCGGATCATATAAACATGGTTGAATGTCAATTCCTCCAGTTCTGTTCGGGGGCCGGTTTATTGTCGAGGATCTCCTCAATCTTCTCCATCGCCTGATCATCCAGTTTTCCAACTACCTCCATGGCGCTCATGTTTTGTTTCACCTGCTCCACGTTGGATGCGCCGGTGATTACAGTGCTTACGTGAGGGTTCTTCAGGCACCAGGCCAGCGCCATTTGCGGCATGGTAATGCCGAGCTCTTTCGCTAACGGTGCCAGTTTTTTTACTTTTTCCAGTTTTTCACGACCCTCTTCGGTTTCAAGCAGGATTTTTTTGAGCCAGTCATATTTTTTCAGGTCCAGACGTGATCCTTCCGGTATGCCATCATTGTATTTTCCGGTGAGAAGCCCGCTGGCCAGAGGACTCCAGATCGTGGTACCCAATCCGATATCGTCATAGAGTAATTCATATTCCCGCTCCACTCTTTGCCGATGAAACATATTGTACTGAGGTTGTTCCATCAGCGGAGGGCGCAGATGCTCCCTGCGGGCAATATCATACGCTATGCGGATCTGTTCGGCACTCCACTCACTGGTACCCCAATAGAGGGCTTTACCCTCCCTGATAACCTGATCCATGGCCCGGACGGTTTCCTCGATGGGTGTGTAGAGGTCGGGCCGGTGACAGAAGATCAGATCCACGTAATCGGTCTGCAGTCGTTTCAGAGCGGCTTCCGTGCCCTCTTTGATATGTTTGAAAGAAAGTCCTTTATCGTTGGGGCCATCTCCTCCCCAAAAAATTTTAGTTGACAGCACCAGATCCGATCGCTTCCAGCCTGCCCTGTGGAGCACCCCGCCCATGATCTCTTCGGATGTTCCGGATTCGTAGGCCTCTGCATTGTCAAAAAAATTAACTCCGGCATCGTAGGCCGTTTTCATCTGCTTGTAGGCGAGATCCGTATCGACCTGCTCCCCGAAGGTGACCCACGATCCAAATGACAATGCTGATACTTTTAACCCTGATTTTCCCAAAAAACGGTATTCCATATTTCTGCCCCTGACAATTTTAAATATTGTAATTCAGTTAGTATTTATCAGGGTATCCAAAATGCAGATGATATTCAAGAATGACGCTGGCTTTTTATGGTAATCTTTGAATCAAAATCCCGGCTGATTACCAGTGACATATTTATTCGATCCTTTTTTCCTTTCGCTCTATAACTTTTCGTCGATAATAGGCGCCCCTGCCCGGAAATGAATTTCCACGTGATCAGCCATGCAAAGGGAGTAGCCCGGTTGCATTATCTTTTGTAGATTGTCCCGGAATTTCAGAGACTTACCACTAACCAATGAGAACGGGCTGCCATCATGCATTTATCTCACTATTTAACTCAAATCTGTACATTGCTGTTCACAACTAAAGGAAATCGGGTTTCCGGTGTTGCCGCTTTTCTGGCAATTTTTGCGGTCATCTCACTATTTTCCTTCATGGCCGTACACCCGGCATCGGCCCAGCAACAGGCGGAGCCGGGTTCGAATGTGACCGAAACCCGGATCCTTCGTGGTGCCGTTCTGTTCGACGGTAACGGTTCACCGTCTGTGAGCAACAGCGTGGTCGTGATTACCGGCGGTAAAATTGCCTGCGCCGGTTCTCAAACTGACTGCACAATACCCGATGGCGCCGAAGTGACCGATATTAGCGGCAAATATATCACACCCGGACTTATTGACGTGCATGTACATTTCTTTCAAACAGGATTTTTTGACGCCCGGCCCGATGCCATGGACCTCAACGCCACGTATCCTTTTCCGGAAGTGGTCGCATACCAGCAGCTGAACCCTGAGCGGTACTACAACTCCTACCTCTGTTCGGGTATTACGGGGGTTTATGATGTGGGAGGTATGTCGTGGTCGGTCGGTCTGCAGGCTTCGGCCGAACAGAACCCGGATGCTCCGCATGTAGCTGCATCGGGACCGCTCATTACGCCTGTTCCCGGAGCACCTTTCGATCTGCCCTCCGACAAAGTGCTTGTACCCCTCAATACGGCCGAAGACGGCATCAAAACCGTTCAGTACATGTCGGCACTGGGCAGCACGGGTATCAAATTCTGGACCATCCTGGCCGATGATGAGGCCTACATGGAACGTTTAGAAGCCACCGCTGAGGAGATTCGCCGGCAGGGGAATCAGATGATAGCCCATGCAACCACACTGTCGCAGGCCAAAGCGGCGCTTCGGAATGGCACGAAACTGCTGGTGCACAGCGTCAGTGATACCGAAGTGGATGATGAGTTCATAGCACTTGCCCTGGAAAACGGGACCATCTATAATCCGACCCTGATCGTGAGCAGCGGGTATATGCTCGCTTACCGGGCGGCCGCAGGAATTGAACCACTCACTATGGCCGATCCAAACGGTTGTGTGGATCTCAAAACCCGGGAGCTTTTAGAATCCGCGTCACAATTCGCCAAACATCCCAGGCTTACGGAAGCCTTCATGGAGCGGCTGCGTAATTTCAATCCGGTTGAAGACAGGGTTAGATCCACAGACATGCTCAACCTGATGAAAATCCATGAAGCGGGCATCCCGATCGCTGTGGGCACCGATGCGGGCAACCCGGGCACACTGCACGGCATATCGATCTACGATGAGATGGAAGCCATGCAGAAAGCGGGATTAACTCCGGATGAACTCATTGTAATGGCAACGCGCAACGGGGCTATGGCCATGCAAAGGCTGCACGATTTTGGGACGGTTGAAGCCGGCAAATATGCCAACCTGATCGTTCTCGATATTGATCCGTCCCTCGATATCGCGAATATGAGGAGCATCACCCATGTAATGCTGAAAGGTGTGATGAAAAGTGTGGATGCGTATTCAGCCAGGTAAAATGGATCTCCCTGATTTTTCTGATGAAAGCATGAACGGAGAAGGAAGTACGATCAGAACAGATGTTATCTCTGACTCAGGCGATTTTTTATTATATAAAAGCCCTGCCGCAACTGCGACAGGGCTAAACAAAACCGGGCATAAAAGAATCGGCAGTTAAACCGGAACCGGAACCGGAACGTGGAGCCGATTCATGAGTTGAAGCCCGAAGTCGAATCCTGAGTCAAAGCCCGGACAATACCCGGGATGCGATCCCGAATCAAACCAGGAACCGAACCCGGACAGGGTCAATCAGGAATGTTATAATTCACGTCCGTGCGGTACGTACCGAGCAGATGCTCGGCGAAATAATCCCACAGGATGCGCTCGAAATAGGCATTATACCGTCCGAAACCATGCCGTGCCTCAGGGAAAATCATCATGTCGAAACGCTTGCCGGCCTTAATCAGGGCATCCGCCATGCGGTAGGTGTTGGCCGGATGCACATTATTGTCGATGCCGCCGTGGATCAGCAGCAAACGTCCCTGCAGGTTTCCAGCCAGTTCGGCATTGGACGGAATTCTCGACCGGAACCGGGTCCGTTCCTCTTCCGTCTCATCCCCGTTCTCGTCTTTCACTTTCACCTTGGTGGTTTCGGCCTTCACGCCATGGTGTACCTCGCTCCAGAAGATATTGTACACATTATTGTCGTGGTTCCCCATCGATGAGACAGCCACTTTATAGAATTCGGGATAGGTTAGCAGGGCGGCCGTGCTCATGAACCCACCTCCGGAGTGACCGTAAATGCCCACCTTGTCCAGGTCGATATAGGGCCGTGTGGCAGCCAGCTGCTCGATGCCGTAGCGGTTGTCCTCCAGGGGGTAGTCGCGCAGGTTGCCATAGCCGTAGTTATGGTACCATTTCTCCCTGAGCGGGCTTCCGCCCCGGTTGCCCATGGCGATAACTACAAAACCCACCTGGGCCAGGGAGTGTGCCCTCGCGGCTGTGCCACCGATCGAGAATGAACGCGGGAAGGGCTCAACCTGAGGCCCGGGATAGACATACGAAATGATGGGATATTTCTTCTCCGGATCGAAATCGGCCGGTTTCCACATCACACCGTACAGATCGGTGGTTCCGTCTTTGGCTTTTACCGAAAAGTTCTCGGGCAGGGTGAAACCCGATTCATTCAATCGTGTGAGGTCTACGGCCTCAAGGTCCATGAGTTTGGAACCACTTCTGTCGCGCAGCACCACCCGGGTCGGGAAATCCGGCCTTGAGTAGTTGTTCACAAAAAACCGGCGGCTGTCGCTCATCGAGAAACTGTGGTTGGCATCCTCCGGCGTTAGCAGCTGCTGGCGCGAACCGTCGAAACGCACCGAATAGTAGTGGGAATAGTTCGGATTCCGCCCCTCTTCCCTGCCCAGGCCCTCAAAGTAGATGGTGCGGGCTGAAGTGTCGATGGCCGCGATATCGCCCACCATGTAATGGCCGGTGGTTATCCTGTTTCTGAGGTTGCCCTGGCTGTCGTAACGGTAAAGCTGCCCCCAGCCGGTACGTTCGCTCCACCAGATGTACTCTTCTCCCTCGTTGATGATGGCAAGCTGGGCATAACGGGTGTTGAAATAGGGCTTGCTGGTTTCCGACCACAACACTTCGGTTTCACCGGTCGAGGTATTGGCTTTCACCACATCAATTTCGTCCCAGGTACGGGTACGCCGGAGGATGTACAGATAGTCGGATTTATCGGTGGTAAAAATACCGCCGCCCCTGAAGTAGGTTCCGCCAAGCGACTGATCGGGCCATTTGTCGGTGTCGAGGCGCACATGCTCTTTCGTTTCCATGTCGAACACCAGAATTTCGTCCTGATAGTGCTTTTCCTCGCCGGGCAGATTGTATTTGTAGGTTTCCAGCTCAGGACGTTGTTTGATGGTATTGATCACCCACAACTCGCCCACCTCACGCCAGTCCTGCCGCTTCACGTACAGTTTTCTGGAATCCTCAAACCAGGTGGCACGCGACCTCAGGCGTTTGGTGGTTGTGGTGTCGCCGTGGTCCTGCTGGAAACTGTACCAGCGTTCTCCGTCTTCCGACAGGCGTATCTCGGTACTGTCGGGGTCGTTGGCCCGCATCACATACAGATCGTGTTTGCGGGCGAACGCAATATACGTACTGTCGGGCGAGTAGGTGGCCCATGGGGTGCGTGGTTTGGCCTCGAGGGAATCGCCCTTTTCGAGCAGGTCGCGGTCTATATGGTATTTGAATTCAACACTGTCCACATGAAATGTAAAGAACCCGCGGTCTGTATCGTAATCAAAGCCTTTCAAATCGAGGTCTTTGGCATTGAAGCCCCGGTTGAACGCTTCAGACAATTGCGCGGCCATTTCCTGGCGGTCGAACAGCGGCCTTTTTGTCTTCCGGGCCGCATCAACAAATACCCAGTGTTTCCCTTCGGTAGTCTGCCATTCATACCAGAAACGGTCCTCATCCTCAATCCATCTGGCCGACAAAAAGGTGCTCCCTGTCATTTTTTGCATATTGGTAGCCGTGAAGCGTTCGGCCAGTTCGAAATTGGCGGTTTGCTGTGCAAACATGACCGGAGCCATCAGCGCCAGGATTAGCCCTGCACCCGCTGCTTTATTGATAATCTTCATAAGTATTGTACTGTAATTGTTGGTTGGAGAGCGGAAATATCCTAAACAAATCAATACCTGCATACCCCGCGATTGCAATAATTTTGGCTGGTTTGTTAAAAAATCAAAAAATGGGAGCTAAAGCAACACCCATTCCGCCTTCGCCGAGCTTTTCGATGATTTTGTAGTGTGATATCTGCTTGTTGAGCAAAGATTGGATTGGTGTTGCTGCCGGTTTATGATTTCACCGGTTGTTGATTTAGTGGTCCCAAAAGTTAAATAATGGTTGCTATTGCATTCTGTTGGCACTAACCCTCAGTGAGATCCCGGACGGGGCAGACGGATGGTAAAGCGGGAGTATTTCCCGGTGTCGGAATCGATTTGCAGCTCCCCGCCGTGCGCCTTGATAATGTCGTAGGTGATGCTGAGACCAAGGCCCGTTCCCTCGGTACCCTTTTTGGTGGTAAAGAAGGGCTGCAGGATTTTGTCCCTGATGTCTTCGGGAATGCCGGGACCGTTGTCTTCCATCTCGAGCTGTACCGCATCTTCGAGCAGTTTGGTGCGGATGGTCAGCACCGGGCTGTAGGATGCATCACCTGATGCCGCCAGTTTTGTCTTCATGGCGTCGAAACTGTTGGCACTGATGTTCAGGATCACACGGCTGAAATCCTCCGCGATCAGGTTTACATCGCCAATAGTATCGTCGGTTTCGTACACGATATGGGTGGTTATGGCATCCTTGCCGGCGCGCATGCCATGGTAGGAAAGGTTCACATACTCGCGGATGAACCCGTTAAGGTCGGCCGGTTCCATTTTACCGCTTCCACCGCGGCTGTGCAGCAGCATCGAGCGCACAATCCGGTCGGCCCGGGAGCCGTGGTCGTGGATTTTCGTCAGATTCGATTCGATGTCGTCAAGTATTTCCAGAATGAGCCCTGACTTTTGCCTTTTGCCTGCTGCCTTTTGTTCTTTGCCTTCTGCCATTTGTTCTTCGCTTTCTGCCTGTTGCTGGTCGCTCAAAATCTCCTCCCTTGCCTCCTGGATCAGTTCCATGCTCACCTCCGAAAAGTTGTTTACAAAGTTGAGCGGGTTTTTGATCTCATGAGCTATGCCGGCGGTAAGCTGCCCGAGAGAGGCGAGTTTCTCCTGCTGTACCAGCTGGTCCTGTGCCGCTTTCAGGTTATTGTGAGCCTTCGCCAGTTCCTCGTAGGCCTTCTGGATTTCGCGTGCCTGCTCGAGTTCACGCTCCTGCGCCTTCTTGCGCATAATCGCGCGCAGCCTGCGGCGCTGCATCCGGTCGGTGGCAAATACCGCCCCTGCAATGAGTAGCAGGTAGAGCGACCAGGCCCACCATTGCCGCCACCAGGGCCGCAGCACCCTGAAGCTGTAAACGGCATCGTCGCTGGTTACATACCCCGGAACAACTGCCTGCACCCGGAAGGTGTACTGACCCGGACGCAAATCGGAAAACTGCACCTCATTCTGGCGTGTGAGTGGTGCCCAATCGGTGTGATACCCGTCCAGTTTGTACCTGTACCGGGTCTCATCGCCTCCCGAATAGTTCATGCTTGCATATCGGAATCCAATCCGGTTTTGTGAGTAGGGCAATTCCGGCTGTCTGGTACCATAGAATGTCAGGGTATCGGATGTGATTTGCGAAAAGCGGACCGGGTAGGCCACGGTATCCATCCGCGTAACCGTAACCCCGGCATTCTGGTAGAGAATGAGCATGTTGCCGTATTTATCGCGGCCAATGCCGTTTGGCGAATTGTTGGGCATGGCATCATCGCGGAAAAAGGTGTGATCCGTACCATTGAACACAGCGCCACCCACAGCGGTGGTAAACATCATCTCGCCGTTGCGGTCACGGTTCGGAAACAGCAGTCTAACGCTCGGCAGGCCGCTCCGGCGGTCGAGATAGGTCAGATTCTCGCCATCGTACACCACAAACCCCCGGTCGCGAAGACGGATGTAGAGGTATCCGTTCCCCTCGATATTGAAAGCCATATTCTGGGTATCCACCTGCTTCAGGATGCGGTAATCGGCCCGTGCATTCACGCTGTCGCTCAGGTCGATGTAACGCTCTCCGTCGAACTTCAGGAATCCCCCGCTGATGATGTAGTACCTGCTATCATTGAGTTCGCCGACATAAAAGAGTCGCTCTTCAGGTACCTCCCACAGGTCTGCGGGATCGAACCAGGCACCGTTTTCGTATACCCGAATAAATGTTCTTCTGTTGAAAGTGTCCATATTTTCTGAAAATCTTCCATACAGCCAGACCCGGTTACCGGATCCTTTTCTCATTTCATAGGCGTGATGAGACAATGCTTTCAGGCTGTCGGAGAAGGGGTTCTCAACCTCCGTAAAACGACCGTTCTCATAGTGTGCGAAAAACGAGGGACGGGCCTCCATCCCGTTCGCTTCCGGGCGTACATCCACATTGTAGGTCCATATCGTACCATCTTCCGTCTCAAGCATGTCGGTTACCCAGTATGGACGGCTGGCCGGGCCGGGCACGGGCCGGAAGGTATAACGGTCGTCCTCATTCAGCCCGAGGGTTACCCCGCGGCTGGTGGGAAACCACAGCCGGCCATCCGTCGCATGGTACGGACGGTACACGAAATTACTGGTCAGCCCGTCGTTCACTGTAAAAGAGTGAAGCTGGTTGCCGTCCCACATGTTGATACCGACATCGTTCCATCTGTTGCGTTCAGCATCGAACTGGTTTGAATACGTTATCCAGACGTGGCCGTTGCGGTCGGTGGTGAGCTGACCTCCATTCACCGGGTTCCGGAGCAAACCGTCATCCTCATTAAGCAGGCGGGATCTTGGCGGTGTGTAAATGCCGAGAATATCGGGCTCATTGTGCACGGTTAGGAAACTCTGACCGGGCAGCTTCAGCAGAACCATACCGGGCAAGGTATCTACATAATGAAAATCCTCGTCCTCGTAAATGTAGACGTGGCTGAATAACTGGTCGTTTCCACTGGTGCCGCCAATAATAAAGTAAGCCGGATCTCCCGGTAAGCTGTGGATGTTAACACTGTTGAACCTTGCGTCAGTGAATCCGGCTGCATCGGCTTTCGCCGTAATAAAAACGGGATCTGCAACCGTAACCGGGATCCATTCACCATCGGAATATCTTAACAGAACCCGGTTAACATCTTCGGCCTGGAAGCCCTGCGACGATGAGTTCGGTCCCCCGAAGTCGGAGTACTGCACAAAAAGGGTTTCGAGCCCCTTGGCATAACGCGGCAGCGGCAACAAGCCGGGTGGGGCCGGATGCTCGTTGACATCTGTTACAGGCCGAAATTGGCCACCCTCGTACACAAACATTCCGTCGTATTCCGAATGACTTAGCGCCGGATTAAATGAACCGGAACAGGTAAACCAGATCCGGCCCTCACCATCCTCAATCAAATGTGGACCAATGCCGGAGGGCCCCATAAAGTTTATTACTACGTTTCTGCAGCCGGTGGTTTCGGAATCGAAAACTTCAAACGTCTCGCCATTAAAACGTGCGATATAGGCCGTTGTACCGTAATTACTTCCATCAAAATGACCAAACGAGGTAAACCAGAGTGCACCATCCGAGGCTTCGAAAATGCCCGATATATTGTGCAGTGGCAGCTCATCGAAGTCGATAACCCGGAAGCTGCCATTTTCATAGACCATCAGTCCGCCGTTTTGCGGCTCATTTGGCGGCATGCTGTAAGTGCCGATCCAATGTCTTCCATTTCGGTCTCCATGCATGGCAATGGTTGTACTCCTTGCTGTACCAGGTAAAACAAACCCGTCGACCGACGTATATCGCTTGATTCCATGATCGTCATAACGGATGAGTTCCCTATCGTCGGTAAACCAGCTTACCCCATTGACCCGGTCATGGTAAGAGAACGACATCATGTGAATGCCGTGATCCTGGCCAAAATCCTCGATCTGACCAGGGCTTATTCTGACCGTACCGGCCCTTGTGCTGAACCATATAAACCCGTCGTCGGTCAGGCCGGCGTTGTTCGGCGAGTAACTGGCGATGCCGTCTTCGGGTGAATAGATACGAACTACACCACCCGACGAAGTGGTAACGGTGCGCTGGGCCTCCGCTTCAGCGATAAAGACCGCCAGCAACAGAATGCAAGAGCGGCATATCCTACCTGAAAATCTGTTCATGGAATATCCGGTTTACGTTTGTATCCCCGGCCGAACGGGTATTTCTATACGCCGTGTCTGGCCATTTTTAAAGAATTAAAGGTAAACAGTCTGTGTGTGAATCCAAATAGTGCCCGATCATGCAGCCTGCCTGTTTTTTTCCGGTGAGTGAGTGCCAGTCATACTATCCAACCGCTTTTACCTTTTCGGGTACATTTACCGGTATGCGGAACAATTTAGCCGAATTTTTCCAGTAAATGAGTTCCTTGAGCTTTTTCGAAAGCTTGAGCGATTTCATAAACCCGGTGTAAGATTCCATGGTTGAAATAGGCCAGTCGGTACCGTACAGCAGATAGTTTGGATCGCCCGCAAAGAGCATCATCTCTTTGAGTTGCTTGTGCATGTATTTCTCATATTTCGAGGTGAAATCACCGAGTACCAGCCCTGAAATATCGGCATAGGCGTTGGTGTTTTTGTAGACCACCTCCATGCAGTCGCGGATCCACGGGTTGCCCAGATGGCAGATGACCAGCTTCAGGTCCGGAAAATCTACGGCCACATCATCCACATTCAGCGGGTGTGCAAAGCGCAGTTTTGCCGATTTGGCATAGGTATCGCCCGTGTGGATCATTACAGGCACATCAAATTCCAGGGCCAGATCGTAGATAACCCGGCAGCGGGAATCATACGGGTAGAAGGGCTCATAACCGGGATACAGCTTCAACCCCTTCACAATCCCGTCTTTCAGATAATCGCTGAGTTCGCGAAGATCCCGTTCCTTGTAATTCAGGAAACTGATGCCGGCCACAACACCCAGGTTATCATGGCCTTCGGTCACCCGGATGACGTCCGAAACAGATGGACGATGACTGTTCACCTTGTAGGAACTGAGCACCAGGGCGTAATCTATACCGTTCTTATCCATCGATTCGAGCAATTCATCCCGGGTCTCATCCACCGATTTGGTTACCGTTTCATCGTAATTGTTCAGATGGGTGTGTACGTCTATGATCATGGGTTCATCCTTTTATCAACTGTTAATAGCTTTAGCTTTCAATGTTACAACGCATTCATAATCCTGTGAACGTGCTTAAAATCCTCTGAGATTGACAGGGTATTCAAAAAATGCCCTCACCCTTGTTTTGCTTAAACTTAAGGATATGGGATATGAGCGGGATGTGAAGAAAATCCGCGATGATCTGCAGCAGCTCATCCGGGATAAATCAGGTAAGTAACCCTGAATCTAAAAAAAACCTGAACAATCACCACAACAGCCCTGTTGGTGTGTTTCGGAAATTGATATGGTTCGGTTACGGGAATTGCATACCTGGAAAGCCCTCAGGAGAAACGGTCGGCGAGGCGGTTGATCAGGTAACCGCTCTCCAGCAGCGCCTGGGGACCAAAATCGCCAAAGAATTCACTGATGTGCTCGAATTCGCGGATAAACGCTTTTTTGTCGCGGTTCCGCACCATTTCTGCCAGCCTTTCATGGTGCTCGAGAAACTCGAGGAGCATGGTCACCCGTTCCTCATCCGAGAAAACGATATCGGCGTAGAGTTCGGCGTCCTGGGCGAATATCCGCCCGGTCATCATCAGCTCCGCGCGGTAGATGGGGCTTGAAAAATCGAGAATCTCTTCGGGCTTCATATCCTTCTGGTTCAGGAACGAACCGTGCAGCAGGGCGATAAAGTGACGAAGGCCCTGTACGATGTTCATAGCCTGGTCGTGACGCACGGGATCGACAAGTTTGACCCGCATCCCCCATAATGCAAACTGATCGGTGAGCCACTGGTATTCTTCTTCGCGCCGGCCATTGCAGACAACCATAAGCTGTTTGCTCAGGTTGTGCAGATCGGGGCCGTGCATGGGGTGGAGGCCGGCAACGGGCCCGTTGTGATATTGAAGCATGCATTCCAGTATATCGCCTTTAATACTGGTGAAATCGGCGAGGATGGCGTCTTCAGAAAGCATGGGGCCCAGTTTTTTTATGACCTCTTTGGTGGCGTGTATGGGCACGGTAATGATGGCCACATCAACTCCCCGGGCGAGTTCTTTCGCCTCATCCCAGTTGTCGCGGTCGAGAATGCGGACGATATGCCCGCTCGCCTGGGCGAACTTGCTGTAAAGGCTTCCCATGCCCCCGCGGCCGCCCACAATAAGGAACACCTGCGGACCGGTCGTAGCCCTTGGAAAGGATGCCTCCGACTGGCTCGCGCGCGACGAGCTCATGATCATGCGAAGAAAATCCTCGGCCCATTCGGGATCGAGTGTATATTTCTCCGCTTTTTCCCGGAAAGTAATTACTTTCTGGTCTTCGCGTCCGGGCAGAAATATGGGCAGACGGTTTTGTATTTTGGTTTCGAGAACCTGCTTGGCGATTTCCTTGCGTTCCTGCAGCAGACGAAGTATTTCTTCGTCGATTTCATCGATTCGGCTGCGGAATCCGCTGAGTGATGCTTCTGACCTGGACATTTTCTGGTATGATGTATGTTTTCTGTAGAAATGCGGCACTTACTGCGTACCACCTGAGTTTGAAGATAGGTAATGGACGATTAAAAAGTTGTCCGGCTCATTTTTATTACGAACACCCTGGTTTGATGAACACTTTTTATCACAATCAATTTCTCCCGCCAGTATTTTAACTCGCTGTATTTTTTAAATCCAATATCCCGGCACCATACATGTCTGACTTCCAATTAATTTCCCCTTTCAGCCCTGCAGGCGACCAGCCGGTTGCTATTAAGGAATTGACGGAGGGCCTGCTTCGCGGCGACTCTCATCAGACACTGCTCGGGATTACAGGCTCCGGCAAAACACGGACCATTGCTTCCGTTATTGAGCAGGTGAAGCGCCCGACCCTGGTGATGAGCCACAACAAAACGCTTGCAGCCCAGCTTTACAGGGAGTTCAGCGATTTTTTTCCGGAAAACTGTGTCGAATTTTTCATCTCCTATTATGATTATTACCAGCCTGAGGCCTATATGGTCAGTCAGGACAAGTACATCGAAAAGGATCTTTCGATCAATGACGAGATTCAGCGGCTGCGGCTGCGTGCCACAAGCAGCCTGCTGAGCGGCCGGCGGGATGTGATCATAGTGGCATCGGTGAGCTGCATTTACGGGATTGGTTCTCCGAGCGAATATGCCAAGCTGGTGATCCAGCTGAAGGTCGGCGACTCGATTCCGAGAAACAAGCTGTTGTACGACCTGGTTGACCTGCACTATCACCGCAACGATATAGAGTTCAAAAGGGCCGCATTCCGCGTGAGGGGCGATGTGGTGGATCTTTACCCGGCCTACAGCGACGCCGGCCTGCGCATCAGTTTCTGGGGCGATGAGATTGAATCCATGTCCATTTTTGATCCGGATACAGGCAAAGTGCAGGATAAGGTGGATCAGTTTTTCATATACCCGGCATCCCATTATGTTACGACCAAAGACCGGCTTGAAGAATCGATCAAGCAGATTCGCGACGAGCTTGACTGGCGTATTGATGTACTCAGGAGCGAGGACAAGCACATTGAGGCCCACCGGCTGGAGCAGAGAACCGTTTTTGATATCGAGATGATGCGGGAGGTGGGCTACTGTTCGGGGATTGAGAACTATTCCCGGTATCTGTCGGCCCGTAAGCCCGGTGAGCGTCCCTACTGTTTAATGGACTATTTCCCTGAGGATTATTTGCTGATTGTGGATGAAAGCCATCAATCCATACCGCAGATCGGCGCTATGTACGGAGGAGACAGGTCACGTAAAATCAATCTTGTGGAGCATGGTTTCCGCCTGCCGTCGGCACTTGACAACCGGCCGCTTACGTTCGAGGAATGGGAGACCATGGGCAAACAGACCATCTTTGTGAGCGCCACCCCGAGCGATTATGAACTCGAAAAAAGCGGGGGCATTTTTGTAGAGCAGATTATACGGCCAACCGGTTTGATGGAACCGGAAATCATGGTCCGCCCGCTCGACAACCAGATAGATGACCTGATCGAGGAAATCCGCCTTCGGATACCCAGAAAAGAGCGGGTTCTGGTACTCACACTCACCAAGCGCATGAGCGAGGAGCTTGCAGAATACCTGAAAAACCTCGGCATCCGCGCCGCTTATATGCACAGCGAACTGGATGCGCTTGAACGAATTGAAATCCTGTTCAGGTACCGGCGCGGCGATTTCGATGTGCTTGTGGGGATCAACCTGCTTCGTGAAGGTATCGATATCCCCGAACTGGGCCTGGTTGCCATCCTGGATGCCGACAAGGAAGGTTTCCTGCGTTCGGCAACGTCTCTCTTCCAGATCGCCGGGCGGGCGGCGCGGAATATCAATGGAAAAGTTATCATGTACGGCGATAAAATTACGGACAGTATGCGGAAACTGATCAACGAGACCGACCGCCGTCGCAAATTGCAGGATGAGTACAACAAAAAGCATGGAATCACCCCGACAACGATCTCCAAAGAGCTCAAACCGCTGGTTGACCCGGGTCTGCTGTCGAAAGAAGCAGCAGGTCTCGATACGATCTACCTCGATGAGCCCGATCCGCTTGAACTGATCAAGGTAGCCGATGACGGAATCCACTACAAGGCCAACCCTGCCATGAAAGAGGTCGTGTTTGATGATAAAGAAAATTTTATGGCCTATCTTAGGGAGTCAATGAAGGCGGCTGCGCGGAACCTGCAGTTTGAAGAGGCTGCAAGAATCAGGGACCAGATCGATCAGCTGGAAAAAGAATTGTGATTTATGCAGTAAAATGCCATTTTACGCAACTGTAAACATCACACTGCCGCGTAGATGTTTAGTGATTAACCAAGAACAAATTATATGAGTACGCTTACATACCTGAAAAATTTCATCAAGGACCGTAATGTTGCATCCATTACTCCATCATCTATGGCTATGGTAAAGCGGGTATGTGAAAAGATAGATTTCAGCAAGGATAATGTGATCGTGGAGTACGGTCCCGGAAACGGTGTTTTTACCCGTTACATTCTTGACCACAGTACAAAGGGGTCACGTATTATTTCGATTGAGCTGAATGCCAATTTTGTTAAAGATCTCGGGCTGATCAGAGATGAACGTCTCCATGTATATCACGATTCGGCCGAGAATGTAGGTCGTATTCTGAAAACATTTGATATTGTACAGGTTGACTATGTTCTTTCGGGTATCCCTTTCTCATTCATCAAAAAGAAACAGAAGGACGCTATTCTCAGCACCACTTCATCTGTACTCCGGCCCGGAGGCAAATTTCTGGCCTATCAGACCTCGAACCACCTCAAGCAGCCGCTGGAAAAGCATTTTCCTCTGGTTTCGATGAAATACGAGATCAGAAACCTGCCGCCGATGTGCCTCTATGAAGCCAGTACCATGGCTTCTGTTGTGACGAACGGCATCGCTCACAAATCGTAGCGCAATGTGACCGGCACGTGGTCCGACAGATTCAACTCCCGTTCAATAACGGCCCTGCTAACACTTTGTTCAATGCTTTGTGTTACCAGCTGGTAGTCGATTCTCCAGCCCTTGTTGCGTTCTTTTGCCCCTGCGCGGTAGGTCCACCAGCTGTAAAGATCGGGGATGTCGCCCACATGATGTCTGAATGCGTCGGCAAAGCCTGATTTGATGAAGCCTGATAACCACCGGCGTTCCTCCGGCAGGAAACCGGATGTATTTTTGTTGGCTACCGGATTGTGTATATCAATTTCACGGTGGGCGATGTTGAAATCACCGCACAGCAGGGTGGGTTTTGCATCGCTGAGATACGGGTTGATAAACCTCTCAAAATCATCAAGGAAACGGTACTTCATATCCTGACGGAGTTCACCTGTAGTGCCGCTGGGTGCGTAGACTGAAAAAACCCTGAATCCGGGATATTCAGCCATAATAACCCTTCCCTCAGCGTCGATCCAGTCCACACCCATGCCTGTTTGAACACGGTCCGGTTTTTCTTTTGTGAGGATACCGACACCGGAATAGCCTTTCTTTACGGCCGGGAAATAGAAACCGTTATAGCCCGA
>RECM01000115.1 GCA_007694035.1 Balneolaceae bacterium
GTTTGTGCCCTACGTAATTGAAACTTCCATAGGTCTTGACCGCTGCACCCTGATGGTGCTCAGCGATGCCTACCGCGAAGAGGATGTATCCGGCGAAAAAGAGGGATCGACCGAAACCAGGGTGGTGCTGAAAATGCATCCGAAGCTGGCTCCCATTACGGCCGGCATCTTTCCGCTCATCAAAAAGCCGGAACTGATCGAAGTGGCCCGGAAAATACAGAACGACCTGACCGAAGACTACAAGGTGCAGTACGACGAAAAGGGCTCGATCGGCAAGCGCTACCGCCGCCTCGACGAGGCCGGAACACCGTTCTGCATCACAGTCGATTTCGACGGGCTTGAAGATCAGACCGTTACCATCCGCGAGCGCGACACAATGGCCCAGGAGCGTATATCCTGGGACAGGGTGGGTGAAGTGATCCGCGACGGGATCAAAAAATGGAAACCTGCCGATTGACAGGGAATGCAGGGCGGCGGGTATGATGTTGACAGCAGTACCATGAGTGATTTAACGCATCCGGCAAAGCACCCGCCAGAACATCCGGTCATTTTTTTTGACGGTGTGTGCAACCTGTGCAACGCCGGGGTCAATTTCATTATTGACCGCGATAAAAAGCGGGTGTTCCGTTTTGCGGCACTGCAGTCGGAAACCGGATCTGCCCTGCTGCGACGGCACAATATGGATGAAAACTCTTACGATACGTTCATTCTTGACGAAGGTGATACCTGTTATACGCGGTCGGATGCAGCACTGAGAATTGCACGGCGAATGAACGGAGCCTGGCCGCTGTTGTACGGTTTCATCATCATACCGCGATTTCTAAGAGATGCTGTATACCGCTATATTGCGGGGAATCGTTACAAGTGGTTTGGCCGAAGCGATCAGTGCCGCGTTCCCGAACCGGAGTTGAAAGAATTATTTTTACCTTGATACACGCTCATCCGTTACTGAAAACCGAATTCCTTATACATGAAGGTTGTAGAATTATACGATAAGGCCAAAGAACCGTTGATCTCCTTTGAGATCATCCCCCCGAAACGGGGCGGCTCCATACAGACCGTGTTCGAAGCGCTCGATCAGGTTATGCAGTTCAATCCGCCCTTTATCGATGTTACGTCACATGCGGCGGAAGCCTATTATGAAGAGCTCGGTGATGGCAGCATGAAGCGCCACATTAAGCGGAAAAGGCCCGGTACAATCGGCCTGTGTGCGGCCATCAAGCACCGGTACAATGTGGAGCCGGTACCGCACATCATCTGCAAGGGCTTTACCCGCGAGGAAACCGAAGACGCACTGATCGAGCTGAACTACCTGGGCATTCAGAATGTGCTCGCGATCCGCGGCGACGATCCCGGTTCACCCAAACCACATCACAAAAACCGGGAAACCAACGAATACGCGGTCGACCTGGTGAGGCAGATCCGCCGGATGAACAACGGCGTGTATCTTGAAAACATGCTGGAGGCCAGTAAAACCGATTTTTGCATCGGTGTTGGGGGATATCCCGAGAAGCACATCGAGGCCCCGAACATGAACTGGGATCTTATGCGGCTTAAAGAGAAGGTGGAGGCGGGCGCCGACTATATCGTTACCCAGATGTTTTTCGACAACCAGTACTTTTTCGATTTTGAACGCAAATGCAGGGAGGCCGGCATAACCGTTCCCATCATTCCGGGGCTGAAGGTGATTACCAAAGCCAACCACCTGACCATGCTGCCAAAAATTTTCCATTTGAACATCCCCATTCCCCTCTCCGACGAGATATCATCGAACCCCGACAGGGCCAGGGAGATCGGTATTGAATGGTGTACGCGGCAGTGTGCTGAATTGCTGGATGCCGGTGTTCAGGGCCTGCATTATTATATTATGTCGAACCCAAGCCCCGTTGTAGAGGTCATTAACCGTTTACCCGTATCCGGCTTTTCCAATGCGTTTACAACCGGCAAGTAATATATCTGAAATTGCAGCATGCGAATCTGTGGTTACTGAGCGCAGCATTGCCACCGCGGGCCGGTTTGTACCGGCAACATCCGGCAAACAGCAGGCCGTTCCGGTCGCATACCTGATGGTGCTTCTGGTGGCAGCAGGCATGGCATTGCAATCGTGCGCATCCACTGAACCGGCCACCAGGGGACCATCGCCCCGCGAAATGGAGCAGCGGCTGCTGAAGGCGTTCGACCACTGGAAGGGCGTGCCGTACCGGCTGGGCGGGCAGACTACATCGGGCGTTGACTGTTCGGCGTTCATCATGCTGGTGTACCGCGACCAGTTCAACATAAACCTGCCCAGAACGACCGATCAACAGCTCAATTTCGGACAACAGGTTTCGGCCAACCGGCTGCGGATCGGCGATCTGGTATTCTTCCAGACCGGACGCAATACCCGGCATGTGGGAATTCTGCTCCGGGATGGCAGGTTCATGCACGCGTCCACATCGCAGGGTGTGATGATATCGCACCTTAGTGAAACCTACTGGAACCAGCGTTTTATTCAGGCCAGAAGGGTGATGTAAAGTCTTTTTTTAGCAGCCAGGTAATAACGATAACCAAGCAGCAAGCGAGCCATGCAATTATTAGTGAACATTGATCATGTAGCCACCCTGAGGAATGCCAGGGGTGAAGGCCGGCCCGATCCGGTCGAAGCCGCCCGCATCTGCGAAGAAGCAGGTGCCAAAGGCATTGTATTTCACCTAAGGGAAGACCGCCGGCACATCCGCGATGAAGATGTGTACCGTCTGAAAAAGACCGTGAAAGGCCTGCTCGATTTCGAGATGGCCGCCACCCCCGGCATGATGGATATCAGCCTGCAGGTCGCACCCCACCTGGTAACACTGGTGCCCGAGAGCCGGGAAGAGCTTACAACTGAGGGCGGCCTGCTCATGCGAAGCGTATTCGATGACTACAACAGCAGGGTTGTGCCGCGCTTCAAGGAGGCAGGAATAATGATGAGCCTTTTTGTAGATCCGAACATGGAGGATATAGAACTCACCCACAGGCTTGGCGCAGAGGCCATTGAGCTGCATACAGGCACGTATGCCAACGCGGATGATTCGCAGAAAAAGACAGAGCTGAAACGGCTCCGCGATGCGGCCGAATACGCGCACAGCCTGGGCCTGAAGGTGAATGCGGGTCACGGGCTCGATTTCGGGAACATCCGGCCCCTGCTCGATGAAGTTCCCTATCTTAACGACATCAGCATTGGCCACGCCCTGATATGCGATGCCCTGTTCAACGGGCTTGCCAACAGCGTGGGGCGGATGGCCGCTATTATCCATGACCATCCGGGAGCGGCCGGGAAGTGACCTTCCGCTGATTTCATGGCAATTTCCGGATCCGGATGTTCACATCACTAAACAATGCTTATGGAAGAACATGAAACAGGGCAGCATAAATCTGGCTACATCGCCATCATCGGCAAGCCGAACGCGGGCAAATCGACCCTGCTGAACCAGGTGATGGGCATCAAACTGTCGATCGCCACCCACAAGCCCCAGACCACGCGGCACCGCATCATGGGCATCTACAGCGACGACGACTGCCAGATCATCCTGATGGACACCCCCGGGGTAATCACGCCAAAATACAAGCTGCAGGAGGCCATGATGGGCTTTGTGGAGCGGGCCCGCACCGACGCCGACATCGTGTTGCACGTGGTGGATGCGGCCGATCCTGAGCTCTACGATGCCGAGAACGAGCTGCTCGACCGCATCAGCAAACCGGTACTGCTGGTGCTCAACAAATCGGACCTGGTGAGTGAAGAGCAGGCCGGCGCGATCGTAAACGGGCTGCGGGCCGGCCGGGAATACGCGGATGTTCTTATCGTGTCGGCGCTGACCGGAGCGGGAACGGATGCCATGCTCGACACCCTGAAAGCGATGCTGCCCACGGGCCCGCCGTTCTACCCGAAAGACCAGCTGAGCGAGGCGCCGGAACGCTTTTTCGTGTCGGAGCTGATACGCGAACAGCTTTTCCTGCAGTACCGGCAGGAGATTCCCTACTCATGCGCAGTCAACATTGTGGACTTCAGCGACGACGAAGACCTGACGCGCATCGACGCCGAGATCGTGGTGAACCGGAACTCCCAGAAGGGGATGATCATCGGCAAGGGCGGTCAGGCCCTGAAAAAGCTGGGTACGGCGTCCCGGGCCACCATCGAGCAGTTCCTCGACCGCAAAATCTACCTTGCACTGCACGTGAAGGTTCGCGATAAGTGGAGGGACAACGATGCCTTTATTCGAAGCTACGGGTATGGGGGCGGGTGAGGGGGGATTAATACCAATCCATATTTTTCAAACTATAGTGGTGGATTGTTTTCGGCATTACATTTTTTGAGCTGTAAGATTTAATTCTTTACCATTGAAACCGAAAATTTTTCGTTAGATAATCGAATATAAGTTGTATGAATAAATATATTTTTAAACCACTACTTTCAATCATGTATTTTTATATTTTAATCCTTGTATCAGGATGTAGTAATGATATAGATAATTTTAAGATGCATCCGGATTTAAATATTTATAAAAATGAATATCAGAATAATTTGCGGATGGTTGATAAAAATAATGTTAAATATTTTGAAGACTATTTTTCATTTATAAAAGACACTACGAATTTTACGGTTGTTAATTTTTCAGATTATTTAATTTCTGATATATCGGATATAGTTGTTGTTGATTCTACTATATTTGTACTTGATTTAAGAAGCACCACAATTCATAAAATTGATTTGGCTACAAAGACAAGTGTTGAGTTCATACCCAGAGGGAGAGGACCTGGCGACGTTTTCTCTCCAACTAATATGGTTGTGATTGGCGATACACTGGTAGTTGCTGACCGGATTAATGGATTTATTACTTACACAACTGATGGAACGCACATATCGACAACACATCCGGGATATTCAGTTGACTATTTCTGCATTTTAAACAATGAAATGTATATAAAATCACTATACATAATTCAGGATGATAAACCCTCAAAATATTTGATTTACAAACTTGATAATGAGTTTAATATTTCAGAGTCATATGGATTAAGATATCCTCATGATAACAATCAGATTTCAGCTCAATTATCAATGGGTAAGCTGATATGTAACTCTGAGTTTGGCATGATTATTAATTCGTATGTATATGGTACACCTGTGGTTGAGTTGTTCATGCCCGATCAAAATAAGATTGAAGCACTGATTTTTAATGATAACAACCCGCTTCTGCTTGAAATTATTAATGATATTCCTGTGATATCTGAGATAAACAGGGGTCGGGAGATTCATTTATACTCGAATGCATCTTTTATTGATAATCGTTTTTTTATAATTCAGTATGAGTTTAGAAAAGCAGGAAATTTCTCGGATACGGAATTGGTTTCATATTTATATTGTCTGAAAAATAGAAGTTTGTATATATCTAAAGAAATTCCAATCATAAAATGGGCCTCAGATGATTACCTGCTGTATGAGAAGCCAAATCAAAATGACAGTTATATACTTTCGTCATATAGCATCAATGAATACTAATATTTTGACTTGCTTTCCGGAGAATTCATTCATCATTTTTAATTAGCATCCTTGCGTTTATACAATTTTCATTTCATGATTATTTTACAATAAACATCCACACTTTAAAATGCCTTTAAATCACCAGCATCCAGGTATTGATCATGTTTGTACTTTCAATAACTACGAAGACGATGGTGAGCTATACCCGAATCCGGGAACTGCCTGCTGGGTAGTAAAACCAGATCCTGTAGTGTAAAAAATATTTATACTACTTATTGTATTGAAATTCTCTCATGAGAATTAAAACAATTATCAATCCAATTGTAAGTCTGCAAATCTGTGTTTGTTTAGCAGCATGCACAGATTTTGCAGACGAAATGCTCTCTGAGGATGCAAGCAGTTCGCATCGGCTGGAAGTAATCACTCAATCTGAAATAAATTTGTCCGGCCTGAATCCGGAATTAAATATTGCCAGAGTTCGCCGGTTTGCAGCTTTAGACCCGAATGGTGAACGATTTGTATTAGCGGACGACGAATTTAATAAACTCCATATGTTTGATATTAACGGACAACACCTGAATAGTTTCGGTGGGTCAGGAAGAGGGCCCACTGAATTCATCCGCATCAATGCATTCGGAATGGATGAAAACGGGTACATCATTACCTATGATGCCTCTCAGGATTTGATACGCGGGTTCCATCAGGATGGATCACTGGCCTTCACCCATGAAGGCTTGTTACTTGATGGTCTGTGGAATCGTTCAGACCGGATCTCAGTCGCAAATGGAAAACTGATTTTTTCGGTTGCTGAAGCGAAATACAGCAGTTCGTCTGATTTCTGGAAATCCGCATTGGTTGCAGTATACAATTATGACGGGGAATTACAATATCTGATGGGCTCCCACGACCCTGTAAACATCAATACAGACAGACTTTATAAATTCGCGTACCATGAGTATGACCGGCAAAACAACATCGTATATTTATCTCAGCGCGTAAACTATAGAATTCTTGCTTTTGGGATGGGTGAAAAAGTGCCTGCAAGAAAGTTTGGTTTTAAAGCCGAGAGCTACAAAGTCTGGAAGGATGAAGCCAGGGTTGATGAGTTGATAGACGAAAGAAGGGCTAAAAACGTTCAGCAAAGTTTCAGCAACCTCCCGTTCAGCTGTGAGAACTACTTTTTCTATCACTACATGAATATGACGGAAGACTTCTATGAATCCCGAAGTCATGAACATACAGATTTCTACTTTTCTGTCTTTGAGAAGGAAACATATCGTTATTTGGGCAGCTATCAATTTCAGGATTCATATGCTCTGGCGGTAACAGACGACTGCCGGATTATCACTCTTGTCGATGATGATCCCGATAGGCTGACGCTGGGCTTAAAAGAGATTAAAGTGATACCTAACTCAGGAGAATAAATAATCAGTAGCCTCCTGATTGTGTTGGGGATGTTTTGATCTGCCTGGTCACCATTATTACATAGCAAACTCAAGGGCACCTGATGTAGAGGGAATACGGTACATTTTCCCACAACTGCGGGTAGGCGAATAAATATTAGTATTGGTGGAGCGGGTGAAGGGCCATGGGTGGATTGGTGTGATAAATTGAAGAAAACAAGGGGCGTATTAAATAAAGTTGCTTTAATGCCTTTTTTTCCTTCTTATTTGATGGGAAGACTTAACAATAGCTAATCCTGAAAATCATGAAAAAATATATTTAGGCGTAATAATCGCAACATTCATGTTTACACTGCCACTTACAGCCAATCCATGCCAGAAACCGGTTGATGGTCCTACTCATTTAAATTGGACAGGTAATCCTGACCATAAATTGAATAGCTCATATGCTGGTAATGGATGTGTTGTTTGCGCAAATCCGGAACCCTGGAATGAATAATGTGAAAAAGGGTGTATTACTGATATTGATGCCGTTCCTGGTATCCATATCCTTTTTAATTTCGTGTTCAAAACATACTGGTCCGGAGAATTCGGAGATCCTTTATCCGGTCAGAACGGGCGGGGTGGTTATAGCGGACTCAACCAATCAATTGAAATCAGTCTGGCAGAGTTTGCAGGTTGTCGATACCAGAAAAAAAGCATATGGAATTGATTTCAGAAATAGACGAGTATTTGTTTTTTGTCTGGAATCAGGAGATCTGGCATATATAGGTGGCAGGGGCAGAGGTCCTCGGGAAATGCTGAACCCTGTTCAAATTTCAGTTAAGAATGAACATGAGATCTATGTATATGATTCAAGCCTTGATTTGCTTGCCCATATTATTGACGATGAAATTTCAGAGAAAATCCCGGGTTTTTTGATACATGAAGTTTGGTTAAGGCATACATATGGTTTTTTTTGGAATAACCATCTGATTACATCCATTGAGGACCCGGCATCCATTCAGTCAATGAATTTTGATGATGCCAGGCCGTTAGCCATGCTGAATCTGGATGAAATGCGCCTGTCAAAACATGGAAGGATTTCACCCGGGCTGGCCCGGTATGACACGTTTGACAAATACCCGCTGCTTGCGATGGACAAAAATCGCGATACCATTTATTATGTATTCCATGACGATTATACTGTGATGCGACATAGTCTCACTGACGATTCGTCATCTGTTGCAAGTCTGTATAAACCGCAGAAGATGCGGATCAGATCAATGTCGGTCGATTTAAATAACCCTGAAATTCATTCCAGGGAATTCAGCAATAAACTACAGCTCGACAGGTCGGTCGTCGTGGGATTGGAAGTGATCGAAGACAATCTTGTGGTCGTATGGCAAAACGCCACAGAGCAATACCTTTCGAATCGTCACCCGGATCATCTGGATTTTTTCGGTGTCATGTATGATTTGCCACATTTAAGCAATCCCCGTGAATTTTCGCTTCCAGGCAAATTACTGGGCAGGTACGGGAATTCTCTGTTGATAGAGGAGAATGACGATCCGGTTGAGTACACCATCGGATTTTATGAACTGCTGAATGAAAATGTATTGGAGAACCGGAAACCGGGAAAATAGAGTGATGAAGGTTGAAGGGCCCGGTTGAAAAACCTCAGGGGTGTATCACATTGCTTCGATTATGATTGTCAAAAGATTTAGTATATAATGGGTTGTATGTTCTATTTTTTTTTCTTTATTCACAGGAGTCACTAAACTTGAACTAATCCTGAAGATTATGAAAAAAAAGTGAGATTATTTATTGTAGTTATTTTTCTATTTGGTGGATTGATTTCTCCGCCTATTATTGATACCAATGCAAATCCAGGTAATGATGAACATAGTGAAGTTGGTCCATTTCCTACATGTAACGACAAGTATTGTAAATTTGGTACTACATCTTGTACGGACGATGGTGGGTCATACTCTTTTTGTGAAGTGGAAGACGGCATTTGCCAGCAAAAAGCATGTATGCCATAACATATCAGATATGAGAATCGGAGTTTGAAATTATGATAAAAATAAAGGAATTTGGTAAATTTTCGGCTCCGATTCTTATTTTTTTGATAAGTGGTCTTGCACTGGGTTGCTCAGAAGAACGAACATATTATCCCGGTAATGAAATCCTTCATCCAACAAAAGAAAATATTCCTGATCCGAATATTGTCGCTTCTGACCTGAATATCTCAGGCATTTCAAACATACCAAAGCACGATCTGAATGTTACGTTTCAGGAACTGGATGAAAATTCACTGCATGCCACTATAGGTCAGTCTGGAAATTTTTCGGGGGTCAAAATTGACAATTCCAGCCCTCTGGTTAACATTGCGGATGTGGTTACAGACAGGGAGGGCAGAATCATACTGCTGGATGATCATTTGTCCAAGATATTCGTTTATGACAGAAATGGTGAGATATTCCAGGATTTAGGTGGCAGAGGTCAGGGGCCGGGTGAGTTTCGTTCCCCTGTTTCGCTCACATTGGATAACGCCGGTAATCTATATGTGCTACATGCCGGTGGAATTGAAATATTTTCTAATGAAAATGGACACTTTTCAGCATCATCCCGGATAGACATTATTCTGAACAAGGTCGTTGATATGTGCTATATGAATGGGGCCTTGTATATTTCCGGTTTTACCTTTTCGGAAGTAGAACATTCCGGCTCCGATTCTGATATAACCAGCCGATATCCGATCCGAGTATCTTCACCAATTCAAATCGTAGATATTCACAAGAAAGAAATCACACACTCTTTTGGTGTGATATACAAAACGGCATTCGGTTGGCCAGTTTTTGATGCCAGTTTATCCGAGAAGTATCTTTTCTGCGATGAAGAGTCGGATATGCTGGTCACCATTTTCAGGAATTTTCCTTTTCTTTATGGGTATACCTCATCAGGAGAATTAAAATGGGTTTCAAAGATGAGTGACTTCAGGTATCTGTCGATAACTGAAAAGTTGAGTGATGGTCTGCCCACATTAACCGGCCGTGCAACTACAGATTTCTATAATCAAATTTATCCTTTTATGGGCAAAAAGGATAGTAATGTTCTTTTTCAGATAGGCTATTCGATCAATCAAGTAATTGAAGGACACAGCAGGTTGGCAGATATCATTCGAAATAACAACCTTCCTCAATTTTATACATTTTCAGTGAATAGTGTTAGTGGAGAATTGGCAATAATGTCTCATCATAAAAAGGAAATCCGGTTGATAAATGAAAATGTTACAATAACTTCACCTGAATTAATAAATGTTCTCGATTTTTTATACATGGATCGCAGCATGCTAAACATTTACAACAACATAGAATAAACCGAAATCAGGCACTAGCTTAAACCCGCATCTCTCACCAGGAAACCCGGAATCCTAGAATGTTTATTATCAAAAAGGGTGAATTAATAATATGGATGTCATTCTTGGTATCCATATTATTTTTAATTGCATGTTCAAAAAATACAGGTCCGGATAATTTAGAAGGAAGCGAAAAATCCCGTGGATAGGATTACATGAATTTTTGAATGAATTTGAATTGGATAATCCGAAACCGAAAAAAAGATTGATGCCGAAGGTTTTTTTATTATCAATTTAAATCTCTATGAAACACTAAATCTAAAACCGCTACCCCTGATTAGTTCGTTTATGAATCATCAATCTGTTAAGCGATGGTTACTGTTGATTGTGACCATCGCTTTTTTGACTCAGTGTACCTCAGAACCTGATATTATCGAATTACCTGCCCTGGAACTCAACCGGATAGGGGGGGCGTTATTCATGACAGTACCGATACGTTCCATTATATGGGGGAAGGCATTCAGGTAATTGAGGAACTTGATATGGCTTTCGGTATCGATTTCCGAATAAGACGACCGTTCAGATTTTCACTTCTTACCGGAAACCTGGAATTTCTAAGTAATCCTGGCAGAGGTCCTGGGGAACTGTCGATTCCATCACAAATAACAGTAAAAAATTCCCGCGAGTTTTACGTCTATGATACCAGCCAGGATATGATCGCTTATTTTGTAGATGATCAGATTGTTGGCAAACTGCCCGGTTATACACGGAAAAATATCTGGCTGCGTAACCCTTACGGACAATATTGGAAAAATTCCCTGTTTACACCTATAAAGGATCCGCAGCGTATACTCGCTATGGATTTTGATCAGGCAAAACCCATAGCCAGGTTTCATCTGTAAAATAACACCATGACCAAACATGGCATCATATCTCCAACAATCGATCGTCTTGATACAGAAGAAAAATACCCGATCATTCGTCTGGATACAGCAAATTCCTTCATCTATTATATATTTAAATCGGATTACACAATCTTGAAACTTGATTTAAAGAATGATACGACCTATGTGGTGAGTGATTATATGCCCTCGAAATTCCGAAAACGGTCGATTTCGGTCGATCAGGTAAGTACGTTGTCACTATGGGATGCTGCAAGAAAGCTGGGAACGAATTCATCCAATCTGTTTGCAATAGAATTCATTGAGAGCGATCTGCTTGTTGTCTGGTATAATTTAACAGATGAATTTTATGATACCCGGGATGACTGGAATATCGATTATTATGGTGTTCTGTTCGATCTTCCCGACTTCCGGAACCCGCGCGAGTTTTCCCTTCCGGGCAAGCTGCTGGGGATGTACAAAAATAACCTGATGATCCTCGAAAACGATGACCCGCTTCAATTCACGATCGGGTATTACGAATTGTTAAACCGGTAAAAAGAGGTCCGGTTGTTCAAATCGGGAACTTATTCATTTGAAGTTATTCATGTAATAATGATGAGAATTCAGAATCGACACGTGATTTCGGTGCAATAGTTCTATTACGTGAGATCAGGTTAAGATCGACGTTTCCGGTTCCTTCACTCAGTTTCCTGACTTCATTAAATTTATCAGAATATTCATCGTTACCTGGAATGTCATTATTTTAGCAGGGAATACTACATCCGGAAGTTACATGTTCTCCGGTGTGCTGTGATTGAACACGTATTATCGATTTTCTGAACCATTATGAAAACGTCAGAAACTGACGAACTGGATCTGTTTCTCACCGACAAAAACGGTAATAAAAGCTGGTATGCGCTCTATGCCAAGCCGAGATCGGAGAAAAAGCTACGCGACAGACTCGTTGAGAAAGGTATAACCACGTATCTGCCCCTTCAGAAACAACTTAGGCAGTGGAGCGACAGGAAAAAGTGGGTGGAGGAACCCATTTTCCGTGGTTATATTTTTGTGAAGGCTTCTGAAAAGGATTTTCAATCCATCCTGAACACGCCCGGAACGGTCAATTTTGTACGGTTCGGCGGTAAACCGGCCCAGGTAGATGCAAGCCAGCTTGAAGCCGTGCACCGGATCATCAACTATGCCGACCACTATGATGTGGATGATATCGATTTTGCCAAGGGGGAGAAGGTACGGATCGATTTCGGGTCGCTGAAGGGCATCGAAGGAGAGTGGATCTCATGGCGCGGCCACAAACGGGTGGCGGTGCAGATCCATCAGCTTGGCCGCCTGCTGGCGGTGGAGGTGCCTGCCGCGCACGTGGTGAAGGTGGGTAGTGAGACGTTAGACACAAGACACAAGACATGAGACGGATTGAGCACGGTTAATTCCGCGATCCCGGACAGGTAATGCATAGTCGAGGCTAAAGTCTCGACTTGGGGATAAATTTTGGGTGTATTCACGTTTTTGGGGGCTTTTTAAAAAGCCCCCACGTGCTTCGGCTTCGCCCTTCGACTCCACCCTTCGACTACACTGCGTTGCGCTCAGGGTTGCGCTCTGGGCTGCGCTCAGTATGACGTTTCTGTGTCTCACTACTCACTACTCAATACTTACCCTTTTATTCACGGCGGAGGAATGCACAGACGGCCTCTGTGTACGTTGAGGTGTTTCCCGTGCCGCCAACGTCGGGGGTGCAGACGCGCTTGTCGGAGAGGGTGGCGATAATGGCCTTTTGTATGCGCAGGGCGGCCTCGTGTTCGTCGAGGTGGTTAAGCATCATGATGGCTGAAAGAAGCAGCGCGGTGGGGTTGGCAATGTTCTTGCCGGCAATGTCGGGGGCCGATCCGTGAACGGCTTCGAATATGGCACAGTCGTCACCCATATTGGCCGATCCGGTTACACCAAGGCCGCCAACCAGGCCGGCAGCCAGGTCAGAGATGATGTCGCCGAACAGATTGGTGGTCACGATAATGTCGAACTGCCAGGGGTTGATCACCATCTGCATGGCCAGGTTGTCGATGATGATGTCGCGGTACTCAATCTCCGGGTACTCTTTCGAGATTTCGTTGCCGATCTGCAGAAACAGGCCGGTAGATATTTTCAGGATGTTGGCTTTGTGGGCGAGGGCCACTTTTTTCCGGTGCTGTTTGCGGGCAAATTCGAACGACGCCCTTATAACGCGTTCACTTCCCTTACGGGTTATTACCCCGGTCAGCTCGGCCTCTTCGTTTTGCACAGCCCAGCGCTCACGGCCTATGTACAGGCCCTCGGTGTTCTCCCTGAAGGTGATCAGGTCAATGTCTTTGAACGGCGACTGTATGCCGGGCAGTGACCGTGCCGGACGGATATTGCTGTACAGATTGAACAGCTGCCGCAACATAACGTTGGCAGACTTGAAGCCTTCTCCAACCGGTGTTGTGAGCGGGCCCTTGAGGGCAACACGGTGGGTGCGGATCAGGTCTACGGTATCCTCGGGAATCTGGTTGCCGGTCTCCTCCCAGGCATGCAGGCCGGCAATGGCTTCAATCCAGTTAATGGGTACACCCGATGCATCAATAATCTGCTGTACGGATTTTGTTATCTCTTTACCGATCCCGTCGCCCGGGATTACCACTACATTGTGCATGAATGTCGGATCAGGTGCAATAATTTCTGGTTCAGGAAGACGGGCTTAAAATAGCAAATTCGGGGCAATGATTACAGGAAGATCATCCCGGGTCGGTACCAGTACTGAAGTTGCCCTATATAGCGGCTCTGCGGATATAATAACCGGTCAGGGTTGCAACCCCGGTAACCACGCCGCCTATAAGCCCACCGATCAGGATGATGGCCCATCCGGGAACCGGGAACAGCATGGCCAGACGCTCGAGCAGGATTCCGTTGTTGAGTGTGTTCAGCAGTATGGTGTAGACCCACCAGATGAGCGATACGGCCAGGAAACCGGAGAAAAAGGCCTCTTTACCAGAGCCGGCCATGATGATCCCGACAAAAAAACCCGGGAAAATGATGCACCACCAGGGCAGTACAAACTGAATAAGCAGGGTTGCGATAAAGATTACAAGGAATGCCATAATGTTACCGGATAATTAATGAGTACGCTGATTCTGCCCGGGCCTCTTCTTCGGATGAATAGAGACGGAGTGTGTAGTACCGCCCTGCGCCCCAGTCGTCGAGAAAATTGTCGTACCGCACCGACCCGGGATTTCCGCTCTGCCCGCCGGGGTAGATGCCATACGCTTCAAGTTCATCCTCCATGGAGACGATCATCCGCCAGGATGGGCCGTTCGTATTGCGGGTGGCGTTCACCGATTCAGATCCGCCGCCGGTAAACACCTTCCGGCTGAAACCGGGTATTCGCGCCAGGTGGTTCACTACAGCCCCCTGATGGCTGCCCCAGAGCCAGGCCGGACCAGGATCCCCATGACGTTTTTCCAGGTCTATAACCGCCTTCAGGAAAGCGGCCGTTACCAGCGCGGCAAATGTTGTGCGGGATCCGCCACCGGATGGGTTCAGGTACGGTGAACCGGGTTCCTCGAGGATGAGCTGAACAGTGCGGTTCCTTGATGGCAGGCGCACATGACGCTGGTCGTTGCCAAACACCGGACGCCATATGGATGAATACAGATTGCCCCAGAATGCATGAAATATGGTCGGGGCCACATCGTCGGCATCGTTAGCGTAGTTCCAGCCATCCAGCTTGTTGAAGGCATAGAAGGAGGTGCCGCCGAGGGTATCCTGATCGATCAGTGATAACAGGGCAGGAAGAACCGATTCGGCATGCAGGCTTTTGTTATCGAGCTGCAGGCGCTTCATGGTTTCCGCAGTGGCGATGTCGTGCTCCTCCAGAAACTGATTTATTCGTGCCCCGCGCTCGTAGGGGGCGAAAAAACGTCCCATTTCGTAGGGATAGGCGGAGTTGGCCGGATGCTGGTTGGCTGAACTTACAAATCCGCGGGCCGGATTTTTTATATAGGGCTTATGATCGTGCGGTATGTATTCCTGCCAGTCGTAGAGCGGGTCGGAACCGTCGCTTATAAAATGCCCCTGGCCGGGCCAGCGCACAGGGAATTTACCGTTCGAACGGATAGAGATGTTTCCGGCTTTGTCGGCATAGGTGAAATTCTGGGCCGGGTTCCTGAAATGGCTGATTATATCAGAATACTCCCGGTAATCACGTGCACGGTTCAGATGGTAAAACATATAGAATTCATTCGACGGGTCGTGGGCTGTCCAGCGAAGGGCGTGGCCGCCGGGGATGTAGTTCATGGTAACATCCTCCCGGTTATCGTTCACGACCGGGCCGTGATGGGTATAGCGGACTGTATCCCGCACCGTTGTTCCTCTGCGTACGCGGATCTCTTCCACACGCTTTTGAACCGGCTTCCACTGGTTGTCGTGGTAGTATTCGCTGAGGGTATCGTCACGGAACCGGATTTCGTAGATATCCATCACATCGGAGCCAACGTTGGTGAAGCCCCAGCCGAGATGGTCGTTAAAGCCCACAATCACCATGGGTACGCCGGGCAGGCTTACCCCGTATACATTCACACCGGGAGCACTCAGTTGTACCTCGTACCAGATGGATGGCAGGTTCAGTTCCAGGTGCATGTCGTCGGCAAGGAGCGGACGGCCGCTTGCAGTGCGGTCGCCGTGAACGGCCCAGCTGTTGCTGCCGATATCGTGATCGGGCTCGCGTATAATGGAACTCTGCAGAAGCCCGGGCTCAAACGTCGTTTCGGGAGCCTGTACAATGATGGGCTCGAAATCCCACTCGTGGCCGGGCGGTATGATCGGGTCTACATCTTCGGGGTGGGGCGGGAAGAATGTTTCGACGAATTCCGGGCCCAGAAGTGCACGGGTATTGCTGAGATGAAAATCGGATGCGAAACCCGACAGCGTGTACGACATGTTCATGAGCAGCAGGGCCGATTTGAGGGGTGACCACTGCTCCGGGCGGTAATTCAGCAGCTTGTATTCAACCGGCCTTTTGGATGGCCTCAGCTTTTTTATCCAGGCGTTCACCCCGTCGGTATAGGCGTGAATATACATGGCTGAAAGGCTGTCGGCCATGATGCTTGCAAGCCGGCGTTCAGCCCCGTACACCATGCCAAGCCTTCGCTGGTTGCGGTCGTAGCCGAGGGCCTGTTTGCCCACAATCTCGCTTAGCCTGCCCGCCGCCGCGTGCGTCTGAAACTCCATCTGCCAAAGCCGGTCGCGCGCGGTTATGTAGCCCTGGGCAAAGTACAGGTCGCGGTCGCTGTCGGCGAAAATATGGGGTACGCCCCGCTCGTTGAAATAGATCCTTATTTCGCCGTCACGTCCATTCAGTTTAACGCGCTGGTCTTTTGGGGTTACGCGCGATTCGGCATTCTGCCATACACCCCTGAAAGGATTCAGAACTTTGCCAAGAGGTGGTACGTCGCCCCATTTCGTGTTCAGGCCGATTACCAGAATCAGGGTCAGCAGTAATAACAGTACAGGACGGAGCCATTTCATAGATGATGCAGTTAAATTCCCGGATAATCGGGAATGTAACCAACCGTGAGATAAGCCGCATACAAACGGCCACATTTTTTTACATGTTATTGCGCGGGGCTGTTCCGCAGATCAACGCGCTTCCTGCAGGGTTTCCTGTAGGGCAGTGTCGCTTTCTGCCGTTATGTGGCCGGTGTAACGGATTACCAGCATGGTCATATCGTCGTGCTGATCGGCGAAGCCGGCGAATTTATTCACATCCCTGTTGATGGCGTCGAGCAGTTCGGAGGCACGTGCTGTGTTATGCTTGTGAATTACAGCCATCAGTTTGTCTTCTCCGTAAAGGTTTTTCGACGGGTCCATCGCTTCGGAGTAGCCGTCGGTGTAGAGTACAAGGGTATCCTGCAACTTCAGGTTGATGGTTTGCACCTCAATATTTTCTTCGAACCGGCTGTCGGAAACCATGCCAATGGCCAGACCTGTGGTGTTGAGCAGTACCGGCTTTCCGTTCGATACGGTGCTGTAGATAATCGGGTTGTGACCGGCGCGTGCAAAAGTAAACGTATGGTTCTGAGTATCGATCACGCCGAAAATGAGCGACACAAAGGTGCCCTTGTTTACATTTTTGCAGAAAAGGAAATTGAGTTTGCTCATAAACAATGCAGGTTCATGAGTAACACGGCTAAGCGACTGGATGAAACCCTTAACCAGGGTCATATAAAATGCGGCCTGTATGCCTTTGCCGCTCACATCCCCGATTACCACGGCCATGCGGTGTTCATCAAGGCGGATGAAATCGTAATAATCACCACCGACTTCAGATGCTGCCCGGCAGTTTGCTGCCATATCAAGGGAGGCAAAGTACGGTGTTCTCTCGGGCAGAAAGGAGAGCTGTACCTGCCGGGCGATCTCAAGCTCCCGCTCAATGCGCTGCCGGTTGGCATGTTCGTAGATATAGGCCGGCACAAATCCGGGCAGTTCGTCACCGCTTTTCAGACTGCGGATTCCCACAATGCCGATCACTATCCACACGGCAATAATGATTGTACTCAGGAAAAATTCAGTGATCCAGTGTGGGGGATGTGTGAGAAAAATTGTATACGTAGGTATGATGAGGCCGGCAAAAAACAGGGATGCCACCACGGTAAGGGCGTCGTATCGCAGATAGATAATGGCAACAACGGCACCGGTTACAGCCGCCGAAATAATGCTGAGCCAGGGATTAGCCAGCCCCGGATTCAGGGGAAACGCCAGTGCCCAAACGACTATGGTGGTTACCAGAAAAAGCACAAGCCTGTGCTTTTCACCATATACCATGGCCCCGAGAATGAGATAAAGGCTGTAAGTGGTGTAAATGGCTATGAGGATTGCAGAGACCAGGTTCGACATGGTCTGGCCAAAGAGGAAGTAGGTTTCGAAGGGATTGCTGTTCTCATAGTAGTAGACATCATGGGGAAACGCCGACAAATAGAGCGCATACAATCCCAGTATAATCCCGCTCGCGAACAGGCCCTGCAAGATGGCTATTCCGACCGGGGTATTGAACAGATATCCGGACCGCGCCAGGTTCAGCGACCTGATCTTTTCAGGCATAACCCCGTAGGATATGGATACGGACGTGCTGGCAAGTATGAAAAAAAGAACACCGCCCAGTGCAGCCATAAAAAATGTGCCGATTAGCATTCCGACGATCACTTTAAAATCGGCCACACCAAAATTGGTGACGTCGTTGAACGCACTTACCATTACCACAGATGACAGGATAAAGGCCCCGAGAAGTGTGTCGGGCAGTGCGCTTTTACTATCGATGAGCCGCAGT
This sequence comes from Balneolaceae bacterium, assembly GCA_007694035.1. Classification (GTDB taxonomy): domain Bacteria; phylum Bacteroidota; class Rhodothermia; order Balneolales; family Cyclonatronaceae; genus RECM01. The sequence continues at coordinate 18,479 of RECM01000115.1, forward strand.
GTGAATCGCCGGAAAAATACAATGATTGCAATGATACCGGTTATAACGTAACCGATGCCGGATAATCCGGACCAGAGCTCTTCACCGCCGGACTTTTCCCTTGGATTCAGCGGGTTAACAGCGTAGTTCAGATTTAACAGCTGACCTGTAACCGACAGGTCGAGTGTAAGCCTGATGGTGTGGTCGAGTACCGGTTCAACAGACACATACCGGACCCTCGCCTGGGTGTTTGACCTGCCCGATATCGTCCGCATGGTATCGACCCGGAAAAGGCCGGGATCCCAGCCTGTCTTGCCAATGTGGAAATCGGCCAGCTGAAGAAGATGGTCGCTGTTCAGGGTGTGACCGGTTGCAAGTGTATCGTTTGTATGCCATGAATCAGTACCGGAATCGGGCAGATCGTCGTGCTGTCTTAAGTCAAATCTCAGCCTGGTTGTGATCTGATCTGGCGTCAGCCCCTGAAGCCCGGCATCGTTGTACACGGGGCCAACCGGCGTTTCGTCGAAAATGCCGGGATTGAATATATGTGCAAGGGAATCGGGTTTATCGGTCGAAAATCTTACAATCCTGCCACCTGCATCCACGCGTACCCCAATATTCACATCCCAGTTGACTTCACTGGCCGACCCGCGGATAATCAGGTCCTTAATGTTGTCCTGTTGAACCGTCCAGTACATGACCGGGAGGGTATTTATAATTCTTGACTCATAATGACGGTTGAATGTGCGCCGGCCCATCTGATGCTGAAGCTGGGTTGAAATGCCATTATCGCGGTAGAACCGTTTACTTGCTTCTTCGCCGAGTGAGGTATATCCAATATCGTTGAGATATCTGTTGGCAATTTCGCCAGCTTCCTGGCTGCTCACCCGGTATGATGCGGCACTGTCGGGGTATTCGGATGGATAGGCGTAAAGAAAAAACAGGAATCCTGCCGAACCGATGACGACCAGCCATATGTTCCAGTTTGATCTCAAAAAAGATTTTCCTGACATCGCAGAACCGGTTATTTCAGCAATCTGAAATTATTAATGAATTGAATGTGGCATCAGTATACGAATTGGCGAAATAGAGTTACATAGTTTTTTTTGCTGTGGGCGGTTCATCAACAACACACCATGAAGCTGCAGGAAGAACCACAAAAAGCTTGAAAATTCGTATTTAAGCAGGTTTAGGCGGGGCCAAAGGCAGTTCGATTTTAAATTCAGCACCACCTTCTGAATGATTTCGTGCCAGTATACTGCCGCGGTGATTTTTAATGATTCCCTTTGAAATTGCCAGGCCCAGGCCCAGGCCGAATTCACCCCCGGCCGATTTGGTGGTAAAATTGGCATCGAAAATTTTGCTAAGGTAGTCTTCGCGGATTCCCGGGCCGGAATCCCTGATGGATACAAAAACCTTGTCGCCGGCCGACAGGCCACAGCTGATGATCAGCCTGCCTTCATCGTTCATGGCATCGCAGGCATTGCAGATTATATTTGTCCACACCTGATTCAGTTCGCCGGGCATGCAGAGTATGTTGGGCACATTATCAAAATGGCGCTCAAGCTCCACGTGGTTCAGCCGGTGGCCCAGCAGCAGCAGTGTGTCGTTGATGCCGTCGCGTACATCGGCCGACTCCCAGATATGGGTATTCTGCCGGCTGTAGCTTTTCAGGCTCTGTACCAGGTGCTGAATGCGCTGTGTTGAGATGTTGATGCTTTTAAGGAAAACGCCCGATTCAAAAACCTGCAGCAGATGGTTAACCTTATTCTTGTTCTCTTTTTTAATGATACCGGTAATGAGATCAAGATGCGCATCATCCATTCTTACAAGTTTGCGCAGGTGCTTTCTGTCGAGGCCGGGGAATTCCTTGCTCAGTTGATTTAGCCGTGAACGTGCCACGTCGGTAGCTGGTGCAACCGAGTTCATTCCGTGAATGAAAAAATCGCGTTCGAACGATTTTCCGGATTCGTTCTGGCCGGGTATTACTTCGGGAAGGGCAGACGCCAGGAAATCGACTGAACGAAGCAGTGCCGATGCCGGATTGTTGATTTCGTGGGCCAGGCCGGCCATCAACTCGCCAAGGGTGGCCATCTTCTCCTGGTTGACCATGAAATTGCGTGTGGATTCAAGTTCCTGTACGGTGCGCCGAAGATGGTTGCGTTCCATCTGCAGGGTGTTGCTCAGATTTTTGACCTCCAGATGCAGGAGCACCATGCGTCTGTAGCGATCGGCCAGGTTGCCGACTATCAGTGATTGCAGGACTTCGCCCAGCTCAGGAAACTCACGGTTCAGAGCCTGTACGTGTCTTTGTGTGGCGGATAGTGTAGATACCCGGCTGCGGGCAACAACGGTGCTGAAGGCGGGCTGACCGGTGTGATATGAAAGCAAACCGACCATCATTCCCGGTCCCATGATATCGACGGTAACCTGATGAGGGGTTTCGTAGTGTTTGAGCTGTTCGACCGAACCCTTCAGAATGATGATGAGCTGCCTGTTGGGCTGGTTCTCTCGTATCAGAACCTCGCCGGGCTTGTAATCATGCAGCAGCTTGGTGAGAAATTCCGAATCGCGCAGCGCTGTCCGGATTTTCTCGACCAGCATAAGTGAATTCTGTGCCGTTTCGTGAGCCAGTTGTCCCAAACCCTGATTCAAAGAAATACCTCCGCCGGTTTCTTACGCATCACTGGGAAGACCTCTCTCGCGCATGGCTTCCGACAGTTTTTCAGCATTCAATATGCCCATATAGGGGAGAAGATTGGTGGTCGTATTGATCACGTAATGGGTCAGTTCCTCACGGCATATTTCAACAAGGTCTTCCTTGTCCCATGGTTTTGCGATGTAGCGGTTCAGCCCGGCCTTGTTTACAGCCTTGATGGTGGCGTCGAGCCCGGCCTGACCGGTTAGCAGCACCTTCCTGGTCTCTTTGGTCTCCTCCCGGCCCTGCAGTTCAACGAGCAGTTCCACACCGTTTTCTCCCGGCAGCACGTGGTCACACAGTATGAGCCCGATCCGGTCGCCGTTATCAAGGATTTCATCGATCACTTTTCTGGCTTCATTGGCGGTTACGCCAACCTCGATCGGGAATACGACCTCCAGGGCAGAAATGTCGTTCACGATTACATCCAGCACTTCGGCTTCATCTTCAATGCAGAGAATATAAATAATTGACATGGCATCATCTCCTTAAATGTTGGTTCAGATCATGAACGGCCATACAAAGGTGGCAATTAGCAGCCCCACAATCAATCCAATAATACCAACAATAATACCCACTTTCACCATATCCGAGGTTTTCAGAAATCCGGTGCTCATGGCAATGGCATTGGGAGGTGTTGATATGGGCAGCATCATGGCTATGTTGCAGGCAATCCCCACGAAAATGCAGGTTATGATCAGGTTAAAGCCCTCACCGGCAATACCCGAGGTGCCGATACTGATGGCCAGCGGGATGATGAGGGTGGCGGTGACGGTATTCGACAGAAAATTTGACATCATATAGGCTACCAGCCCGAATACGAGCAGCAGCATCAGTTTTGGCAGAGTCTCCCAGCTGATACTCGATACGATCCAGGTGGCAAGGCCGGTATTGTCCATGGCCACACCCAATGCAATACCGCCGGAAACCAGCCAGAGCACATCCCATGGCAGGCTTCGGATATCCTCCTTGGTCATCACACTGGTTACGGTGAGGGCCGTAATAGGCAGGAAAGCGACCATACTGCTGGGTATACCATGTTGTGCTTCGGTGATCCAGAGGATGACCGTAAGGCCAAATATTACATACAGGGTGATGGCTTTGGCCGAGGTGTTGAACTTGCCCTCCAGCTTCAGTTTGAATTCGCTGAGAGTAGGCGGGAAGAGATAACCAAGTGTGAACCAGCTCACCAGCAGCAGGATGATCACGATCGGCATTACCAGCAACATCCACTCGCCAAAGGGAATGGAGATGCCCTGCTGGTTCAGCGCGGCAATAACGATGGCGTTGGGAGGGGTGCCGATAGGCGTGGCGATTCCGCCCACGTTTGCAGCGATCGGAACCGACAGTGCCAGGGCAGTTTTGAAGCGGTCTTCGGGAGGGAACTGCGCCGTTATCGGGATCACTACCGTCATCATCATGGCCGTGGTGGCGGTGTTGCTCATGAAAGCCGAAAGAACGGCTGTAACAAGCATCAGCCCCAGCGCAATGTACATGGGTTTCTTGCCGAACGGTTTTAGCAGTACGCTGGTCAGGTTTTTATCGAGGTTGTACTTAACAGCGGCTCCGGCCAGCATAAAACCACCAAGAAACAGTATGATGATCGGGTCGGCAAGGGTGCGGAAATACTCCGAGTAGTGGGCCGCCCTGTACTTGATGAGCCAGTGGCCCGATTCGGTTACGATAACATCTCCCTCCGTCAGCCCCGGCGCCCTGATTATGGCCATATCCTCCCGGGTTTCAGTAACCTCAACATCAACCCGCCGGGTTTTTTTGCCGTCAATACGTATGTATACCGCTTCATTGTTGTCGAGAGCACTGCCTGGTATCTGCCAAAGGTTTTCCTGCAGGTTTACCGGGATGGTTTCGGGCAGGGATGAGGCCATATAGACCGGACCCTGTGCACTGAGCAGAAGTACCTGCATCATGATCACCAGAAGAGAGGTCGAATAGATTGGGATAGGTTCAAGCATCCAGAAACTGGCGGCCATCAGGAAAATGCCCAGGGCCATATGGCCGGCGAAAGAGAGGCCGTCGAATTGAATGAAAAAAGGGAGCAGAAAACCGATGAATCCAAGGGCGAGACCGGCGAGCCTGACCTTGTTCACCCCTGTTTTTCTTTTGGTACGCATAATAGTTGGGAAGTTAATGTGCGCGGGGCACGAATGATAGTTTCCGGCTCCTGGTCTGTCGAATTCGGGTATGGCTTGTATTCGTCATCTTCTCCGTTTGCGGGCCGGTGCGCCGATGTTAAGGTTGCCTTTTCAGGCGGCTATTAATACATTTTATAAAATCTAATAATGACATGTGAATTTATTGATTGCATGGGCGAAATGCAAGGGAATGTGTATGGTTAGCGGGGAAATGCAACCGGTTATTGCGCCGATTTTTTTTCAAACAAAGGAGCGTTTTTACCGTACATCACGGAAAGTACAATGAAATAATAATATTTGACAGGAGCATACCGGTGGTACTGATCCGTTTTATTGCCAATATATTGTGGTTTTTTTTGGGAGGCGGTGTTTTCATTGCCCTCGGTTATCTGCTTGGAGGCCTGGCCCTGTGCCTGACCATAATCGGAATCCCCCTGGGTATACAGACCCTGAAGCTGGCACGGGTTGGGGTGGCACCGTTCGGGCTGGATATTGTAGAAATACCCGGGCGCAACGGCAGCATCAACTTCATCCTGAATATAATCTGGCTCATCTTCGGCGGCATCTGGATCGTGATAACCCATATCGTGTTTGGTATCAGCACAGCCATTACAATTATCGGCATCCCATTCGCCATTCAGCATCTTAAACTGGCCGAACTGAGCCTCACACCATTCGGGAAGAGGATCGTTAGCCCATGAGCTATTGGGTTCAGGAACTGAAAAGCTTTTTGAATTTACCCGTCCCCGCCTTATCATTACTCCATCAGATGTTTACAGCATTCGGTTCTTCAGATGAAGATTAAAAGGGAACCCCGTTCAAATCGGGGGCTGTACCCGCAACTGTGATCCGCACCACCCCGGTGGTGAGGTTCCGGCCAACTCTAACGCCACTGTTCCGGTTCAATGGAATGGGAAGGCAGCCGGAGCCAGGAGAGCCAGGAGACCTGCCGCGTTCTGTTTCCACTGAAAACTTTCGGGCTAAAAGTTTCAGTATGTTATTGACCAGAATACCCCTACGAATTTTTTCGCTGCTCATCGTGTATGCACTCGTGTCTGCTGCGGGATTGGTGTGCGCACAGGATATTCCACCTCCGGATATACCCGAAGCGGAGGTGATGCCGCAGCCCGGGTTGATGCCGGCGCGGGGTTTGGTTCGGATTGATGCCGTAACTGCCTATTCATCCGCTGTACTCCCCGATACCGTACACCTTGAGGAGATCCGGGTAGAGGCCACACGGCTCTTTCTCGAAGACCGGCTGCATGCGGTACGCATCTTCCGGGCCGACAGTTCACTTGTACAACGCTACCGGGGTGCGCCGCTCTCGTCGGTTATCGAAAACGAATTTCCGCTTGTGGTGCGTAATTATGGACCGGCGGGCATCTCCTCCATCTCGGTGCGTGGCTTCGGGCCCGGGCAGACCCAGATACTGTGGGAGGGCATACCGGTTAATCATCCCATGGTGGGGCAGACCGACCTGGCTCTGTATCCCGCATCCGCGTTTAGTTCGGTGGAATTTGTGCCCGGTAACAGCGCGGCCGCCTACGGGTCGGGCAGCATTGCCGGTACTGTCCATCTGGGCAGCGGCTCTGCCTGGCGCGGTGCGTCGGTTACACGCACAGTGGGCGACTACGGACTCACCCGCGCCGGCATGGACATCACCGATTTCTCTGGGCCCTATACGATTTCTCTGGGCGCATCGGGCTTCAGCTCTCAGAACGATTATGGGTATTTCGACCGCATCAGGCAGAGGGATGCCCGCCGGGCCAATGCCGACAAAGAAGCGTTCAGCCTCAACGGCAGGGTAGCATATGCGAACGGTGGCTGGAAGGCCGGGTCAGCGGTCTGGTCGGGCTACAACCGCGGCGGTGTGCCGGGATCTGTAATTGCCGGGCGTACGGCGGCCAGGCAGAACGATAACTGGCTCCGATGGGCTGGAAATGCCGAATACAGACATGAAACTACGCGGTACTACACCCACGGTTATTACTCGCGCCACAATCTCGACTACCTTGATGAGCGATCCCGCATCGACAGCCGCAGTATAAGCCATGCCACTGGCCTGACAGCAGGGTTGACCAGCTACATCAGCAGCTGGATTACGCTGAACGGGCTGCTTCAGGGCGGCCGGCAGTGGATTGACACCAATAACTACGACCGCATCAGGGGACGAACGTACGGCGCCGCGGCAATGACCGGTGTGGTGGAACTGCCCGGAGGGTTCAGGCTGTTTCCCGGGCTGAGATCCGACCTCTATTCCGATTTCGGCCTGGCGCTGAGCCCCTCGATCGGCATCAACCTGGAGCTGTTCGATCGTATTCTGATACTGCGTGCCCAATACAGCAATGATTTTAGTGCACCGTCTATGAACGACCTGTTCTGGTCGCCGGGCGGCAATCCCGACCTGAAACCTGAACGGGGCATAAGTGTTGAGGCAGGCGCATCCCTGGCCTGGAAATACCGGTCGTTGTTCCGTATCGCCCTCGACGGAACCGTGTACCGTACTAAATTCCGCGATGGAATCCGGTGGGCGCCGGTGAGCGGATCGGTTTGGTCGCCGGCGAATGTGGCCGGACTGGTGGCCGAAGGGATTGAACTGAACCAGGAGTTTACCCTGTGGCTGGCCGGGGTAAGGCTGGATATTGGCAATATGTGGATGCAGACCGGCATCTCATCCGATACGCCCAGGTTCGATGGCGACCCGGCTGTTGGACGTCAGCTTCCGTATGTGCCTGAACGCACGTTCAAAACCGTCATTTCGGTCAGCCACCGCTTTTTTACACTGTTTGGCAACCGTATTTATACCGGCGAACGCTTTACCACGGCCGATCACAGCAGCCCGCTCGATCCTCTTGATGCGTTCACAGTGATCAACGCCGGGATATCGGTCACCATAGGCTGGCGGAATTTCTACACAACAGCCGGGCTCATATTCAGAAACCTGTTCGACGAGGAGTATGAGATGATCGCTTGGTACCCCATGCCATTGTCGAACAGGGAGCTCAGCATCACCATCGGTTACAGGCCACGGCAGTAGCGAAATCAGGCGTATTGCAGCCGGGTCGCATAACAGATCATTTCTTTAAATAACCCATCACAGAACGTAAAAAGAGAACTTATATGAACAATTTATTACGGCTTTGCATCCTTTCACTGGGCATTTCAATCATTTTTGCCAGTCCGGTAATGTCGCAAAAAACCCTTGAGGGCATTTATGTGATCAATGAGGGGGCTTTTCTGCAGGGTAACGCATCGGTAACCCGGTACGATGCGGCCAGCGCCACGGTAACACAGAACGCGTTTTTTGCCAAAAATGGGCGTCCCCTGGGGGATGTGGCCAACAGCGCATCCATCATCGGCGACTACCTGTACATCGTGGTGAACAACAGCCATGCGGTGGAGGTGGCCGATAAAAACGACCTGAGGTCGGTTGCCCGCATCGAAATTGACGATACCAACGGTGGAAGCCCCCGGCAGCTGTTGCAGGTCGACGAAAACCGGGCTTTTGTGACCAATCTGTTCGATAACTCCATTTCTGTGATCGACCTGACCACGAATACCGTAACCAATACGTTCGCGGTAACCGGTTTCCCTGAAGGATTGGTAATGGCCGCAGGGAAAGTGTTTGTGGCGCTGAGCGGTCTCGGCGGGGGGAATTCGGTGGCCGTTGTGGATCCGGTTGCCATGCAGGTTACCAACACCATAGAAGTCGGCGATAATCCCCAGGTGATCCGGGTGCACAGCAGCGGCAGTGTGTGGGTGCTCTGCACCGGTGATTATGGTTTCGATGAAAACTTCAATTTCGATCCCGACCGGGAAACCTTCGGTGAGATACACATCATCGATCCGGCTGAGGAGGCAACGGTCAGGGTTATCGAAACCGGCGGACATCCAACCGATATGAAATTCCATGAGGCATCGGAAACGCTGTATGTACTCAACAACGGGATTCAGGTTGTTAATACGGTAACCTACGAGGCAGGGGAAGAAAATCTGATCAGCCGCTTTTTGAACTCCTTCTCCATTATCGATGCCGATGAGCCCATGCTGATTGGTGGTGTTGCACCCGATTTCAGTTCTGCCGGCCGGGCAGTGATGTACAGTATTGAGGGCGTGGCCGTCGACAGCTTTGCAACCGGAATTGGCCCACGGGATTTTGTAATAAAGTACACCGAAAGCCCGGTATCAGTTCGTGATGATGGGCATTTGCCGGCCGCTTTTTCACTGGGGCAGAACTACCCTAACCCTTTCAATCCATCTACAGTGATTCCGTTCGAACTGGCCGCCGGATCGGTGGTAAGCCTGAGTGTTTTTGATTTGACAGGGCGCAGGGTTGCCACACTGGCTGAGGGGCGCTATGCTGCGGGAAGACATTCGGTGGTGTTCAATGCCATGGGTCTTGCTTCGGGGGTATACGTTACAAGGCTTGAGGCCGGGGGAGAGGTTGCGGTCGGTAAAATAGTGCTGGTAAGATAAAAAGGTATTCCGGGCACATGCAGTACCATGGCCTGGTGATTTTCCGGGCAGGCAGGCCAGTGTTACGGTACAGCATGAATCATAACAAATAACATAGAAATTGTTGATGCTCTGGTGGCATTTAATACGATTTAAATGTGTAATAAAATAATTAATAATTGAATGTATAAACATATAATTATAAAAATGCATTTATACATAACTTGCTTTGTGTTAATTAATTGTTAAGTGCGCTCTATTTAAGATGAAAGGGTTGACCATACGTAAATAGTTTATTGTAAGTAATTGTAAGAAACGGTATCAGGGAGATTGCCATGTATGCGTTTAGATGGAATCAGATATCCACAATATTTTTTTTTGATGATTAATCACTACTCCCCGGGTAAGTGTTTTTACTGAATTTCCCGCCACATTCCTGCAGGTTTATGATTTCAGGGCTGAATAATACTTTAAGCGATTGATATTATTACTTGGATGAGGGTAAAAAATTGGTTGTGACAGGTGGTTTTGATGGCTTCAGCTTTTAAGCTTGTATACCGGGCGCAACTGCCATGCCATGCCGCTATGAAAAAGACATTAGTTATTAACATGTTGTCCACAATCACCGACAGGATTCGGCAGGCTCAGAAGTTTGTATTTTTTGTCAACATCTTTGTTGAAAAGTTGTTGAAAAAAAGGTCATTTTTTAGTTGTCCGTTGTCATAATGCCGTCTATATTTTACCTCCCGGGTTAGCACACCCAACACACATTTTAGCAAAAAAAATCAACCCCGAACGTCTTGTAACAACATGAAATTTACCCGTCATTACACCCAGGATTCCTGGAACACTCCATACGACTCGATTAACTTCGAATCACGCAAGTCAGAAATCAGGAATCCGGATGGCTCCACCGTGTTCATCATGCAGAATGTGATGGTACCGAAAACATGGTCGCAGGTGGCAACCGACATCATCGCCCAGAAATATTTCCGTAAGGCCGGTGTGCCTGTGAAGCTGAAAAAAGTGGCCGAAAAGGGTGTGCCGAAATGGCTTCAGCGGTCAGAGGCCGACGAGACTGCCCTTGCGAAACTGCCGGCAGAAGAGCGCTATACCCACGAGACCGACAGCCGTCAGGTGTTCAGTCGCCTGGCAGGTTGCTGGACCTACTGGGGCTGGAAGCACGATTATTTTGAAAACGAAAAGGCTGCACGGGTTTTCTACGACGAGCTGTGCTATTCGCTCGCAACCCAGGCAACCGCTCCGAACAGCCCACAGTGGTTCAACACCGGCCTGCATTGGGCATACGGCATAAACGGTCCGGCCCAGGGCCACTATTATGTGGATGCCAAAACCGGCAAGCTGATGAAATCAGAGGATGCCTATACCCATCCTCAGCCCCATGCCTGTTTTATTCAGAGTATTAACGACGATCTGGTGAACGATGGCGGCATCATGGACCTCTGGGTTCGCGAGGCGCGTCTTTTTAAGTACGGATCAGGAACCGGTACCAATTTCTCGGAGCTGCGCGGATCGAATGAAAGCCTGAGCGGCGGCGGGCGCTCCTCAGGTCTGATGAGCTTCCTGAAGATCGGCGACCGGGCGGCCGGCGCCATCAAGTCGGGCGGTACCACCCGCCGGGCGGCCAAAATGGTAACACTCGACCTCGACCATCCCGATATAGAAGAGTACATCAACTGGAAAGTGCTCGAAGAGCAGAAAGTTGCCGCGCTGGTATCCGGATCGAAAAACTGCGAAAAACACCTTAAAAGCATTATCAAACTGGCCCACAAGCCGATTGAGATCGAAGGCCGCACCTACAACGGTGCCGTGAGCCGCGATCCGCTCAAGAACAAGGAGCTGGCAAAAGCCATTCGTGAGGCCCGCCGCAGCGATGTGCCACAAAATTACATCCAGCGCGTACTGCAGCTGGCAGGGCAGGGGTACACCGACATCGATTTCGATACCTACGATACCGACTGGAACTCCGAAGCCTACAATACGGTAAGCGGGCAGAACTCAAACAACTCGGTGCGTATCCCCAATTCCTTTATGGAGGCCGTAAAAAACGACGGCGACTGGAACCTGTACGGCCGGATTGAAAAACGCAAGGCCAGAGCCGAAGGCCGCGAGCCCAAACCGATGAAAACCCTCCGCGCTGCCGAGCTGTGGGACCAGATTGCCTACGCCGCTTGGAGCTGCGCCGATCCCGGTACCCAGTACCACGATACCATCAACGAGTGGCATACCTGCCCGGCCGACGGCGAAATCAAGGCGAGCAACCCCTGCTCCGAGTATATGTTTCTCGACAACACCGCCTGCAACCTGGCCTCGCTGAACCTGATCAAATTCCACGATTTTGAAACCGGGCAGTTCGATGTGGAGGGCTTCCGCTACTCCACCCGACTCTGGACAGTCGTACTCGAGATTTCAGTGCTTATGGCACAGTTTCCGTCGAAAGAGATCGCCGAGCTTTCCTATAAATTCCGTACCCTCGGCCTCGGTTATGCCAACATCGGCACCCTGCTTATGGTGCAGGGCATACCGTACGACAGCAAGCAGGGCATGGCCCTGTGCGGCGCCATTACCGCCATCATGCACATGACCAGCTACGCCACCAGCGCCGAGATGGCGAAAGAACTCGGCACATTCCCCGGTTATGAGAACAACAAAGAGCACATGCTCCGCGTGATCCGCAACCACCACCGCGCCGCCTGGAACGCGTCGCCCGAAGATTATGAAGGCCTGAGCATCCTGCCCCTCGGCATCGATGCCAGCATTTGTCCCGGTTATCTGCTCAGGGCCGCCCGCGAAGATGCCGACCGAGCCCTGAAACTCGGCGAGATGCACGGCTACCGCAACGCACAGGTTACCGTGATCGCGCCAACCGGCACCATTGGCCTGGTAATGGACTGCGATACCACGGGCATCGAACCCGACTTCGCACTGGTGAAATTCAAAAAGCTGGCCGGTGGCGGGTACTTCAAAATTATGAACCAGAGCGTGCCTCATGCGCTGCGTAAACTCGGCTATGATGATAAGAAGATCGACGAAATCATCAAATATGCCAAGGGCCACGGCACCTTCAGGGGCTGCCCGTCCATCAATCACGACAAGCTGGAAGCCCTCGGTTTTACCGCCGACAAGATCGAAGCCATAGAGGCGGCCCTGCCTGGTGCGTTCGAGATCAAGTTCGCATTCAACCAGTGGACCCTCGGCGAGGATTTCTGCAGGGATGTGCTCGGTATCACCGACGAGCAGCTTGGCGACTGGAATTTCGACATGCTCAGGCACCTCGGCTTTACGCGCCGCGAAGTGGAAGACGCCAACGACTATGTTTGCGGTACAATGACCGTTGAGGGTGCTCCCCACCTGAAAGATGAGCACCTGCCGGTATTCGACTGTGCCAACAAGTGCGGACGTAAAGGCCAGCGCTCCATCTCGGCCGAAGGCCATATCATGATGATGGCGGCAGCCCAGCCCTTTATCTCCGGCGCCATCTCAAAAACCATCAACCTGGTGAACGAGGCCGATGTGGATGACTTCAAAAGCGCCTACATGCTCTCCTGGGAGATGATGCTCAAGGCCAATGCCCTGTACCGCGACGGCTCGAAACTGAGCCAGCCGCTTAACACGATGAGCGAAATTTTTGAGGAGATTGAGGAGGAAGAAGAAGAGGCCAAAGCATCCGTTGATCCCGAGACCACCCAGGCCCAGGATGTAGTGGTAAAAACGGCCGAGCGAATCATCCACAAATATGTGGCCCACCGCAAGCGTCTGCCGAACCGCCGTGGCGGCTACACGCAGAAATGCAAGATTGGTGGCCAGAGCGTCTATCTGCGTACCGGCGAGTACGAAAACGGCCAGCTCGGCGAGATATTCATCGACATGCACCGCGAGGGTGCGGCCTTCAGAAGCCTGATGAACTGTTTCGCCATCTCCATCTCCCTCGGCCTGCAGCATGGTGTGCCGCTCGAGGAATTTGTTGATGCGTTCGTGTTCACCAAATTTGAGCCCAGCGGATCCGTTATCGGTAACCCGCATATCAAAATGACAACCTCGGTAATCGACTACATCTTCCGCGAGATGGCAGTGACCTACCTCGGCCGCGAAGATCTCGCTCACGTGGCCCCCGAGGAGATCATGAACCGCACACTGCGTCCCGCCGACGCGCCCGATCCGAATGAATTTCAGCCGGTTGTTCACGTGGCCCCCGCCGAAACAGTGGTGAACCGCGAAGCACCGGGCGTTGAAGTGAACGAACCGGTACCGGCCAGCACCACCGCGGCCGCAAAGCCGTCGCAATTTGTTGCCAAGTACAACCGCGCCAAGCAGATGGGCTACACCGGCGATATCTGCGGCGACTGCGGCAGCATGACCATGGTGCGCAACGGTACCTGTTTAAAGTGCGAAACCTGTGGCGCCACCAGCGGGTGTTCTTAGAACTTACTACCCCATAACATGTGAAGGCCATCCGGGTAGAATCGGATGGCCTTTTTAATATAATGCACCATTGACGGCGTATCTGATGAGATGGCTTTAAGCAGCCAGGTTGAACCGGAAATTACAGCTGATCCTTCAAACCGATAATATTCACAGCCCGTACGTTCACTACATTGGGAAAACGCTCTTATTGATATACCAGATATGCATTACTTACTAATAATCGGAATCTTTCTGAGTTTCTTTCTTCAGTTCCTGCTGTTCTCAAAAAAAGGCAGAACTGCAGCCGATACCGTGCTCGCCGTCTGGATGTTCATTTTTGGAATTCATCTTTTTGGATTTTACCTCTACTCATTGGGGTACTGGCAAGAATACCCGCATATGATGGGCCTGATGATACCATTGCCGCTGTTGCACGGGCCCATGCTGTTTCTGTATATACTCTACTCACTGAGGCCTGACCAGCCCTTTAACCACCGCGTGTATCTGCATTTTCTTCCTGCAATAATCATTGTGCTGCTGCTCACAGAATTCTACTTTTTCTTCACCGCTGAACAAAAACTGATGGTAGACAGGGGCGAAATCCAAAGATATAATGTGTTGGGGAATGTTATACTCATATCCTACATAGTGTCTGGCCTGACCTATCCGGTGGTGAGCTATCGCATGCTGGGCCGTTACACAAGCATGCTCCGCGAAAATTTTGCTTATGAGGAGACCATCAACCTGAACTGGCTCAGGTATTGTATTTTTGGTATCGGGGTGGTGTACGTGGTGGCGGCAGTTGTGTCGGTAATGCGGGAGGGAATGGGCATGGATCTTGGTATCAATGCCGATATGGTAATCTACTTCTTTTGCGTTCTGTTCATATTTCTGCTGGGATTTTTCGGGATTCGTCAACAGGGAATTTTTACGGATGCCGGTCTGAATGCCAGTGAGCTGGTTGAACCCAGACAAACGGCAGAATACCGCAGATCGGGCCTGAAAGATGCGGAAGCAGCCCGTTACCACAAGACTCTTATTGACCTGATGCATCATAAAAAACCCTACCTGGAACCTAAATTGACTATCATCAGCCTTTCTGGTGAACTCGGCATTTCCGTCAACTATTTGTCCCAGGTTATCAATCAGTATGAAGGGAAGAATTTTTATGATTTTGTGAATGAGTACAGGGTGAATGAGTTTAAAAAACGGGCCGCCGACCCCGCCAACAAAAATTTCAGTATTCTTGCCATTGCATACGATTCGGGATTCAATTCCAAGTCGGCTTTCAATCAGGTGTTCAAGAAAATCACGGGAAAAACCCCGTCAGAGTTCATCAGGGGCTAATTACGGTATTGATCGTACCATTGTTCTGCCGCAGGTAAGGGTTATGATATCCCGGTAAACGACAATCGTGAAGTCCAATCATGCAGGATTGGACGTGTATTTCGTCCTGATATATAGGTCTGGACGATGCCCATCCCACCAGGCCGCATCTTTGGTTTAAATCTGCCACAGCCATGAACCAATACCGAATGAAAGCCACCGAATTAATACGAAAAATTGCCATCGCAGTGATCTGTGTGGTGAGCGTGGTGGTCATGATTCTGGTGATCTGGATCAGCCTTGTGAACAGATAGTCAAAAAAATCAAACCAATGTATGCTCACTTACTCTAAACCTGTATAAAAATGAAAAGAATACTTGAAATTTTACTCTGGCTGCCGGCTTTGCTGCTATTGACATGTACCCAAATTACGATGTCGCAGCCCATAACACAATCAATTAAAGGCCATGTATACGAAGTCGGGTCCCAATACCCGTTGATCGGCGCAACAGTGGTTGTACTTGGTACAGAACCGTTAATAGGCGCAGCCGCCGACCTGGATGGGAATTACGTACTGCACGGCGTTCCGGTAGGCAGGCATTCCCTGCAGTTCAGCTATATAGGGTACGATCCGGTCGTGATACACGAAATTCCGGTAACATCCGGTAAACAGGTGGTAATTGATGCCGGTCTCCGGGAATCGGTGTCGGAGATGGGCGGTATAACAGTCGTTGCCGGGAACCGGAAAGATATTCCCATGAATTCGATGGCTACAAACAGCGCCCGGTCGTTTACTGTTGAGGAAACGCGGCGCTATGCGGGAGGTCTCGATGATCCGGCCCGCCTGGTAGCTGCGTATGCCGGTGTAACCGTCGGCAACGTACAGGACAATGCCATCATTATTCGCGGCAACACGCCCAAGGGTGTTTCCTGGAGGCTGGAAGGTGTTGAAATTCCAACACCGCACCATTTTTCCGGTGCAAATGTAGCTGGCGGCGGTATAGTAACGCTGTTCAGCAGCCAGATGCTGGCCAATTCGGATTTCTTTACCAGTGCGTTTCCCGCAGAATATGGAAATGCCCTGGCGGGTGTTTTTGACATGAACCTGCGCAATGGCAATTTCGACAGGCATGAACATACGGTTCAGGTGGGAACTCTCGGGTTGGATGTGGCATCGGAAGGGCCCATCGCATCCGGATCAAATGCATCGTATCTGTTCAATTACCGGTACTCGACGCTGGGTTTGCTCACCGATCTGAACATGATCCCGACCGATCAGCTTTTTAAATACCAGGACCTTTCGTTCAAAGTGAACATCCCGACACGCAATGCCGGTGTGTTTTCATTCTGGGGTATCGGTGGAATCGACAAAAGCACTGAGCCCGGGGAGTTGGATCCCACAAAATGGACGATTGACTGGGACCGTGTTGGCTATGAATGGGATGTACTGATGGGGGCCACAGGCATCACGCATTCCCGGATCATCGGCCGGCAGAGCTTCATCAGGTCAACTGTTGCGTTCACCGGTATAGATAACAGCATGGAGACCTACCGTCTCGACGATGACCTGATTCCCCGCCCGGATCTGCTGGCGACCGACCGATCAGGTAAACTGATTATCGGAACAAGTTTAAGCCATCGTTTTAGTCCCCGTTATTCGGTACAAACCGGCATTAAGTACAATCTGCTGATGTACAACATAAATATGAACAGCACGATTTCAGGTCCGGATACCTACCGGAATATTGTAAATGAAAGCGGAAACAGCTATTCCACGGAATTTTATACCCAGTCGCGGTACGACATCAACAGCCGTTTTGCCCTGAATGGCGGTATTAATGCCCAATATTTTGCACTCACCGACTCGTGGTCGGCAGATCCGAGATTTGGTGTGACCTGGAGCCCCAATTCCGACCATACGCTCAGCCTGGGCTATGGCAGGCACAGCCAGGCCGAGGATATGAAGATCTATCTGGTAAGGCTGGAAGAAAACGGGAATGTGCGCTATCCGAACAAAGACCTGGGCCTGTCAAAAGCACATCACCTTGTTCTCGGGTACGACCTGCGGCTGAGTTCGAACCACAGGGTGAAAATTGAAACCTATTTCCAGCATTTGTACAATGCCCCCGGCATAGCCGACAGTTCCTACTCGCTGATCAACTACAAACAGGAGTGGGCTTTCGACAAGGAACTCCGTAACAACAGCATCGGCAGAAATGTCGGTGTGGATGTAACCTTTGAACGGTTCCTGAACAACAATTACTACTACCTGCT
The DNA here is from genome assembly GCA_007694035.1 of Balneolaceae bacterium. GTDB lineage: Bacteria > Bacteroidota > Rhodothermia > Balneolales > Cyclonatronaceae > RECM01. Next base: position 35,789 of record RECM01000115.1, read on the forward strand.
TACCGGATCACTTTTTGATTCCAGGTACAAAGCGGATGATGGCATCTGGAGGAATACCCGGTTCAACAAAAGATATGTCGTTAATGCACTGATCGGAAGGGAGTTCACCTTCCAGCAAAGCAGGAAGGTTCTGGGTGTGAATGCACGGGTCAATTTCGTAGGTGGTGAGCGGGTAAGTCCGATCTGGCTGGAAGAATCCATCCGCCAGGAAAAAGAGGTTTTCGACGAAACAAGTGCATTCAGCAATCAGCTGCCGTCCATCACCTATGTTGATTTGTCGGTAACCTACCGCATCAATTACCGGAGCTATTCCACTGTGCTGGCGCTTCAGATCAAAAACCTGCTCGGTGCCCCCATCTATGAAGGTTACAACTATAATTACACCACCGGTACCGTTCAGCTCGACACGAATGTGGCGATCATTCCGGGCCTGAGCTACAAGGTGGAGTTCTGAACCAAACAAGATCCGCAAACCCTGCACCCGGCCAGCCCGTCGCAACTGAACGGTACAACGGGCCGGGTGTATGGCTAAGCGGAATCAGGTTGCATAAAACATTCGACTGCAAAAAATTAAATGAAATAAAACCTGAGGAATCATGACTATGAATATCACATTTAGCATACCTGGCCTTGCTCTGGTAACCGGATTCAGCCGGCGTGTGGCATCAAAGGTTATTTCAATGCCGGTTCCCTTTACCTGGAGGTGGCTGGAGGAAAAGGAGAACCCCTTCCTGCGCAACTACCGAACTGAACGTATCATTTCCCGTCTTGGACTGAAGCCCGGGATGCGTGTACTCGACGCAGGATGCTGTGGTGGCCGGTTAACGATCCCGGTTGCCCGAATGGTTGGTCCGGCCGGCCATGTTACCGCTCTTGATGTACAGGAGGAGAGCATTATCAGTACAAGGATGAAGGCAGAAAGTCACAACATTTCGAATATAAGATATCTGAACGCTGCTTCCGGTATATGCTGCATCTCGGAAAACGAGTTCGACCGCGTACTCCTGGTCTCTGTGCTGGGCGAGTTAACAGACCGCGAAGAAGCAATGGGTATAATGTACAGGTCATTAAAACCGGGCGGAATGTTATCCGTAACCGAGATTATCACCGACCCGCATTATCTGAGCCACACTACAGTTGCCCGGCTGGCCACAATGGCTGGTTTTCAGGAGAAAGCCGTTTACGGTAACCGGATGACTTATACGTTCAATTTCGTGAAACCGGATAATTCGCGGAATACCCGTAAAATGACTCTGTTCCGGAGGTATAGCCGCCCCGGGCCGGGATTCGGGCTGACATTCAACTGAAGCCCGCAATTCCCGGATTTTACACTGTGCTAATAACGTATCTCTGATATGTTATGAACTATCCGATTAGGGTAGAGTGATGTACCGGGTTTAACAGTTCAGCTTACTGGTTCGGTTTATTCCATCAGCTCAACCCACTCCCCGCCCTTGCGCGACGATTCGAAGATCCCCTCCAGGATAAGTATATCCCGCAGTCCGTCTATACCAGGAACGATGGGCGCCGTCTTTTCCCTGATCGCAAGTGCGTCGTTGTCCATCTGCCGGCCCTGCTGGTTGCCGGGGTCAGGAGGCAGCACCGTACCGCTGCTGGTTTCGCCCTGAACGCCGCCGTACGACTGAAAAGGGCGCAGGTTGTACCAGCCGTTGGTGCTGGTGATGTCGAGATAGTTGGTTGATTTGCCGAAGGATGTTTCGCATACCGCAGTGATGCCGCCTGGGAAACGCATCTCGAAATCGGTAAACTCGTCAACATCCGCGTAATTATCGCGTTCAGAGCGCATCACGCCCCTCACCGCGACCGGTTCCAGCCCGATGGCGCGCCGCGCGGCGTTGATCGGGTACACGCCCATGTCGTAGAGCGCACCGCCGCCCAGTTCCGGTTTTGCACGCCAGTTGTCGGGCTGATGGTTGCCCCTGAAACCGGCGCCGGATCGAACTTCCGTAACAGCCCCGTAGGTCTTCTCCCGCCCGTAGCGGATAATGGTCTGCGTATTGGGCTCATGCTGCATCCGGTAGCCGATGGTCAGCTGAACGCGGTTTTTCACGGCCGCATCGATAATTGCCTGGCACTCATCCACATCCATCGCCATAGGTTTCTCGCACCACACGTGTTTGCCGGCCTCAGCCGCGATGATGGAGTATTCGGCGTGCAGGCCGGGCGGCAGTACAATGTAGATCACATCAATATCATCATTACCGGCCACCTCGTGCATGGTCTGATAGTTGTACACGTTGGCATCGGGTACGTCGTAGCGCTGCTGCCAGTCGGGGATTTTTGACGGCGTACCGGTCACAATTCCCCGCAGTTCGCAGTGCCGGGTGTGCTGCAGGGCAGGTGCAAGCACACGGCCCGCGTAGTTGCCAAGCCCCACCAGGGCCACGCCCAGCTTGTCTTTCTTTTTGGGGATGAGGATGGAAGGGAACCCCAGGGACGATGCCAGGGATACACCGGCAAGGGTGCTCCCGGTACGGCGGATAAATTCACGGCGGGAAATTCGGTTTGACATGGCGTTGCGGATCAGTGGTTAAATCCGGATGCTCAGATTTTATTAACCCGATACATCCTGGTCGCAAGGACATACAGGTATTGTTAAGTGTGCCCGGTTATATTACATTGATTTCATAACCTTATCAACAGAGTCTGCCGGTATGTATATAAATCGTCCAGGTGCTACAGTTCTTCTTGTAACTCTGTCCTTTATAATGATTTTGACTGGCACGGTTACGTCTCAGCCCCTCACAGAATCGGGCCGTTTGGTGAGTTGGGGATCGACAATTTTCCCGTCTGAAAGCAATACGGATTTTGTGAGGATTGCTGCGGGATGGGGCCATAACCTGGCCCTTCGTTCTGAGGGCACAGTAGTCGGATGGGGGAGGAATGGATCAGGCGTAAGTCAGATACCGGGTACGGAGCATAATATTGGTTCCGGCCAGAGCGCGGTACCTGCAGACCTGGGCGTTGTGATCGATATTGCTGCAGGTTACGCACATAGCCTGGCCCTGTTATCGGACGGATCGGTGGCTGCCTGGGGAAGCAATGTGATAAAAACAGATACGCGTGAAACCGATTATTCCCTGATTAATCAGGGATCAGTACCCGATGATTTGGAGAATTTCGATATCACAGCTATTTCAGCCGGAGCATATCACAACCTGGTTCTGCGCTCAGATGGCACCGTATACGCGTGGGGATTTAATTCACGGGAACAAATTACGGTGCCGCCCGACCTTGATGATGTTACAAAAATTTCCGCCGGAGGACTTCATAATCTGGCCCTGCGTTCCAGCGGTACGGTTGTGGCATGGGGCAGCAACGGTGGGGGTGAGAGTACGGTACCGCCGGACCTGATTGATGTTGTTGACATAGCTGCCGGGTTCTCAAACAACATATTGAGAGGTGATCCATCACATAGTCTGGCTCTTCGTTCCGATAATACGGTAGTAGCGTGGGGGAATAATGATTCCGGTCAGAGTCAGCCGCCGGCCGGGCTACGGGATGTTATAAGCATTTCGGCAGGTTCTGCACACAGCCTGGCCCTGCGTTCCAATGGCACGGTTGTCGCATGGGGGAGTAATCAATACGGCCAAAGTGACGTTCCGGAGGGTCTTGTAGATGTAATTCAGATAGCTGCGGGTGCCTCACACAGTCTGGCCCTGCGCTCTGATGGAACCATTGTTGCATGGGGATTGGACAGCTTTGGGCAGAGTACAGTGCCGGTTGAACTCAACATCACGCAGATTGCAGCCGGGGCCAATCACTACCTGGCACTTCAAACGGATAGTACGGTCTTCGCATGGGGTTTGAATGATTATGGGCAGAGTACCCCACCCGGGAGCCTGGATGAAGTGATTGCAGTGTCAGTGGGAGATGGCCACAGTCTGGCATTGCGTTCCGATGGTATGGTTACAGCCTGGGGAAGTGATTCTTTTGGGCAGAGTACGGTCCCCGCCGGGCTGGACGATGTGATTGCTATAGCCGCAGGCGGGTGGCACAGCCTTGCACTGAGTTCCGGCGGAACCGTTACCGCATGGGGCCGGAATCAGTTTGGTCAGGCTGATGTACCAGAGGATCTCGTCGATGTGATCAAGATATCCGCAAGCAGTCACAGAAGCCTTGCCCTGCGGTCCGATGGAACCGTGATCCAATGGGGTTTGAAAAGTATATATGGCGACGATTTTATCGTACCCTCAGGATTGACGGATTTGAGGGGTATTACATCCGGATTTCAGCATTATTTGGCCCTTCATACTGACGGAACTGTTACCGCATGGGAAGAAGATACCTGTGCGGGAGTCAGGGAATGCTGGCCCGGCTTCAGCACTGTTCCGGTTGGATTAACCGATGTGATTGTCATCGGGGCGGGCAACCGGCACAGCCTCGCCCTTCTTTCTGATGGAACAGTGTCCGGCTGGGGACGCGACATATACGGCCAGATCTCCGTACCCGAAGGGTTGACCGGCGTAATTGCGATTTTCGCGGGTCTGGATAACAGTTTCGCCATCACTACTCAAGGGATTAACACGAGCAGTAATCCGGTCATTGTTGATGTAGCTGAACGTGTACAACTTCATCAGAATTTTCCAAATCCATTTAATCCGGTCACTATTATTTCATTTGAATTGCCGGCGCCTGATTATGCTGAGCTTGCCGTTTTCGACATCACCGGCCGGATAGTGGCCACTCTGCTTCAGGGGAACCGGCTGGCAGGCAAACACCAGATACGTTTTGAATCGGCAGCCCTGGCCAGCGGCATCTATATCTACAGGCTTCAGACCGGCAGCTCGGTCATAACCCGGAAGATGACCCTGATCAAGTAGGATGAGAGGTAGTACCGGGAAATTGTGGGTAATAAATGCTGCTTTAGCCTCCAGAGAAGCAGATGCGACTATCTGAGTATTGGCGATATAGCATGGGGGAGAGTCAAAATCTCAGGATTATTTATATGCACTGTTACCCCGCTGCAGCACTCCACCCTTTTTATACGTACAGGCAGGTATAACCATTAAGTAATCCGTTTAACTGTCCCGAAATATCAATGTCAGGAAAGCGGGTTACTGAACACGAAAGTCTGACCCCGGTCTGCGGCCGGTTCATACAATCCGACATCAACACATCAACATCACCAATTCGTCATCAACCATGAAGATGTTCATCACATACACTTTTTCGGCTTTACTGTTTATCAGCCTTGCATCCTGCGACCTGTTCAATGCAAAGGAGAAGCAGGATGTTGAACCGGTAATTATTGAGCTTACGCCCGATGCCGTTCAGGTGATCGCGGGAAACAACGATTTCGGTATCGACCTGTTCACACGTACCGCCGCCGCTGAGCCGGGCAACCTGATGCTCTCACCCCTGAGTGCCAGCGCCGCCCTTACCATGCTTCTCAATGGCGCCGATGGCGATACCCGTGGGCAAATCCGTGATATGCTGGGCTATGATGCGGGCATGACCGACGATGACATCAATAAAGCCTACCAAAGCCTGGTCTCCCAGTTGCTGAAAGCCGACAAAAAGGTGAGCCTGGCCATTGCCAACGCCATCTTCTACCGCCAGCATTTCCCGTTCAAAACGCCATTTCTGAACACAATGGCCCGCGATTTCGACGCGACAGTTCAAGGCCTCGATTTCGACAGTCAGTCGGCCGTCGACACCATCAACCGCTGGGCTTCCGACAATACCAATAAAAAGATCCCGAAGGTGATGGACGGCATCAGCAGTGAAATGGTGATGTTCATTATGAACGCGCTCTATTTCAAGGGCGACTGGACCGATCAGTTTAAGAAGTCAGACACCCGAAAAATGCCTTTTCAACTCGACAACGGTACTAACGTTGATGTGGATATGATGAAGGGCAAGGTTGGAGTGATCGGGCATTACGATGATGAATATTTTGCCGTCGAATTGCCCTATGGCAGGAAAAACTTCTCGATGGTCATCATCGTACCCCGCGGCACCCTTCACGAGTTCTACGAGGGATTTACCGCCAGCACATGGAGCACGCTTACCGCAGCCCTCGATAATGGCGAATGGTTCCGCACCGATGTAAATATGCCAAAATTCAGGTTTGAGTATAAAAAAATCCTGAATGATCAGTTGAACAGCCTTGGCATGACCGACGCGTTTGTTGAGGACCTGGCCGACCTGTCGGGCATATCGGATGCTGAGCTTTTTGTGAGCTTTGTAAAGCAAAATACATTCGTTGAAGTGAATGAGGAGGGTACCGAGGCCGCCGCCGTTACCACGATTGGTATTGCACAAACCAGCCTGCCGCCTGCATTCACCATCGACAAGCCCTTTATTTTCGCCATACGAGAGCGCACAACGAACACCCTGCTTTTTATAGGCGGGGTTACGAATCCTGCAGAATAGTGCGGGTCAGTGGCCGGCACGGGCAACGTGCCGGCTGCAATTTTTTGCCTGGATACCTGCTGAAGCAGGCACCCGGCATGTATGTTCTTTAAATGGATGATGGTAATCAGGGTCGGTTTCGGTACCTGGATCACTCATCTGATCAGTTAAAACAGTAAATTTGAGGAATCAATCAGCAATCAGCATCAGACAAAACGGATTTGAAGACGGAGCAGGAACTGATACAAGGCTGCCGCGAGGAGAAATGGAGGTACCAGGAAGCCCTGTACAGGCACTTCTATTCGTTTGCTATGTCGGTCTGCCTCCGTTATGCCTCCGGCAGGGAAGATGCGCTTGAGATTCTGAACGACAGCTTTATGAAGGTTTTCAGAAACATCCACTCCTACGATGAGAACCGGCCCTTTAAAACGTGGTTCCGGCGAATCCTCATCAATACGGCCCTCGACCACTACCGGGCTAACCGGCGCCATCTTCGGCTTGCCGATCCGGGTGTGGATATCGATACGGCCGGGCCATCGGTGGAACCCGATTACGAGGTAGCCCTGAAAGCGGAGGAGATTCTGATGCTGTTCAACCGTCTGCCCGAGATTCACCGGGTCATTTTCAACCTTTACGAAGTGGAGGGTTACAACCACGAGGAAATTGCCGGCATGCTCGACATCGCGCCGGGCACGTCCCGCTCTCATCTGAGCCGGGCCAAAAAGAAGCTGGAAACCCTTTATCTGGAACATCTGAGGAAGGAAAGCCATGAAGCCATTTGATGAACGATTTGCCGACAGGGTCCGCGACGAGTTCGACGCCTATCAGGAGGCTGTTGACCCGGTGGCGCTTGAGCAGATCCGCCACAGGCTTCGTGGTGGCCAGGGCATCGTGCCTTTCATCACCTGGAAGGCGCTGGCGGCCGCATCCATACTGCTTATAGCCGGCACAGCGCTGTGGATGACCTGGCCGTGGACGCCGTCCGCCCCGCCTGAAATGGCTTCTGCCGACCGGGTTGAACGTCCAGACCCCGCGGTTCAGCCGCCCGCCGCCACCGGCATACCGCCGGCTCAGACCCGGGAACGTTCTCAAAGCGACCCGGATTCCGATGGCCGCCCGGTCAGTGAATCCATGGCCGGGGCCGATGCTCAAATCGGCGGTGAAGTTCCGGTACAGCAGAACGATGTGATGCCGGATATTACTCCGCCCCCGGCAGAAGTACATAACCGGGTGGAATCTTCATCACAAAAGGATGCCGGAGACCGGTCTGTTGTGAGCCTGCAAAAAGAGATCACAGAAGAAAGCGAAGTGATTAAACCGGGCGTATTCGAAACAGAAAATACCACAGTCAGACCCTTGCCCGCACTGACATTACCCGTACTGGCCGCCGGAGATAATATCTACACATCAGCATCCGGTCAGGTTATGCCAGTAGTTCCACAGGCAGAAGCCGGCAGATCTCCACGTGGATTAGGCATAACGGCAGGTTCAATGGTCACCTATGCCGGCAGCCAGTTTGCCGGCGGCGCTGGCTTCTTTGCCGGGGCCATACAGGATTGGCAGCTCACCGAATCACTGAGCCTGTCGTCGGGCGGCCTGCTGGCCTGGAACCGGTTTAGTTATGAGCCGGAGGGAGCCATGTTATCTGAAGGGTCTTTTTTCAGAGCCCTTTCGACTAATTCGGCTGTTAGCAGCGAGCTCGATGTTGACGTAGACTATGACGCGCGAAGAGAATTTTCATGGCTTGCGGTCGATATCCCCCTGAATATGAATTGGGATGTGGGAGGCAACAGCAGGGGGCGGTACAACCTGACCATCGGCCTTTCATCACTGATCTACCTGCAGCAGTCGTTCCGGGAGGAGGGGGTTAACTATACGGGCCGTTTGGTGCGGAACGAGGAGTTTGGGACGTATGATATCGACATACAGAGCAGCACCTACAGTGAGCGCGAAGACCAGCCGGCATTCAGCCGGTTCGATTTTGCCCGCCTGATGAATGTGGCGGTCGGCTACTCACTTCGCAATAAAAAAAACCCGCTCTCTTTCGAGCTCTACCTGAAATACCCGCTCGGAAATCTCACCTCACGCGAAATCTCGATGGGCATGGGCGGTATTTCCATGAGGTATTCGCTGGGTCGCTGATTTCCAAGTGTCTCACTTATCCGGGGGAATGTGACATTGCGCTGATCAATGATTAATGATCTGCGAACAGAGTGCTAAAGATATTCTCCGATGATCTTGCGGTAGCTTTTGGAAAGTTGGAAACTGTTCCAAATTGATATTCTCCTGCATTCGGACAATAGCTTTCTGTTTGTTACTTTGCATAAACCCTTAATCGCCCCACGGTAATGGAAATTTCAGACAAGAAAATCATTAAAGCCAAAATTCTGCACACCTCCAGGGATGTTGTATGGAAAAAATGGACCACCCAAAAAGGTCTCTACTCCTTTTTCGGCAAGGAGAACAAAATTGAGATTACCCCGGGAGGCCCCTATGAGATCTATTTTATACTCGACAACCCCGAGGGGCTGAGAGGCAGTGAAGGCTGTATTGTTCTGTCGTTTCTGCCCGAAGAGATGCTTTCGTTTACCTGGAATGCGCCCCCTGTTTTTATGGATTTAAGAGAATCGACGCACCTTACATGGGTAATCCTGACTTTTAAGAAAATCAGCGATGATCTCACCGAGGTTGTGCTCACGCACACCGGCTGGCCTGTTGATCCGGAGTGGACAAAGGTGTACGATTATTTTGTTAAAGCCTGGGATGTTGTGCTGAACAATCTTGAGAAAAGCATTAAAAAATAAAATACACGCCATTATTTAATCTCTGCAGCGACTGCCGTTCGATTTATTATTTTCCCACTTAAAGTAAGTTTTACATGTATCAGCCATCCACTTCCCGCTACGACACGATGAAATATCGCCGTTGCGGACGCAGCGGCCTGAAACTTCCCGAAATTTCACTGGGCCTCTGGCACAATTTTGCAGGCGTCGATGTTTTTGAAAACAGCCGTGCCATGGTGCTCCGGGCGTTCGACCTGGGTGTAACCCATTTCGACCTGGCCAATAATTACGGCCCGCCGCCGGGATCAGCCGAAGAGTGTTTCGGCGATATCCTGCGGAAAGACCTCAAATCCTACCGCGATGAGCTCGTAATTTCGACCAAAGCCGGTTACCTGATGTGGCCGGGACCCTATGGCGAGTGGGGCTCGCGCAAATATCTGCTGGCCAGTCTGGACCAGAGCCTGAAGCGGATGGGGCTCGATTATGTTGATATTTTCTACCACCACCGGCCCGATCCCGATACCCCTCTCGAAGAGACGCTCGGCGCCCTCGATCATGCGATAAGATCCGGTAAGGCGATGTATGCCGGTATTTCATCCTACAACGCGGAGACCATGAAACAGGCCGCATCCATCATGAAAGAGCTTGGCACGCCCTGCCTGATTCATCAGCCCGTATACAATATGCTGAACCGCTGGATTGAGGACGGCCTGACGGATGTGCTCGGTGAAGAGGGCATAGGTTGCATCCCGTTTTCACCGCTGGCACAGGGTCTGCTCACCGACCGCTACCTTGCGGGTATCCCGGAGGATTCACGGGCGGCCAAAGAACACGGGTTTCTCAGCAAGGATGCCATCACCAAAGATCTTCTGGAGACAATCAGGGGCCTGAATGCCATCGCTGAACGCCGGGAGCAGAGCCTCGCACAGATGAGCCTGGCCTGGGTGCTGCGCCTGCAGGAAGTGACCAGTGTGATTATCGGGGCCAGCAGCGTTAAACAGATCGATAGCAATATTGCCGCGCTGCATAACACCAGGTTCACACAGGCCGAACTCGACGAG
>RECM01000214.1 GCA_007694035.1 Balneolaceae bacterium
TGATCTATGGAAATTGAAATTAACGGTATCAGGGTAACCGATGATCCTGCAATCATGGAACAGTTCTACGGTGTGTCCGTACAGCTGGGTGCCAGGATGGAAACGCTTGTTGGGAAAGCTCTTTCAGGTAAGAGAAAGGCCCTCCGTGATCTGGAAAAGCTGGCTGCTGAATACAGCGATAATGTCCATATCCGGTTCAACCTTGCCCGTGTGTACCTGGAAACGCGAAGTGATCAGACTTTTGTTGTCGCAGCCACAGACCTGATGAATGACTACCCCGGCTACATGTTCAATAAAGCCCTGATGGTTGAAGTGATGGCCCCCGACATGGAAAACGAGGAACTGGTGAGAATGCTGGGCGGCAGCCTGAACCTGAACGAGGTTCTGCCCGGCAGAGACCGCTATCACGTGTCGGAATTCCTGGCTTTTTACCGGGCCGTCTTCTACATACATCTCTACGCCAGGAGAAAGGAAGATGCTGCCCGTGTGCTCGAGATGTTGCGGACCGTGATGCCCGACTCATCCGAACTCAGCATGCTGGAAGAAGATCTGGATGATCCGTTGAATGATGAAGACTTTTCATACATGCTGAATATCCCCGGGTACCAGGAATTGGCGAAGGTAACCGAGCACGTAGAAAATAACCCGATGCATCATGAAGAAGTGAACATGCTGCACACAATGCCGCTGGATATTTCCATGGATCATCTGAATGCATGCCTGAGTTTGCCCCGCGAAACCCTTGTTGAAGATCTGCAGTTGCTTATTGACCGCGCCCTCGACAATCACGCCTATTTCAGCAGTGAATACAATTTATCAGGTATGCGCGACTTCGCGTGGCACGCGCTGATGCTGCTTACCCACCTCAGGGCCGACGAAGCATTTCCGGCTCTGCGAAGAGTACTGCTGTCCGACCCGGAGGTGATAGATTTCTGGTTCATGCCACAGTGGACATCCGTCGGAATCGACATCATTTACTCGCTCGGCAGGAACAACCTGAATGACCTGCTGGACATTTACACCGATTCCCGCCTGGAACTGGCCGAGCAGGTTACCCTTATCACGGCGGCCGGCCTTATCTGGAAGGAAGAGCCCGGCCGGAAGGATGAGGTGGCAGACTGGATGGGAATGGTGATCGAATTCAATAAAATGAGGCTTCAAAAAGGGGAAAAACTGTCGCCGCCCGTACTTACGGTCCTCGCCCGTGAAACGGCCGCGCTTCGTATGAAGGAGCTGTCGGGCCTTATGGGCCTGCTGATCAGTGAATTCAATAAAAAAAATCCGGAGATCAGCATACCCGGCGATGAACTGGGCAGAGTGCTGAAGGTGCCCGTGAAGTACAGGTTGAAAAACCTTGAAGAACTCTACACGGATTTGAAATCTCAGTGATGGCCGAAATCCCTGTTGGATGAGATGCCTGATGGATTGAGATGCCAAAAGACTGATATCTGTGATTACAGAAATCCCTGATGTTTGAAATTCGCATAAGCAAAGGTTACGCGAATACTTTATTTTAGCACTTTACAGTTTTGGTTGTAATCGCAAAGGTTGTAATTGTAAAGGTTCAGCCGGCGGTAATTCAGTACTACCGGATTCTGAATTCCGCAGTATATGAATACAGCAACACACGAATACCGCTTAACACACGAATTCCGCAACACACATATACAGCGCTGCACGAATGCAGCACTGCAAAAAAAGCCCGGCCAGTTTCGGCAGATGTGCTGCCGGTGCCGGCATACGTTATTGAACAGTTATTTAAAAAAAAAGTGATTTACCGATATGAGCACGAATAAAAATTTTCTCGGCGCAAAAACACAGTTTGATACCGGCAGCGGAAAAGCCACCTTATACCGGCTTGATGCACTTGAAAAGGAAGGTCTTACGGTACTGAACAAACTTCCGTTTTCCATCAAAATTCTGCTCGAAGCCGTTTTGCGGGAGTACGACGATTACGTGGTTACAGGCGATGATATCAAAAAGCTGGCCGCATACGATGCCTACAATATTTCCGAGGATGAGATCCCTTTCAAGCCCGCCCGGGTAGTGCTCCAGGATTTTACAGGTGTGCCCGCCGTGGTTGATCTGGCCTCTCTTCGCACGGCCATGGCCAAAGCCGGTGGCGATCCCCAGAAAATCAATCCGCTTGTACCGGTCGACCTGGTAATCGACCACTCCGTTCAGGTCGATACATTCGGCCAGGATTTTGCTTTCATGTTCAATGCCCAAAAGGAGTTTGAAAGAAACCGCGAGCGCTACGAGTTTCTGCGCTGGGGCCAGAAAGCATTCAAAAACTTCAGCGTTGTTCCACCGGCCCGCGGCATCGTTCACCAGGTGAACCTCGAATATCTGGCCAAAGGAGTGTGGACCCGCACCGAAAACGGTGAAACCATTGCCTATCCAGATTCATTGGTCGGCACCGATTCGCATACCACCATGATCAACGGTCTCGGTATTCTGGGCTGGGGCGTTGGCGGAATCGAGGCGGAGGCTGTAATGCTCGGCCAGCCGGTCTACATGCTCATCCCCCAGGTGGTCGGGTTCAAGGTTACTGGCAAACTGCGCGAGGGTGTAACCGCTACCGACCTGACCCTCACCATTACCCAGATGCTCCGCAAAAAGGGTGTGGTCGGCAAATTTGTTGAATTTTACGGAGACGGCCTCAGCAGCATGACCCTGCCCGACCGGGCTACCATCGCGAACATGGCCCCTGAATACGGCGCTACGGTCGGTTTTTTCCCGATCGATAAGGAATCGCTGCGATACCTGCGCCGTACCGGCCGCGACGAAAAGCTGGTGCAGATGGTTGAGCGCTACACCAAAGAGCAGGGACTGTTCAGAACGGATGAAACCACCGACCCCATCTTCAGCGATACCCTGCATCTCGATCTTGGCGAGGTGGAAACCTCCCTTGCCGGGCCAAAGCGTCCGCAGGACCGCGTGCCCATGCGCGAACTGAAGCACTCGTTCAATGAGTCGCTCACCAGCGAAAATCCGACCAGCGGGTTTGCCCTCACCAGCGAAAAACTGGCCAGAACCGGCACCTATAAAAACGGGCAGGAAGTGGAGATGAAGCACGGTGATGTGGTCATTGCCGCCATCACAAGCTGTACGAACACATCGAACCCCTCCGTGATGCTGGGAGCCGGCATTGTGGCGAAAAAGGCCAATGAACGCGGGCTCACAGTACCTCCATATGTGAAGACGTCGCTGGCACCGGGCTCGCGTGTTGTTACGTCCTATCTGGATGAGGCCGGGCTCACCGAAGAGCTGAACAAACTGGGCTTCAACCTGGTCGGCTACGGCTGTACCACCTGTATCGGAAACTCCGGTCCGCTGCCCGATCCCGTCGAAAAGGCCATCGCTGAGGGCGAGCTGATTGTGGCGGGCGTACTTTCAGGTAACCGCAACTTCGAAGGCCGCATCCACCAGAGCGTGAAGGCCAACTACCTTGCCTCACCGCCGCTTGTGGTCGCATACGCACTGGCCGGAACGGTCGATATTGACCTGGCCACCGAGCCGATCGGCAAAGACCGGCAGGGTGTGGATGTCTACCTGAAGGATATCTGGCCCACCACAGCCGAAATCATGGAATTTCTGGACAATGCGGTACGTCCGGATGTGTTCCACAAAATGTACGACGGCATTGCCGATTCGAACGAAGAGTGGAACGACATCCCCATAACCGGCGGCGAGCTGTACGAATGGAAAGATGATTCCACCTATATCCAGGATCCGCCCTTCTTCCAGGATATGGCGGCGGAGACGGAAGAGATCAAACCTATTAAGGATGCACGGGTTCTCGTACTGGTCGGTGATTCGATCACAACCGACCATATTTCACCGGCAGGCGCGATCAAAGCCGATACGCCGGCAGGTCGCTACCTTATTGAGAACGGTGTGGAAAAGCTGGATTTCAACTCCTACGGGTCACGCCGTGGCAACGACCGGGTGATGACACGCGGAACCTTTGCCAATGTGCGGCTCAAGAACAAGCTTGCGCCGGGCACGGAAGGCGGGTACACAACCTATTTCCCCACCGATGAAGTGATGTTCATCTATGATGCATCCCAGAAATACCAGGCTGAGGGTGTGCCCCTGATCGTGATTGCCGGTAAAGAGTACGGCACCGGTTCCTCGCGCGACTGGGCTGCCAAAGGCACAAACCTGCTCGGCGTGAAAGCGGTAATCGCCGAAAGTTTCGAGCGTATCCACCGTTCAAACCTGGTGGGCATGGGTGTTCTGCCCCTGCAGTTCAAGGACGGTGATCACCCCGAAAAACTCGGCCTCGATGGTACGGAGTTCTATTCCATCGATGCAGACAACGCCATAAGGCCACGCCAGAAGGTGGCGGTAACAGCCCGAAAAGCGGATGGCAGCGAAGTAAAATTTGAGGCGGTCTGCCGCATCGATACCCCGGTCGAAGTCGATTACTACCGCAACGGCGGCATCCTGCATACCGTACTGCGCAAATTTATGAAAGAATAGGGCTCGGTGCGGGATTTGGGAGGTTACTACGGCGGTGCTGGTAGTATGCTTTTGAATTAGGGAATTAGGGAACAATAGAACAATAGAATGTTGAAGTGGTCTCAACGGGATTTATTGTGCCAGGATGCTACATCCGGAAGCCACTTCCAAACTCAATTGCTCATTTGCTCCGTACTTCCCTAACTCACAAACACGCCAACTACACCTTGCTTCCCAACCCGAAGTAAGCCATGAACAATCAATACTGCTCAAGCGCTTTGATCCGCTTGTCGATTGGCGGGTGTGTGGAGAACAGTCCGGTGAGGAACGACATCACACCGCTGGATTTGTCGGGGGTGTTTTCGATGAACATTTCGGCCACATCATCCGATTTAACGCCTTCAACACGGTGGTTGCCGCTGATCTTGCGCAGGGCGCCGGCCAGGGCGCGCGGTTTTTTGGTCATTTCTGCGGCGCCGGCGTCGGCCATATACTCCCGTTTGCGTGAGAGTGAAAACCGGAAAACCAGGCTGAGCAGATAGGCGATGAACACGATAAGCACGGCCACAATCATAAGCCGGCCGTCGGTTTTTCTTCCGCGGCCCATGCTGGAGTAAAACATGCTTCTGAACATCACCTGGGCCATAAAAGAGAGTATCCCGACAAAAATGATCGATACGATAAGCAGGCGTACATCCCTGTTTTTAATGTGCATCAGTTCATGGGCGATCACGCCTTCGAGTTCATCATCATTCAGTCGTTCGATGATGCCCCGCGTGAGCGTAACCGTGTATGTTTTCTCATTGATGCCGCTGGCGTAGGCATTCAGTGCAGGACTTTCGATGATGTTCACCTTCGGCATTGGCATGCCCTCCGCGATGCAGAGGTTTTCGACCAGGTTGTACACCTTCATATTGTTCCTGCGCTCCAGCGTTTTTGCGCCGGTTGTTCGCTGGATGATGCTGCTGTGCGCGAAAAAGGCGATCATAAACCAGATGCCCACAGCGATGATCACCCAAGGGGCTGTACCCAGAAAGGCCTGGTTGGCAGCCTGAACATCCATCTGCCCTTCATAGCTGTAGGCGCCGGAGAAATAGATAATGGCCCATACCGCAGCCAGTATGATGAGGGGGAAACCCATCAGGATTAATACAGACCGGGTGTTGTTCCTTCGGATTTGAGCTTGTATACCAACGTATGCCATGCAGGTCAGAAACTGATTTCAGGTGGCTTGTCCATTGAAACACGGTCGGCGCCAAGATCGAACATAGCCTGGGAGGAAAATCCGAAGGCACCGGCCAGCAGTACGGCAGGGAACTTCTGGATCTCTGTATTGAGCTCTTTGGTGGCCGAGTTGAAAAAGCGCCGGGCTGCGGCCAGTTTGTTCTCCACATCGCTGATTTCAGTCTGCAGATGCTGGAAATTCTGGTTGGCCTTAAGATCGGGATAGGCCTCTACCTGTATGGAGAGTCCGCCAAGGGCCTGGGTTAGCTCGTTTTCGGCCGCTATCTTGCCGTCGATGGTCGAGGCACTTATCGCCTTCTGCCGGGCCTGGGTAATTCTTGTGAGCAGTTCCGCTTCGTGCTTCATGTAGCCCTTCACCGTGTTGAGCAGCTGAGGGATAAGATCGTGACGCTGCTTGAGCTGAACGTCGATGTCTGCAAACGCATTTTCGCGACGGTTGCGCAGCGAAACCAGCCGGTTGTAGATGGAAATAGTAAACAGTACGAGTACTACTATAATGCCGAGTAAAATCCAGATAATCATAATATTTTATAGTTAGAGTGCAGGTTGTATATACCTGAAACGCTTGACCTGTACGTATGAACAGGGGATAAAGATACGCATGTTTAGGTTATTGCTCTTATTAAATGTAGGTGAAAATATTTTCTGTATGGTGTTTTACCCTTTTTGAAATATATTTTAACCTGTGCGCAGGTAATGCTTGATTTTTCTGCTTGAAACGTCCATTTAACCCCTGTTAAACATGCGTATTTCGTTAGTGGCATTTTTGTCAATAACCTGTTTAAGCATTGCTGCCTATTCCCAGGATGCACAGTCAACGAATCAGTTTCAGCTATTGAACCGTATTGGTTCCGGCTCCGGTAGTATGATGCTGATGCTGAATTCAAGTTACTATGGCATTGAGGGCACGCCGTACCACATTGACGATTTTCGTGGGGGTGCCTTCCACCATACCGGTGTGGGCAGGTATGAGGATGTGATGATCAGATACAATGCCTTTGAAGACTGGCTTGAAATTGTTGCTGACGGCGACTCCCTGATTTTGAACCCAAAGGCGGTTGGTTCATTTGAATTCATGCACAATGGCATAAACTTTTTGTACCGGAACGGGTACAGAAGCAATGATAAACGGGTAGAAAGGGAGCACTATTTACAGATGTTGCACGAAGGGGCTGTTGTTTTCATGAAAAGGCACCGAAAGGAGCTGCAAAAGGCAAATTTCGATCCTGTTTTCAATACCGGATCCAAATACGACCGTTTTGTTGAAAATGAGAGCTACTATGCAGCCGGTGGGAGAGGCGACCACCTTGAGCCGGTACGCCTGAGGCGACGCGATATTCTGGCCCTGATGGGTGACAGGTCGGATCAGATTGAAAAGTTTGTGCGTGATAATCGCCTCAATTACCGGTCTGAAGCCGATGTGCTGAGGATGCTGGAACAGTATGACCGCCTGAAAAACGGGGAAGGGAATTAAGGCAAGGCAACCGGAATGACCACCTTAAAAACGGGGACAGAAATTCAGGAAAGGCCAGCGGAATGACCACCTTAAAATGGGGCCAGAAATTCAGGAAAGGCAACCGGTGATCCTCACTGCATATGTACGGATCACCGGGCCCGAATACAGTTTGACGCACTGAATCAGCGAGCCGTCACACAGGCTTCAGTACTCAATTTTCCTGATCTGATTGATAGCTTGTTCCCTGGTAATATTCCGGCGGTCGAACCGCTCAATGGTATCCTTGTCGATCTTGTAGACCACCCGTCCGGGCAGTGACGATTGCCTGAACCCGCTTATGGCTACCGAAAGGTAGAGCGATTCACCGGTTTTAAGGGTGGAAAGCGTGCGGCCGTAGTCGATCATATAGGATTTCAGGTTGCGCTCGAACAGTGCGAATTCCTCCTTAAGCTTTTCCGGATCAGGGTAGAGTGCTTCAATACGGGCGTTGACCAGGCTAAGTTGCCGGCTGAAATTGATGCTGTCGGCCGGGAAGTTTCTGGCCATGACCTCAATCTCGCGGGCCTGCTGCCGGAGCTGTTCGGCCTGCTGTTCAATCCTGCGCCCCTGTTCCTGCAGCCGGGCTGCAAGATTTTCCATATTGGCGGCTGAAAATACACCCCGGCCCGACATGCCGGCCTGCATATTGAAGATGGCACCGGCTCCGTCAACATAGAAGTGGGAAACGTTGCCACGCAGGCTGATCGATTCACGGTCGTCGGTTTTCAGACCTGTTTCGAGAATACGGCCGAAAATCTCAAGATCCGTTCGCGGGTCTTCGTCCGACATCACTTTCCGTACTGCAAGCCGCCGGCCGAAGGCTTCTTCACTCAGGCTGCCGCGGCGGTATGCTTCAAGGTCAGAGAATGTGGCCACTACCGACATGGACTGCAGCCGGCTTTCTTCCTGATCACGGCTCCTGAGGCCCGGCAGGAAAACCTGGCTCCGGTTGTTGTACATCACAGCCACCCGGTCTGTTGGCCTGAGCTGGTTTATCAGCACGGCATAATTCTTCAGAAAACCGGTGATCTGCCCGAGCAGTTCATCCGTGTTTACATCACTCCCTGGTACCTGCCGGGTGGCGATTACTGTTGATGAGGCGCCCGCATCACTCTGCCGCTCACGGTTTATTGTTGCGGTTCCCCGCAATGTATCACCGTTTCCGGAAAAGCGGAAGGTTGCTCCTGCCATCCTGAAACCGGGTGAATGTTCAATGAGCACACCGAACCCCGGCAGATAGAGGGCGCTGGCTGATGAGCCGCTGATCCTGATCGCCCCGGCATCGCCCGGACTCAGCAACCGCTCAAGCACCGACTCCATGATTTCAAGGTCCCGCTTCATCAGATCCTTGTCGATACCATCGTTTTGCCTGGCATCGGCAGGCCCGGGTACTGATGCGGTCAATAACACGACCGCGGCGAGAAAAGTACCGTACCATTTCAGTTGTTTGTTACTGTGCATCCTGTAGCTCCTGGTTATAGCTTAGCGTTTCTATTAACTGATATATGATGCGGTCGGTCTGGCTGAGCTGCTGGTTTGTCTGCTGTTGAAAATCGGCGAGTTCCAGGCCAATGAGCTGCATATCGATCATACGCCGGGTTTCGATCGCTTCGGCGTATTCGCTGAGGGTCTCCAGCAGCATGATGCGCTGCTGTTCGCGCTCGGCGGCCATAATCTCGGAAAAAAGTTCTTCCTGCTGTTTGCGCAACTGCTCAAGGGTTTCATCCTGCAGCAGGTACGTGGGTGCGGGCGGAGTGGTATTGGTGGTTCCGCGCTCTCCGAAAAGCGACATGCTCATTGCGAAACCGCTGTCGTCCCAGCGGACCTGCAGCCCGCTTACCGCGCCAAAGATGAGGATGGCAAACAGTACGGCTGCCGCTGCCGAAATAGCACGAGACCATACGCCGCCCGGCAGAATCCTGAGCTGTGGATTCTTTTGATCCGCCGAATCTGCACCTTTTTTATGAGTTGCCGGCCGCGCACCTGCAGGCGGGACACCGGCCGGAGGAACGTTGGCCGGGCGGCCGGGAGATCGGTAAGCACGGGATGCATGGTCACTTGCCGATGATTTACCTGTAGCGCTACCGGAAGTTGCGGAATCACCGGAAGTGGCAGAATCGCCGGTTGTTGCGGATTTGCCGGCTGTTCGGCCGGGCTTACCTTGTACAGGTTCATCCGGTGCGAAACGTTGCAGTTCAGGATTTTCAGGATCGACCTGGTTGCGTCGGGCTGCCGGTTGTACGCTGTGTTCAGCCCTGATGGCGTCTGTATCGATGGTGCCCTGCGGGTCAGCCTTTGGCAGCTTCGATATAATCGCCTGAGCCCGGCGGATGGCATTGAACTTGATGTTGCTCTCGCGGTCGCTGGCGAGCAGTTGCTGAAACTCCCGGCGCTGCTCTTCGCTCATTTCGTTGTAGAGGTAGCTTATGCAGTTTTCTTCAAATTTTTCAGTGTCCATAATCTGTTACTTCCTTGTCGAGGTTAAGCTCAAAGAATATCCTGTTCAGTGCCCTGAGACCGCTGTACATTTTCGTTTTGGCCGTATTGACCGGAATGTTCAGGGCATCGGCAATCTCGGTAAACTTCAGTCCCTGCAGCTCTTTCATGATCACCACACTTCGCTGATCGGCGGGCAGCATCGACAGCGCGTAATGCAGCAGATGATCCCGCTCCTTGTCGGTGAGTTTCTTTTCGGGATCGCCGGCGTTCGACTGATAGATATCGATCAGCGCACGGCCGTCGGTGCTGCTATTGTCATCCAGCGAGGTGAATATGGAGCGTGAATGCCTGCGCATCTCATCCAGGCACTGGTTGTGCGCGATCCGGTACAGCCAGGCCGGGAATCGTGACGGTTGTTCAAGCGTATTCAGTTTCTGATACACTTTTATGAACGTTTTCTGAGTCACCTCCTGGGCGTCGTCGGGGCTGCTCATAAACCGCAGCACGAAATTGTACACAGGCCGGTGCCACCGGTGCACGAGGGTATTAAACGCATTATCGTCACCACCGATAAAACGCGATACAAGGTTTTCATCATTCATACTTAAATATAGTACAGATTGCAGCAAACACAGCCAGCCAATCCAACCGCAGTAAAGGTATGACGCTTGAAAGCGGGGGAAAGTTTTATTGAGACGTAAGACACAAGACGTAAGACATGAGACGCAAGACACAAGACGTGAGGCAAGGCTTAAGCCTCGCCTCATCCTTTTGCCTTACGCCTTCTAACTTTTGCCTTTTGCTTTTTGCCTTTTGCTTGTCTTGAGTCTCACATCTCCCTTGTCAATATACCCGCCAATCGTTAACATTGGGCTTTTACAAGCACAGTGTTAAATTGACCGGAAAATCGGAAATAATCGGATATTAATGGAGGAATCATCAATGCCAGAAAGTAAGAAGACCAAAGATACTGCCACCGAAAGCGCAGAATTGTATCATCCCTCGAAAGAAGTGATCAAGGCCGCTCATGTAAAAGACTATGATAAACTTTATAAGGAGTCTATTGAGGACAGGGAGGGTTTCTGGGCGAAGGAGGCCAAAAAACTGGAGTGGTACCGCAAGTGGGACAAGGTACTTGATGATTCAAACAAGCCTTTTTATAAGTGGTTTACCGGCGGCAAGACGAATATTGTACAGAACGCGATCGACCGGCACCAGAAAACCTGGAGGCGCAACAAGCTGGCCTTTATATGGGAGGGTGAGCCCGGTGATGTTCGCACCATGAGCTACCATGCCCTGAACCGGGAAGTGTCGAAATTTGCGAATGTGCTGAAAAGCATGGGTGTGCGTAAAGGCGAGATTGTGACGATCTACATGCCACAGATTCCGGAACTGCCGATCGCCATGCTGGCTTGTGCCAAAATCGGGGCCGCCCATTCCGTGGTCTATGGCGGATTTTCGGTGGAAGCGCTCGCCACCCGCATTGAAGATGCCAACTCACGCGTGCTTGTAACGGCCGACGGCGGCTGGCGGCGGGGTAAAATTACCGATCTGAAGGGCATCGCCAACCAGGCTATTGAGCGTTCACCGACCATCGAAGTGTGCATCACCGTGAAAAGGACCGGCCAGGAGGTCTATATGGAAAACGACCGCGACTTCTGGTACCACGATCTGATGGGCCTGCCGATCGCGAGCGCCTATTGCGATACGGAAAAAACCGACAGCGAAGATATGCTGTTCATCCTCTACACGTCAGGCACTACCGGCCGGCCCAAAGGCCTTGTTCACACACACGGAGGGTACTCGGTCTATACGGCCACCACGCACAAGTATGTGTTTGATATCAAGGATGAAGACCGCTGGTGGTGCGCTGCCGATCCCGGATGGGTTACCGGACACTCCTACCTGGTGTATGCACCACTGATCAACGGATCGACCATTATGATGTACGAGGGAGCGCCGAACCACCCCTATCCGAACCGATGGTGGAATATGATCGAGAAATACGGGATCACCATTCTGTATACCTCGCCGACAGCGATCCGCGGACTGATGCGTTTCGGTTCACAATGGCCGAAAAGGCACAATCTTGAGACTTTGAGGTTGCTCGGTTCTGTAGGTGAGCCGATCAATCCGGAGGCCTGGAAGTGGTATCATGAGGTGATCGGTGGCGGACGCTGCCCGATAATGGATACCTGGTGGCAGACTGAAACCGGCGGATTTATGATCACCCCGCTGCCAATTACCCCCCTTAAACCGGGTTCGGCCACAAAACCGTTCTTCGGTAACGAGGTTGGCGTGGTAAAAGAAGACGGCACCGATGCAAAAGCCGGTGAAGAGGGCAAGCTGGTTATCAAGGCACCCTGGCCCGGTATGGCCCGTACCATCATGGGCGATCCCGACCGTTTTATCGACACCTACTGGAAGGAGTACGCCAAGCAGGGATGGTACAAGGCCGGCGATTCTGCCCGGATCGATGAGGACGGGTACATCTGGGTTATCGGCCGCATCGATGATGTGATCAAGGTGAGTGGTTACAGGCTGGGCACAGCCGAGGTGGAGAGTGCCATGGTAAGCCATGCTGATGTGGCAGAAGCTGCGGCCATCGCCGTACCCCATGAACTCAAGGGCAACGCGATCCATGCCTATGTGATCCTGAGAACCGGAGTTGCTGGGAATAAAGCCCTTGCTGAATCACTCAAGGAACACGTAAGCAAGGAACTGGGACCAATTGCCCGCCCCGAGGTAATCAATTTCATGGAATCACTCCCCAAAACCCGCTCCGGAAAAATCATGCGCCGGGTCCTCAAAGCCCGTGCCATGGGCGTAGACGAAGGCGATCTCTCCACCCTCGAAGAATAAAAGCCACGCTTCAACCGCGTTTCAACCTTGAAGAGTCCGGAGCATAGCGAAGGACCTTCAAGAGTTGAAACACCCGACCAGGGGCGACCGACTTACAATATCCGGCCAGCGCCCGGTCGGGTAATTACTCCATCAGCGACTGCCTTGGGGATTGCCTGGGGGCACTGAAGTACCCCCATTCGCCACTCTGCAAGGACCGGCGCTTAGCGCCGGACTCTTGCAGGAGGCTCGTTTTTGCGCCGGACTCTTGCAGGAGGCTAATCAAAATACGATTTGGAGTGTGGTGTTTTGTTTTGGGGCGGGGCAGATTACGGAGGTAACACCGTTGGCGCTGGTGAATGTGAGTTCCTGTTGGTTCAGGCGGATGGTACGGGGTGTTTTCGCCGATGTAAACCGGATTTCGGCCATGTCATGGTCATTAGCTGATATACCAAGGTCGAGTTCCGCACGGTTGCCGGTTTCCCGGAAGGCGTTTACGGGGATGTCAGCGTGCAATAACCCAAAACCATGCCGT
>RECM01000203.1 GCA_007694035.1 Balneolaceae bacterium
AAAGACTATAAAAACTGAAACCTGAAGAAACGCATCAGAAAATTTATCAGATTCATCACCCCGCCTGAAAACTGGCGTATTCCGGTATACGTATTGGCAGGCGCATTTACCGGCCTTGCTGCATACGCACTTGTGGTATCCAACGCCGTAAGTTACCTGTCGGACAACCCGGCAACCTGCGTGAACTGTCATGTGATGGGCCCGCAATACGCAACCTGGTTCCACAGCTCACACCGTGAACACGCAACCTGTAACGACTGCCATGTGCCGCAAGACAACATCATCAAGCACTACGTTTTTAAGGCCCAGGACGGGCTGCGTCATGCCACCATTTTTACCCTGAATACCACTCCGGACCCCATAATCATGCACGAGGCTGGCCAAAGGGCGGTTCAGGCCAACTGCCAGCGCTGCCATGATCACACCAACCAGCATGTCACTTCCGGGAAAATAAGCTATGATCAGGTCCAAAAGGGCGAAGGCCGGCTCTGCTGGGATTGCCACCGGGATGTACCCCATGGTACTGTACGTTCGACGGCATCGGTACCCCACGCACGCATCCCGATTCCACAGTCTCCCATGCCTGAGTGGCTGAGAACGATTACCAACCGTTAAAAAATTCACCAAAGTTATGAAAACCATTGGCGACCGTATCAAACACAGACCCTGGCTCGGCTGGGTACTTTTTATTTCAACCATGATCATCGTGTTTCTGCTTGGGGTGCTCACCTACTCGATTGTGGAACGCCGTACCGCGGGTGAATTTGCCTATGCCATAACTACCGATATAGACCGGCTCGACCCCCGGGCGGAAGCATGGGGCCGGTATTTCCCGCGGCAGTTCAATACGTACGCGCAGATGGCCGATACAACCTTCAGGAGCAAGTACCTCGGCTCGCAGCGCCGCGATCTGCTGGATGTGAATCCGAGAATGGTCATCCTTTTTGCAGGTTACGGCTTCTCCCGTGATTACAATCTGTCGAGGGGCCACTACTATTCGGTACAGGATGTTCGTGAAACACTTCGCACGGGTGCACCCATGAAAGCCGGCGACGGTCCGCAGCCAGCAACCTGCTGGACCTGCAAAAGTCCCGATGTGGTCCGCCTGATCGACGATATGGGTGCCGGTGAATTCTACAGCCTGATGTTGTCGGATACGGGGCATGAAATTGCCAACCCGATTAACTGCGCCAGCTGCCATGAGGCAGAAGACATGAGCCTGAAAATCGCGTTACCAGCACTTGCCGAAACATTTGCGCGCATGGGGCAGGATGTATCCGGTTTTTCGCATCAGCAAATGAGGTCGCTTACCTGCGCCCAGTGCCACGTAGAGTATTACTTCGGGGAGAACAACTATCTGATCTTCCCATGGGATGAGGGCATGACCGCCGAAGATATGGCCCGGTACTTCGATAAAAGAGGATTTGCCGACTGGATCCATCCGCTCAGCAAAGCCCCCATGATCAAGGCCCAGCACCCCGATTATGAGGTCTTCACAACCGGCATCCACTATCAGCGGGGTGTATCCTGTGCCGATTGCCACATGCCCTATAAAACGGAAGGCGGCATGAAATTTACGGATCATAAAATCCAGAGCCCGCTCAACAATATTGCGGCAGCCTGCCAGACCTGCCATCGCCAGAGCGAGGCCGAACTGATCCGCAATGTGTACGACCGCCAGGATATGATCTATGAGATCAGGACCAAGCTGGAAGATGTTTTGGTAAAAACTCACCTCGAAGCCGAATTTGCCTGGAAGCTGGGGGCAACGGAAGAGCAGATGTCTGAGGCGCTGCACCTTATCCGCCATGCCCAGTGGAGATGGGACTATGCGGCGGCTACCCACGGTGGTTCGTTCCATGCCCCGCTCGAGCTGGCCCGTACCATCGGCAATGGCCTCGATCTGGCACATGAAGCACGCAGGAAAATAACAGCCGTTCTGGTTGAACTGGGCCATACCGGTGATGTGCCTCTTCCGGATGTGTCGACAAAAGAAAAAGCACAGAAATATATCGGAATCGATCTGGAACAGCTTGAAGCCAACAAAGAGCGGTTCCTGGTGGAAATCGTGCCCGAGTGGCTCAGGTTAACCGCCGAACGGCAGCAGCGCTGGGACGAACAGAGAAGAGACCCGGACCATGAGGGGTCCTATATACAATGATTATTGATCGGCTCAATAGCCCGGTTCCGGATTCAATCCGGGAGCGGGCAGGCCGAACCTGAATAGTGAACATAATCGGCAACGAAATGAATGACAACAGACGTACAAAAAAACCGGTCTGGGTCGGCCCCTGGGGTTACACCGAGGGATGGCTGATGGCCCTGGGCCTGCTGATAACGGGTTTAACCCTTCAGGTGAGTACCGGGAGGCTGAATCCCGCCGCGCTGGCCTGGCCCGTGAACTTGTATACAGGCATCATATTTACACTGGTGCTGATTGCAGCCTGGACATTTTTCCGTAAAAGCGTTCCGGTTAACTGGTTGTCGCGGGTGCCGGCCGCTATTACATCCATCGTTCTGGTTACCTTTCTGGTTATCATAATGGGTTTCACCCTTCAGGAGGATGCCCAAAATCCGGTCTGGGTGCAGAAACTTGGCCTCT